>MVCR01000019.1 GCA_002050035.1 Planctomycetales bacterium 4484_113 | reverse complement strand
TATGTCATTGGCGCTCCGGCGGTGGACGTGGAGGGAACCATCTACGTCGCCACGAGCTGGCGCGGAGTGATTGCGCTTCAAGCTGGATGCCAGGCACTTCACCACGTCCCCCGTTATCGGCGATGATGGTCACGTCTATGTCGGTAACGAGGACGGCAAGCTCTACGTCATCGGGCGGTCGGCTCCGCGCATTGTGAGCGCAGGTCCGCAAAGCGGCACTGAGGGGCGACCGCAGAGCTTCTTCATCAAGGTTGCCGGCACGCCACCGTTGCGTTACCGTTGAGACTTCGGTGGCGCAGCCGAGCCGAATACGAGCGATGCCGCTGCGCCGACGGTGACGCTGGGTGCGCCAGGCGTCTATACGGTGACAGTTCACGTATCTAATCTCTATGGCGAAGATGCCTATACCTTTGACCTCACTGTAGAGTCCTACGTGAGGGGCGACTGGTGGATGTACGGTCGCGAGCCGAAACATCAGCGTTGCAGCCCCTTCGCGGGTCCGGAAGCACCTGCCATAAGATGGTCCTATTTCGCGGTCTCGGCGCTTCGTGCTTCCCCTATCCTGGCTGCGGGCGACGTCGCCTATGTCGGCAGTGTTACGGGCATCCTGCGCGCGGTCAATCCCGACGGCTCATTGAAATGGTCGCTGGATGTTGGCAACGGCATCTACGGCACACCCGCGCTGGCGACCGACGGGACCATCTACGTGGGCACACTGGGCGCGCGCCTGATGGCGGTGGATGCGGATGGTCAGGTCAAGTGGACCTTTGCCACCGGCGATTCGGTGTACTCGTCTCCCGCGGTGGCGCCTGACGGCACGGTGTATGTGGGCTGTTCGGACAGGAATCTCTACGCCGTTTCGCCTGATGGGGAGGAGCTCTGGCGGTTCTCCACCGGCGCGGCTGTTAAGTCGTCACCCGCGATAGCCGGCGATGGAACCATTTATGTGGGGAGCCAGGACGGCTATCTCTATGCGGTTGACTCCGGCGGTTCTCAGCAGTGGCGCTTCTATCCCGAGCTTCCAGAGGATCAGACGGCGTCGATAACCGATTCGCCGACCATCGGCGACGATGGCACCATCTATGTGCCGATTGAGATTGCACTGCCGATGCCGATAGAAACCCGGCTCTACGCCGTCAATCCCGACGGCACGGAGAAGTGGAGATACGTTCCTGCCCAGGGCTCGCTTTCGGCGGCTGCCATTGGCCCCGACGGAACCATCTATGTGAACGACACCAGCCTGTATGCGCTTTCACCTGATAATGGGAGCGAGCTGTGGAGCTTTGAGATTCCCGGCGGCGACGAGCACATCCTGATGGGCACTCATGCCGCTCCGGTGGTGGATGCCAACGGCGTCGTCTATATGCCAACCTACTATTCCGATTACGACCCCGTGACTTTCAAGTGGACTTTTGAGGGACTGGTCTTTGCCATCAATCCCGACGGCAGCGAGAAGTGGCGCCTAACCACTAACACGGTGGGCGCTGCGGTGAACAGCTCCTCTCCCGCCATCGGTGGCGATGGCACTATCTATCTCGCAAGCGAAGACGGGCATCTTTACGCGATTAGCGAAGGCGAATGAACCGCCTGTGCGGCGAGCTCCACAGCAGGACAGTTTTTCTCACAAGCGGGTAGTCTTTCGCCGCCGGAGAGGGTAGAATATGGTGTGGAGGAAACTGAGATGGGCAATAGAGTGAAGAACGAGCGGACGGCAATCTACGCATTTGTTGCTGGGTTGGGCTTCGTCCTTGTGGTCGGTCTTGCGCTGGCGAGTGTGGCGCTGAGAACCGCGCGGCAGAGCCTGGTGGTCCCGCCTGCGCCGACAGGTTCCGGCGTCGCCGCTGCGGCTACGAACGATGTCTCTGCTCCGCCTTCCTCGGCGCTCGATCCCACGAAAGGACCTACTGCATGGGGCTACGAGGTCGCCAGAGTCATGGCGCTGGCATTCCCCGAAAGCGATGGTGGGCTCATCACTGCAGGTGAGTTGCTGAGCCTGGGGCCGATACTGCCGGTGGGAGAGCGGGTACCGTGGGACAGGCTGAAGGATACGCGCATCGTGCAGGTGGAGATGAGCGGCAGCGAACTGCTGGCAGCGGTCGCCAGCGGAGTGAAGTACTATCCTCGCAAGAACAGCTCGTTCTTGCAAATGTTCGGTTTGCGGGCGCTCTGCCAGCAGCGCGAGCAAACAACACAGCTGACCTCGCTGGTAGTGGGCGAAAAAGCGGTGCTTCCGGGCAAGACCTACCGTCTGGCGGTAACCGAGTTCATGGCCAAGGGAGCGGGGCCGTTCATCGGATTGAAGTCGGTCAAAGTGAAGACGGAGCCAGTGAGCCTGGTGAAACAACTGAGGATAAGACTCTTCCCCCTCGGTAGAGTCCCGCAGCCGGAACCAACGTATCTGTTCACGAAACAGGGAAGCTAGACCGAGAGAACTCGCAGCCGGACCCGCTTCTTCGACTGCTCGCTTGCATCGCCAAGGTGCATTCTCGCTAGCTCGCTCGCGCTCGAAACATCGCTGCGGGAGACGCTCAGGAGCTGTGCTATAATCAAGTTTCGGCAAGTAAGGCGTATGAGCGACCCTCGCCAACAACTGGGAAAGAAGCTGGCTGGCTTGACCAGCAACGTAGCCATAATCAAGTTCATCGTTTACTACCTGGGACCGGTCACAGTTGAGGAGATCGCCGAGCGGATGTCGGAGGTGATGTTCTCTTTCTCCCCGTCGCAGGAAAGCGTCGACCAGTACATTATGCCCATCCTGAGCAAGCAGGGCTACTATCAGGAGAAGGATGGTCGCTGGAGCGTAGTGCGGGATAAACTACCCGAGCATGCGGCTCTGTTGGAAGTAATGGAGCGAGAGCGACGCTTGCTCTTCGAGCGCGAGGTCAAGAGCCGGTTGGCTACCGCTCTCGGGTGCAAGGTGCGCGATATTTGCCTGGAGCTCGATCGGGACCCTCGGCTCAAGCGCTTTGACGGCAAGTGGGGATTGAAAGAATGGCGACTGGTGAACGACGAGGTCTATGAGATTCTGCGGGAGTACGGAAGACCTCTGAGCATGGATGATCTGGTGACGCAGGCTGCGGAGAAACTGAAGGTGTCCCGAGCCCATCTTATCTTCGACCCTCGCGGCGACCGTCGTTTCCTTCCCGAGCGAAAAACCTGGGGGCTGCGCGAGTGGTCGGGGAAGGAGCGAAGCGTGACAAGCCCGGCAGCTCGCGTTGCGAAAGGTCCTCAGCCGGTGGAACTGGAGCTCGAGGAGTCGTTTCTCAAGGCGCGCTCGGCACCGCGGGAAAAGGCTCGCAGTGCCGGCCGGGTGGCCAAGGTGAAGCTGAAGAAAGCGGCGCAACAGCAGGCACGCGACCTTCTGCGTGAGCGCACGGCAACCGTGGCACCCATTGAAGTTGATCTGGCAACGAAGCTGTCGCAGGTTGAGGGCGAAGGTGAGTCACTTGAAGTAACCTCCTACAACCGCGTTGAGCCGTCGATGAAGGAACGCTCTCTGGCGACCAAGGAACGCGAGGCGATTCTCAGCTTCATTCAACAGTTGATGGAGATGGAAGACAAGAGCGTAGGTGTGAACATCACCACTTTGCAGCGTGAGCCACTGTCCACGCACAAGATTCTCTCTCTGCTCAAGTTGAAATACCTGCCGTACTTCACGGAGCGTTTGGTGATTGCCGACGACTACTACCGGTTTGCCGCCGAGCTTACGGTGCCCCATCCCGGTCAGGCGGTGCTGAACCCTGCTGCGCAGGCGGGCGAGTTTGCGAGCCATGTGCTGACGGCGGTTTTCGAGCGGATGGAGGGAGCGGCATGGGCTCCGCACGGCAAGGAAATCGAAGTGGTGCAGCGCGACGGTGTGCGGTATCGTCTTCCGCTGGAAGGATCCGCGCTGGCGAAGAAGGCGCGGGAGGACTTCTTCATCAACCAGACCAATCTGCTGGACTACTTCCTGAGCAACAACTTCGCAGCCATCGAGAATGACAGGCTCCTCAGCAGGGCGGCGAGGTACAACCTGTGGCTTTCCGGCTTCCCCGGGGTTTATGTGAGTGCGCGCGACTTCCTGACTCAGCTTCCCGAGACCTTTGGCGAGCCGCCGAATGAGAACAATGAAATCTCGCTGCGCTTCGACCTCATTTTCAGCAATTTCACATTTCGAGAAAGCCACAACTTGGCTGCCAACTATCTCGACCAGGCGGTTAGGCTCCTTGACGGCGGTGGGATCGGGGCTTTCTTCTTGCTCAAGGATATGCTGCGCCTGCTCAAGGGGCACGACTTTATGCGCGACTTGCAGCAGCGGCATGCCTTCCGTTACGTCTTCGACTTTCCGCAGATGGAAGCGGGCAAGGATAAGGACGTCGTGCTTGTCGTTCTGCAACGGCATGAAAATGCGACTGACGAAGTACCGCTGATAGCCGGCAAGGTGAAAGACCTCAAGGCGCTGGCGAATATCCTGGTGGATCTGGCGCACAACGTCCGCCAAAGTGCGTACTACGAAGTGCTGAACCAAGAAAGCGTTGCGCGCGTGCTGGTCAAGTAGTCGCTGCGGAAGCACATACGCTTGCCTTCAATCCAATCAAGCGTTTGCCGCTGGTGACCGATAGCCGAACCCCAGCGCTTCCATCACTTCACCCAGGTAGTAGCTGCTTCCGCAGACGAGAACCCGTGCGCCCTCCGTTGCGACTCCTCTGAGGTAATCCGCCTGCTCGGACACGCTCGCGCCTTGTCCCGCCGCTTCGATTCCTTGCGTGCGCGCCGCTTCCACTATCATCTCGCTCGACATCGGGTGCAGCACATCAACTCTCAGCGGCAGCAGTACTTCCACCCACGGCGCAAGCGCCTTCAGCATCGCGTGGACGTCCTTGCCCTCTTGGCAACCGAACAAAGTCAGAAAGCGCTCGTGCGGCGAGAAGTAGGCGGCGAGGCTCCTCGCAAGCGCCATGCAGCCTTCGGGATTGTGCGCCGCATCGAAGATGATGAGCCCCCGCCCCAGTTCGTGCATTTCGAAGCGCCCTCGGTAATTGACACTCAGTTGCGGCGGAACCTCAATTGGGAGAATGTGCTCGTTCGCCACCAGTGCTTCCACCATCGCCAGCCCGACTTCCAGATTCCGCTCCTGGTAGGCACCCAAGAGATTCAGGCGCAACTCCTCCGGCGGCCGTATCGCGGTTTCGCGTCGCTGACTCAGGGCGAAGCTCTGCTCGGGCGGGAGCAGCCGTGCATTGAGTCGCCGCGCCGATACCGGCAGAGGTTGCACCAGCGCGCCTTTGAGCTGCGCCAGCTTCCGCAGCACACTCATGACATCCACCGGCTCGCGGGGAATATCCGCTGAGAGAATCACTGGCACGCCCTCACGCATTATTCCCGCTTTCTCAAAAGCGATTCCACTGAGGCTCCTGCCCAGGTACTGCTCGTGCTCGCGCGAAATGCCGGTGATGACGCTCAAGACTCGCGGCAGGGCGTTGGCGGCATCGAAGCGTCCGCCCAATCCGACCTCGATGAGCCCCAGTTCCACCTTCGCCCTCCGGAACGCCATCAGCGCCAGCGCGAGCGTCGCCTCGAAGAAGGTAAGCTTATCCTCGCTGCGGTCGAGATAGCGCTTGAGCTCCTCCGCCACGACTGCGAAATCCGCTTGCGGAATCTCCCGCGCTCCGATGCGAATACGCTCGTTAATTTGAAAGACATGTGGCTTGACAAAGCTCCCCACGCGCAGGTGCGGCGCGAGAATTGCTTCGGCGATGGCCACCGCGCTGCCCTTGCCGTTAGTTCCGCCGACGATGACAATGGGGTAGGGGGGCTCCGCGATTCCGAGCGCAGCAAGCACGCGCCGCAGCCGGACGAGGTCGAAGTCCATCTTGCCATGCTCGAGTGAGAGCACAAACTCCTGCGCCGCCGCGAAATCCACAGACAGATTGTAGCGGAAAGCAGGCAGCGGCTGGCGTCATTTCTTCTTTGTTCCTTCTTGTATCATTAGCGTCCTTGCGCGTCATCTCCGCTAGCTGTTTCCGGGCTGGCTACTTGGTGCTCATCGCGCGCGAGTCTTCCGGCAAGATCCTCCTCAGGGAGGGGGATGCCTACAGATTCTTGGAAAGCGGATGACTGCTCCTTCGGCGAGCTGACGCTGGCGCTTGCTCCGGTCGTCTCCAGCTTCAGCTACGACAACGAAAACCGGCTTACCAGGTTTAGTGTCGGCGGCGGGAGATTCTGCGCCGACGCCACCAGCGACTCGGCGAGGCGGTGCTTCCAATAGTCTCCTTGGCGAACGGGGCGCGAATTAGATTGAACATGCTAGACTGAAAGGGCGTCAAGAGGACTATGGTAGCGAGGTGTTTTATGATGAGGCTTGGAATGGCTGTGGCGCTGCTTTTCGCGGCGCTTTTTGTTTATGCACCGGCTGCGCTGGCGGATGGGATTATGATTCCGCCCCCGGACATCCCCATTAAGGGGGCGTTCGCCATCCGCTACCACCGGGTGACGCTCGACATCCAGGATGGCTTCGTGCGCACGGAGATCGACCAGGAGTTCGAGAACCTGACCGGCCGGCGCATCGAGGCGGATTACGTGTTTCCAATTCCCGAGGGCGCGGTGCTGGAGAACTTCGCCATCTGGGTGGGCGGCGAGAAGATTACCGGCAAGGTGCTGGCGGCGAAGGAAGCCCGCGAGATCTATGAGGAAATCGTGCGCAGGCAGCTCGATCCGGCGCTTTTGGAGTACATCGGCAACGACGCCTTTCGCGCGCGCGTCTTTCCCATCGAGCCGCACGAGCGCAAGCGCGTGCAGATGAGCTACACGCAGATGCTGAAGGCGGACAACGGCGTCTACGAGTATGTGTATCCGCTGAATACCGAGAAGTTCAGCGCGCAGATGCTGGATGAGGTGACTGTGAGCGGGAAGATCCGCACGACCGTTCCCATCAAGACCATCTACTCGCCGTCGCACGCCATCAGCGTGAATCGCAAGGACGATAAGCACGCGAGCTTCAGCTACGAGGAGAGCAACGTGCGCCCGGATATCGACTTCGTGCTCTACTACTCGGTGGATGCGAGGGAGATTGGCGCGAGCCTGCTCGCCTACGACGCCGATGACGGCGAGGACGGGTTTTTCCTCGCCACGATTACCCCGCGCGTGGAGTCCGATGATAGGCGAATCATCAACAAGAACTTCATCTTCGTCCTCGACAAGAGCGGCAGTATGGGAGATGACAACAAGATCGGGCAGGCGAAGGGGGCGCTGCGCTTCGTCCTGCGCAACCTTAACGAGGGCGACCGCTTCAACGTCATCGCGTATTCCGACGAGCTGTGGGAATGCTTTGAGGACGGGATGAAGACTTTCTCGCCGCAGACACTGAGAAAGGCGCTCAAGTTCGTGAAGCAGTTTGACGCCGCCGGCGGAACCAATATCAACGATGCGCTGCTCAAGGCGCTTGACATGCTGGATGAGGAAGGGGGGAAGAAGCCGAGCTACATCGTCTTTCTTACCGATGGCTTGCCCACGGTTGGCGTAACCGACGAAGGCTCAATCATCAAGCATGTAACCAATGCCAATCGCGCCGGCGCGCGGCTGTTCGCTTTCGGCGTCGGCTACGATGTGAACACGCACCTGCTGGACAAGCTCTCCGAGGGCAATCACGGGATTACCGAATACGTGCGCCCGAACGAGGACATCGAGACGAAGGTGTCGAGCTTGTATGCGAAGATCTCGAGCCCGGTGCTGACGGACGTGAATCTCGCCGTGAAGGGCGCGAAGGTGAAAGAGCTGTATCCGAAGGAGATGCCGGACCTGTTCAAGGGCAACCAGCTAATCATCGCGGGGAGATTCGCGCCGGGCGCGGGGTCGGCGACCCTTGAGCTCACCGGCAAGGTTGACGGCAAGACGCGGCGCTTCAGCTTCCCTGTGAGCTTCCAAAGCCGCCGCCGGCATAGCTTCGTGCCGCGAGTGTGGGCGGGACGCAAGATCGGTTACCTTACCGATGAGATCCGCCTGCACGGAATGAACGAGGAGCTGGTCGCCGAAATCGTGCGGCTCTCCAAGCGTTACGGGATTATCACCGAATACACGAGCTTTCTCATTCGGGACGAGCGTAACTTCTATGCGCCGGAGGAAGACGCAGCCGGTATGGCAATGCATCGGGGCGTTGCACTGCGGGAAGCGAAGTCAGGCGCGGGAGGAGTCGGGCAGTCGCAGACCGCACAGAAGTTGAAAGGGCAGGCAGCCGGCGGTCAGGGCACCGCGGCGGCGCCGCAAAGCTACTACGATATCGCGGGCGAGGAAGTGGAGGTGAAGGGCATCAAGTATCTGGGCGACCTCAGCTTCTTCTCCGTGGACGGTTACTGGACCGATAGCCGCTACGATCCGGACAAGCAGAAGGCTGTGGAGGTGCGGGCGTTCAGCCCGGCGTACTTCGAGCTCTTGAAGCAGGCTCCCGCGCTCGGCAAATTCGTGGCGCTGGGAAAGCAGGTCATCCTGGTGCTGGACGACAAGTCCGCGCTGAAGATAAGCGCCGAGGAGGGCGTGGAGGAGCTCACCGGCGAGGAGGTGTCGCAGCTTACGCAGCAAGTCGGGCGGCAGTCGGGCATCTCGGCAAGCTGGTAGGAACCTTCACGGAGGCGTGCGCAACCGAGTACGTGTGTCGGGGTCGCGTGAGCTAATCCGATCGCGCACGTCCGTGAACAGGTGCTCGAAGTGTTGCTTCTAGCAGGGGTTAGCCTGAATGCGTTCGCCTACGAGCCAGTTTTTTCGCCGGAACTTACCAGCCGCGACGGCGACTGCCGCCACCGCCACCACCGGAATCCCTTCCACCGAAACCACCCCGGCTGGGGCGATTGGTGCGCGGTCGGGCATCATCCACACGGATGGTTCTTCCGTCGAGGTCGCTCTCATTGAGGGCAGTCTTTGCTTTCTCCGCCGCTTCCTCGGTCGCAAACTCCACGAAGCCGAAGCCCTTACCTTCGATAATGGTCACCTCAGTGACATCACCGTGCACGCCGAAAGCCTCCCGAAGAGCCGATTCGCTTGTTGAGTAATTGAGATTACCCACGTAAAGCTTCTTTGCCATTGCACAAAACTCCTTGTCGAAAAATCTTGCCAGTTCTCGCCGTCGAAGGACCTTGAAAGAATACTCTGGAAGGCTTTAGCGGAAGTTCCGTGAAGTTCCTGAGTAGCTCCTTATTCCCTTATACGCCGTGCGAAAAACTAACGGATGTATTATACCACAAAAGCGGGGATTGTGTTTACTGGACTAATTCGGTCGCGATCCCATGGTGTGAACTGGTTGTCTCCCTTCGTGGGAAGGGCAGCCTGGGGGTAGTGCCGAAGGGCGGTTTCCGTGCGGCTGCTCTTGCCAGGTGGCTGAAGACTGCTATACTGGGGGTATCTCAGACCGGAGGATATTAATGGAAGAACTGCGAGTAAGTTTCGGAAGGGACGTTCCGAGAGGAAAAGAAGTCCTGGCGATGGCTGCGGAAATAGTGAAAGCCACCCCCAGTGAGGCACCCGCGGAGATGCTTCAGGATGTGGTGCGGGTGCTGGTGGAGCTCATTGAGGCGGATCTGCATCCGTCCGACGAAGGAACCTTTGGCAGCAGGCTCTAGCCGACGGCGGAGCCGCTTTGCCGCGCTCGGCAGGGAGCCGCCTTCGAAACGGAAGCATCCCTCGTGAAATCAGGCGGATGGAACTAGCCGGCCTTCGATAGAACACCGGAGGTCGCATGCCAGTGGATCCGCACTCATGCGATTGCTGCCGACTCAGGAACAAAGACGGCGCGGCGCGGATGCCCCGACCTACAGCGACTACTTGCCGCGTGCCAGCAGATTCTTGTAGCGGTCGAAGTCTTCGAGGATGCGCATAGTGCCGAGCACGACCGATGAGAGCGGGTCATCGGCGACTTTCGTGACGATGCCGGTGTCCTTATAGATGAGGAGGTCAAGATCGCGCAGCAGCGCACCGCCTCCGCAGAGGACGATTCCCTGGTCGATGATGTCGGCGGCGAGTTCCGGCGGCGTCTCCTCCAGTGTGTAACGCACCGCCTTGAGAATCATCTCGATCTTCTCCCACATACTCTCGCGGATTTCCTCAGTGGTGACCTCCACCACCTTGGGCAAGCCGGTTACCTGATCGACGCCGCGCATCTCGGTGGTGAGATTCTCGCTGGATTCGTGCGCGCTGCCGACTTCAATCTTGATGCGCTCGGCGGTGCGCTCGCCAATCATCAGGTTGTAGCGGCGGCGGGCGTAATCCATAATCGCCTTGTCGCACGCGTCGCCAGCGACGCGGATTGACTTGCTGACCACGATGCCGCCGAGGCTGATGACCGCCACTTCGGTAGTACCTCCGCCGATGTCCACCAGCAGGTTGCCGGCGGCGTCTTCAATCGGCATCTTGCAGCCAATCGCCGCCGCCATCGGTTCGTCGATGAGGAAGGAAGGATGCGCGCCCGTGCGCTCGGTGGCTTCGACGACCGCTTTCTTCTCCACCGCGGTGATGCCGGAGGGGATGCCGATGACGACCTTATGCGGCAGGCGGAAGAGCTTGCGCGGCTGGGTGGCTTTGTTGATGAGGTAGCGCAGCATCACTTCGGTGTATTCCCAGTCGGCAATCACGCCTTCTTTGAGGGGACGCATGGCGACGATGCGACCGGGGGTCTTGCCTATCATGCTCTTGGCGGATTCACCAACCGCGAGCGCCTCGCCGGTTGGCAGGTCAATCGCGACCACCGATGGCTCGCGCAGGACGATGCCGCGACCGCGCACGTAAACGAGCGTGTTGGCGGTGCCGAGATCGATTCCAATCTCGTCGCGGAAATTGCCGATTAGGTCGCTCCACCAGCTCATAAGTGTGATTGCTGCGCCCTCTGACGCCGCGAGTATTCTAGCACGGATGCAGGTTCTGAGCGCGTTCGGGTTGGCTCTGCGGGCTGGCTGGGAACAAGCAAGGAGTCTTGGGCTTCCGATATCTGGGATTTCGACGAGGGGGCAGAGGGGGAGCAGAACGCACAATCTCTACCGAGAAATCACCGCCGATTATTCTGGGGGCGACAGGAAGTTCCCCTCTGCGCTCCAACGGTGGAGAACGCCTACGGCGAGCACACACTTTTCTTCACGCTGATTGTGAATGCATCCCAATGAACAGCTTGCGGACGTCAGGAGCACCTGTTCCGACTAGCTTGCGACAAGGGACGACCTGGAATACCGCCGAGCAACAGGTTGCTGTTCCCTAGAACTAGCGGTATAATACAGTTAGAGGTTTAGGCATGAGAGCCAATCTATTGCTAGTGTGTGTTTCTCTGTCTCTGTTGATGATAGCGCTGCGGTTTGATGCGCGCGCCGAATGCTGCCGAATTGAGGCACACGAGTGGACGACCAGCAACCCAGGGGCAGGATATGTGGGTTGGGCCAAGCTGCCGGTTGACAGCATTCCAAGGGAGTGCAGTTTCCTCTGGTTGATAGCGAACTGCCCCTTCACGACCTACGATTACGAATGCGTTGATGACTGCTCTGAGTGCGCATGGATTTGTCACCATCGGGGCGACCTGATGCTGGTAGCAGAAACAGAACCCTATGTGTGCTCATTCAGTAGTGTCTTTATGGGTGGTCCGTGGGGTCCAGAACCGCTGGCTTGCGCGACCATTCAAGACCAGATACTCTACAACTTCGGGAGCGCCATCTATGTTGAGTGCACTTCTCCTGAAGACTAATGGCTTTCAGAGTGGGCTCTGTCGTTTGTTGGGTAAAAGGAGTTAGAGAATGATAAGAGGGACCATAAGAAGAAGGATCAAGATTCTGTCTCTAATGTCTTTGGCTCTCGCGGCATTCGCAGTCACCACCTGGATGATTGCTCACGCGCAAGGCTCTGCGCAAGTCGAACCGATTGCGGCGCTGGAATACCCGCTTTTTGAGCCGGGGGAGGGACCCGAGCCGGACCCGAGGCGTCACCTCTACTTGATGACGGGTCACCTAGCTATCTATTTCGGATACGAGCAGGGAAGGCTGCCCTCCTCGCTGGAAGAACTGCGACCTTATCTGTTCTTCCTGCCGGTGCCGCATTTCACCAAGTGGGAGCTTTCAAACGACGGGGACCTTCTACTGATTGAGGCTATCGTTTCGGAGACCGTTGACCCCAAGATGTATCGCAAGGGGATACACCTTCCGGGCTCTTCTCTGTGGATGGAGAGCAAGCTGGCCGCGCGAAAGCACATCGCCGCCGTGTGGAGAAACAACCCTACGAACCACCCTGGCTGGGTGAGAGAGGAGGACATCGTGTCAGGCAAGTATTCCGCGTCGCCGTTTGACATGATGCAGTCCTACGCTAGGAATGATAAGGAGTTCCTTCAGCTCTACCGGTCGTGGATTCTGGGGCATCTGCTGCTGCCCGCGCTGGAGGGGTATCACTTGGAGTACGACGTTTATCCGGAAAGACTGGAGGACGCCTTTGCGGCGTTGGGAGAGCTCAACGAGGAAGCTTGGGTCTCCGTGATGACCGGTGAGCCCCTGGAGATTGGCGATAGGAGAGACGGTACTTGCATCTTCTACGAGCGAACGGAAGATGGGCAGGGATACGAGCTGCTGATTCCTCTGTATGGTGCGGGCACCGAGAAGCCGATTGGTGTGAACAAGAGCGAGTTCTACGAGAAGGACTACAGCGCGGGCAAGTACTTCCGGTTCAGGAGTGGCCGGGGGTACTCGTACGGCCTGTAGGTTCGGGCCACCCAGGAAGGAGTGCATCATCTCGCTTACTGCCTTCCCCGCCGGGGGAGGGGCGTTCGCGTGAACGGACTCCACCGGCGTTGCAGGTGAGCCTGCGAGGGTTGGCGGGCAGCAGTCTCTCGTGTATAATAGCGCCATCGACGATGCCCGCTTCTGCGGGCGTTACCACTTATGAGGGAGTGCAAATTGTCAACGCTCAATCTCACCGAGGAGGAACTTACACAAACAGCGCGGCTGGTGCGACACGACATTCTGCTGATGTGCAACGCGGCGAAGAGCGGGCATCCGGGCGGACCGCTTTCGGCGGCTGATTACCTCACTGCGCTGTGGATGAACTACCTCGACTGCGAGCCGAAGAATCCGTTCTGGGAAGGGCGCGACCGCTTTGTTCTTAGCAACGGGCATTGCAGCGCCCTCAACTACGCGCTGATGGCGCATCGGGGCTATTTCTCTCGGGGGTATCTGCTTACTTTCCGAACTCTCGGCACGCGCCTCCAGGGACATCCGAGCAAGGTCAAGCTTCCCGGAGTGGAAGTATCCACCGGCAGTCTGGGACAAGGACTTTCGGTCGCTCATGGCATGGCGCTGGGTGCGCGGATGCGCGGCGTTCCCGAGCGCACCGTCTTCTGCAACTGCGGCGATGGTGAGCTGCAGGAAGGGAACATCTGGGAAGCGGTTATGCATGCAGGACATCGCGAGACGGACAATCTGGTCCTGAGCGTGGACTTCAACAATGCGCAGATTGACGGATATGTCGAGAATGTGAAGGGGATCGAGCCGCTGGCGGACAAGTTTGAGGCGTTTCGCTGGCGGGTGCATATCGCCAACGGGCATGATATGAGCGATATCGTGAAGGCGTGGGAATGGGCGCTTGAGGGCACGCCGAAGCGCGGGCATCCCTGCGGGCAGCCTTCAGTGATTCTCTTCAAGACCGTGATGATGGAAGGAACCGGCGAGTTTGAGAATATCCCAGGCTGGCACGGACGACCGCCGAAAGACGATGAAGTGATGAAGATGCTCAAGGCTCTGGGATTCGACTACGGCTCGGTGGAAGAAGCACGGGCTTCGCTCGGCGAGGCGGTTTATGACGGGTATGTCCCCGAGGAGGAACGCTGAGATGGCGGCAAAGATCGAATACAAGAACGGTATCCTTCCCTCTTCCGCGTGGAAACCCGAGCTGACACGGAAGGCGTACGGGGAGATGCTGGTTGAGCTGGGGCGTCAGAACCCGAATGTCGTCGTGCTGGATGCCGACCTTTCGGAGTCAACCTATACGAAGTACTTCCGGGCGGAGTTTCCGGAGCGCTTCGTGGAGTGTGGAATCGCTGAGCAGGATATGATGAACACGGCGGCGGGGCTCTCCACCTGGGGGTTCATCCCCTTCCTTTCCAGCTACGCCATTTTCCTTACCGGACGCGCCTGGGATCAGATGCGCAACACGGTGGATTACTCGAACCTGAATGTGAAGATTGCGGCGGCGCACGGCGGTATTTCCGTGGGCAAGGATGGCTGCTCGCATCAGAGCATGGAGGATTTGGGCAACGTGATGGGGCTGGTCAATATGACCGTGCTCGTTCCGGCGGACTACTGGGAGACGCGCCGGATGATGGCGTGGATTCCCCAGCACGAGGGACCTCTCTACTTCCGCCTGGGTCGCGAGCGCGTGCCGATGGTGACAACTGAAGAGACGCCGTTCGTTCCAGGAAGGGCGGTGGAAGTAGTCGGCGGCAACGATGGCACGTTCATTGCCTGCGGGATGATGCTCTCCCGAGCGGTGCGGGCGGCGGAACTGCTGGCGGAGGAAGGCATCTTCAGCCGCGTCCTCAATATGCCGATGCTGAAGCCGATAGACGAGGAAGCAATTGCCGAGAATGCCGCGGCGAAGATGAAGGACGCACTTGCGCGGCGCGCTTGAGCGAGACTGATTCTGCCACAGGTTGGGGGTGCACTGCGGCGTATACCAGTGCAGCTTCCGTAGGCTCGCAACTGCTGAGTCGCTATAATCAATGCCGTGTTCGGTACGCCGTTGAGCAATAATGGTAGAGGCAGATGGCGCGATCCGGTAGTGGTTACGCTGACGTTTCTCACTGCCGTGCTCGTCGTGGCTGCCCTCTACCTGTACTTCGCGGCGCCCGTGCGGGCACCCCAACTGGAACCGGGGTACCAGCCGCTGCGCATGCCTGCTCCGTCGGCTTACCTCGAGAGAGAGGCGATTGAGCAGTTTCGCGCTGCACTGAGGTCCGAGGACAAGAACACTGTGATGCGCGCGGCGGTTCTGCTGCAGTATCTGCCGGTGCCGCAGCTCAAGGATCAGCTCCTCGCTTTGAAGAAGCGGGGTATGGAGGAGGCATGGGTGAGCGTGCTGCCGGAGTTGAACGCTCTTGGTTGGGAGCCTGCGGTTGAGGAACTGCGTGGCTACCTACTGGCTCCAGGGATGGAGATGACCACGCTGGCGCTGACGCAGCTTGCCCGGATGCCTCCTCTCACCTGTGCTGGTGAACTGTGGAAGGATCTGAACATCCCCCACGACAGTATGATCAGCGCGGGAAGCCAGGTGCTGCGGAAGTGGGGACAAGCCACACCGGAGATACTGACACTCTTGAAGACCGTGGTGCGCGGGCATCGCACCGTTATCTCGCAACTTCAGTCGGCGATGGCGCTGATAGTCCTGGGCGAGGATACGGCTGCTTCCTGGTCGCGGATAAGGGGGGTCGCTCGGGTGGCGGACCTAGAAACGGGGCTGCTCATCGGACGCTTTCTCAGCACGCGGCAGGAGCCGGAGGCGGCGTCCATTCTGGTGGACATGCTGCAGCGGGATGAGACCCGCATGGCGGCGCTCGCTGCCCTGGTGCCGCACGAAGTTGCTCACAAGGGTGAGTTGCTGGCTCCCTACCGCAAGCTGGAACGAGCGAATCAGGTGTTCCTGGTGGATGTGAATCTGGCAGCGGTGGGAGAGCCGGATGCGCTCAAACGGGACTTCGCGAAGCTGCGCCCAAGCGGCTTCAGAGCCACGGTTCCGGTCATTGAAGCCATGGGTGAATGGCACGGGGTCGAAGCCCTTAGCTTCTACCAGATGCTGGCGCCGGATGCAGAGCGCGGTGAGAGAATCGCCATGGCGCATAATCTGTGCTGGTATCCCTGGAATCATCGGGCGCGAGCGCTGGTGCGGGGTTTCCTCCGGAAGGCGGAGGATGAGGAGGAGGTGCGCCAGGAGCTGAGAACGCTGGGATTCATCGGGAATGACCGGGATATACTGGTACTCAGCAAGTACTTGCGAACCGCGGTGAAGCTAGAAACGCGGCTGGTGGCGGCGTGGGGCATTCTCAATATCAGTCGCGGGTTGCCGGTGACGCGGGCTTCGCGGTCAGAGGTTTAGTATGCAATCTTACTTGACCTTCGCTGTAATCGTTGTGTTGGCAGGGCTGGTCGCGGCTGGCGGGGACCGGATAGGACGCGCAGCGGCAAAGCGCAAGGTGAACGTGTTCGGCCTGCGTCCCCGTATGGCAGCGCGATGGGTGGCTGTGCTCACCGGCGTAGTGATAGCCGTGGGCTCGCTGCTTGCATTGGCGGCGGTCAGCCAGGATGCGCGTGAGATGTTGTTTCACTTCGACGATTTGCAGAAGCAGGTCATGGAGCTGGAATCGCGGGTTGAAGGACTCACCAGCACCCGTGCCCGACTGGAGGCTGATTACGA
>MVCR01000018.1 GCA_002050035.1 Planctomycetales bacterium 4484_113 | reverse complement strand
ACGATGAAGAGCATAAAGAAGTAGCCGAAGACTCCCATCGCCGCCAGCGCCTGCGTGCCGATGAGCGGGATGTGGGCGATGAACCAGGTGTCGATGGCGTGGTAGCTCGCCTGAAGCGCCGTCGTCGCCATTGAAGGAATCGCCAGGCGCCAGATGTGCGGCATCAAGGGCCCTTCAGTGAGATCGGCGCGAAGCTCCGCCCGCTGTCCGGATGCGGTCAGACCCGTGGGGATGCGGCTGCCCGTCTGCGCGGGAAGCTCCGAGTCAAGCCCGCGTGCCGGAGTGGTGGCATCGTCCCGAGGGTCGGAGTCGTTGCCGGACGGATTTCCCTCGGGCGCGCTTCCGGGTTTCTGCTCCTCGTCCATGGGCGCGAGCATTATAGGTTGGATGCGAGCAGATTGGCGAAAGTTCTTTGGGCGCAGACCGACCCTCAGGTGGTAGTCTTTCTGCTAGAATGGGCGCAAGCCGGGGTTCGGGAACCCGTGCGGGGGAAACCCGTGAACCGGGTCAGGACCGGAAGGTAGCAGCCCTAAGCGGGAGGTACCTGCGCCGCGGTACTTCGCGAGCCCCGGTGTTTCGCGTTGGGGTAGGGGATGGAGTGCTGAGTACTAAGTGCTGAGTGCTGAGTGCGAATACCCTCAGTCCGTGGTGTCATCCGCATCCGCGTCGGCGTCGATCATATCGGCGACTTCGCCCGCGAGGACGCTCTCGTCGCTCTCATAGAAGTCGGCGGCGAACCGGCTGGCATCGGCGAACAGTGCATAGCCGCGCATAATCCCTTCAAGCCACGGGAGGTTGTCTTCGGCGAGTTCGGGAGGGTAGAGGGAGTAGTAGTCGGAAGTAAGATAGCCGCCTTGGTAGGGGCTCGTGTCCGCTTCGGCGGCGCGAAGTGCGATGGCGATGCGGGCGGCAAGGGCTCCCACGAGGACATCGCCGCTTCCGCCTTTTGCCAGCACGGGAGAGCCTGTGGGAGGGTAGAGGACATAGCCTGAAGGGGTGGCGAGGAAGCTGACAGCGGACTTGGCGAGAATGTAGCAGTTATGCTCCCGGGCGAGATTCAGCGCGACTTCGCGCGGATCCTCCATCACTTCGGCAAGCGGCTTTTCCGCGAGCTTCGCCAGCTCGCCCAGATGCGGCGTCAGCAGCACCAGCCTTCCGTGCGTGCCCTCCTGCGCTTTCAGCCAGCGAAGCGCCGCCAGCGTGCCTTCGGCATCGGCAATGAATGGCAGCGAAGTTTCTGCAAGCACCTTGTCCGCCATCTCCTGCATCTCAGGACGCTCCGAAAGACCTGAGCCAAGCGCCAGCACATCAGCCCACTGAAGATGCGGCTTCAGTTTCTGCCAGCCCTCGGGGCGCTTCTCAAACTGGTGCGGCGAGTAGGAGTTGACCATCACTTCGGTTTCTTCGGCGGCGATGACGTCGTAGATTTCTTCGGGAACGAACAGGCGCACCAGTCCGGCACCGCTACGCAGCGCCGCTCTTCCGACCATCTTGGCGGCGCCGGAGAAGCCGCGACTTCCCGCGATGACGACGAGCTTGCCGAAATCGCCCTTGTGGACGCCGGCGCGTCTTTCGGGAATCGGATGTGCCCGGAAAAACTCTGGCGGGAAGTAGAAGGAAACAGGCTGCACTCCGGCATCCGCAAGCGGTGCCAGCCCGATATCGTGAACTGCAAGCTCACCGACGAGTTCGCTGGCTTCCGATGTGAAAAATCCTCGCTTCGGGTAGCCCATCGTTACCGTGAGGTCGGCTTTCACTGCAGCGCCCTCAGAGTGTCCGCTGTCAGCGTTCAAACCGCTGGGGCAATCCACCGCGAGTGTGAATCCAGCTAGCTCGTTCAAGCGCCGGATGATATCCTGCCAGAATGGCGAAAGCTCGCGGTCGAGTCCGGTGCCGAAAAGGGCGTCCACCTTCACGGCAAAGGAGTCGTGAGGCATCTGCGAGGGGGAGGTGATCTCTTCTGGCTCGATTGCCTGGGCTTGCAGGCGCTGGCGGTAGTAATCCGCATTGGCGGAGAACGGCTTTCCGGTTTCGGTGGCGACGGTGAGGAGCTTGAAGTTGCGCCAGCCGTGAAGCCACAAGAGCTCCGCGAGCGCAAGTCCGTCGCCGCCGTTATTGCCGTGCCCGCAGAAGATACCGATATAAGTGGTGCGAGCGGGGAAGCGTTGGGCGAGCTCGGTGAAAAGGCCTTCCGCAGCACGACCCATGAGTGTCTCTCCGGGGATTCCCACAGTCTGGATGCTGTATGCATCCATTTGGCGCATTTGCGCGACATCGAGAACGGGTAGAATGTCCATTCTTCTCATTCGTCTAGTTGCCGCAGATAGGTCGTTTCATTCTCTCGTGCGAGCGGGATTATGCTATCATAATTGGAATAGGAATCCACGAGGTTCCATATCAAGCAGGAGGAATCCATAGTGAAATACGCTACAAGACTCTCACGTCTTGGCACCGAAAGTGCCTTTGAACTGTTGGCTCAGGCACGGGCTCTGGAAGCCGAGGGCCATGATATTGTGCATCTGGAGATCGGGGAGCCCGACTTTGATACACCGCGGAACGTGAAGGACGCGGGCATCAAGGCGATCAACGACGGCTGGACTCATTACACGCCTTCGGCAGGTATTCCCGAGATGCGCGAGAAATATGCACAGGCGCTCAACGACCGCTATGGCAGCCATGTAACCGCTAAGAACATCGTGATTACGCCCGGTGCGAAGCCAGTGATATTCCTCGGTGGTCTGGCGGTAATCGACGAAGGCGATGAGGTTATATACCCGAACCCGGGCTATCCCTCGTATGAGTCGGTTACTCAATTCCTGGGCGCGAAAGCGGTTCCTTACGTGCTACGAGAAGAGAACGAATTCCGGTTCAGCCTCGATGAAGTGGCGAGCCTGATAACGCCCAAGACCAAGATGATCGTAATCAATAGCCCGCACAACCCGACCGGCGGGGTGCTCACCCGTGAGGATTTGCAGGGAGTGGTCGACCTTGCCCTGAAGCACGACCTGTGGGTGCTCTCTGATGAAGTGTATAGCCGCATCCTCTATGATGGCGAGCACGTCGGCTTGATGGACTTTCCGGAGATTTTCGATCGAATGATACTGCTTGAGGGTCACTCCAAGACCTACGCGATGACGGGATGGCGGCTCGGGTACGTGTGCTGCAATGAGGAGCTGGCCGTGCATATGACTAGACTCACATTGAACGCCAACTCTTGCGCGGCGGCATTCACGCAGATCGCGGGGGGTGAGGCTTTGCTGGGGGATCAGAGTGCGGTGAAGCAAATGGTGGCGGAATTCAAGGTGCGGCGCGATCTCATTGTGAAAGGGTTGAACGAGCTTCCGGGCGTCACCTGTCACAACCCGCGGGGGGCGTTTTACGTGTTCCCCAATTTCAAGGCTTATGGTATGAGCTCTTCAGAGCTGGAGCAGCGATTGCTCCACGAGGCTGGTGTCTGCTGCCTTGCCGGGAAGGCTTTCGGCAAAATGGGAGAGGGATACCTGCGCTTCTCTTACGCGAATAGCCAAGAGAACATCAAGAAGGCTCTGGAGCGCATCGGTGAATGGCTGGATAAACATCAGAAATGAGGTGATAGAATGAGGTTTCTCTGGTATTTCATGCTAGCGGCTGTTGTTGCCGCCCTGCTCATAGCCTGCGAACAACAGCCTGGGGAGATTACGGGGCGGACTTCACGCTCCGACGGGAGCCCCACTTCGGTGAGAATCCAGGTGGTGGACGCTAGAGGCAACATCGCGTGGGAAGGTTCCAGCGAGTTCTCGTCTGGCACCTGGTACACCGGAAGCGTCCTAAAACCCGGCACCTACACGGTTTACTACTTCACCGCGATGCACGAGCCTTACGAAGGTAAGGAGCAGGAAGTGACGGTGAATCCGGGCGCCTCGGTCGTTTTGAACCAGACTTTCTAGCCGGGAGACGGCAGAACAAAGGAGGGACGCCAAGCGTCCCTCCTGCGTGCACCCATATGGCCGGGCGTGTGCCCTCCTAACCTCTATCAGGACCGACCGGGTTAACCTCAATTTACCACATTCCTTCACCAGCTTCAAGTGAACCGATTCTCGAAGTGCCGTGGTTGGATGACTAGGTTCTCTTTTCTGTGAGCGGTCTGGCGAGGTCTGCCAGGCTGGGCGCTGTAGAGGCTGTGAATCCGGGGGTTTTCCGAGTGCCGCGCTTGGATGCGGGGGGGTGATGTGGGGAACGTGCGGAGGCAAACCTTGATATAATGCGCTGGCGTGAAAGAGGAACTGCTCAATCACCTTTGCGAGCTTGCACGGCTCAAGTTGTCGAAGGCTGAAGAGGCTGATTTCGCGGCGAAGTTCGCCCAGGTGCTTGCGTTCGTCGATGAGATCAAGGCACTGGAGCTGAATGCTGGAAGCGTGCTTCCGCTGGTGATGAAGGAGCGGCAGGAGACGGCGGAAGATGTGGTATGCGAGGCTGAATCTTCGCCGGAGTTGCCGCGAGACTACCGCGTTGGCAGCATCGGCGACCTGGAGGGGGGTGATGGAGCTTGAAGGAGCTACTGCGACTGCCGGCTCACCGGGTGCAGGCGCTCATTGAGGGCGGTGAGGTGGACGCCCGGGAACTGTTCCTGTTGCAGCTGCGATTTGCTCGCTTCGTGGAGCCGGAGGTTAGTAGCTTTCTCACCCTCGCAGACGAGGAGCCTCCGCATGCATCCGAGCCTCAAGTTGAGCTTGCTGCATTGAGAGGAAACCGAATCCTCTCGCAGATTCCAGTATCGGTGAAGGATATCATCGCGACCCGCGACCTGGCGACTTCCGCCGGTAGTCGGATTCTGTCTGGTTATGTGCCGCCCTACGATGCGACAGCGGTTCGCCTGTTGAAAGAGGCGGGGAACTTCATCGTGGGAAAGACGAACCTGGACGAATTCGGCATGGGCAGTTCAACCGAGTATTCGGGTTACTTTCCCACCCACAATCCCTGGGACTTGAGTCGCGTGCCCGGTGGCTCTTCAGGCGGTGCGGCATCCTCAGTGGCGGCATTGCAGAGCTTCGTCGGGTTGGGAAGCGACACCGGCGGCAGCGTGCGTCAGCCAGCGGCGCTTTGCGGAGTCGTGGGATTCAAGCCCACGTATGGCTTCATCAGTCGCTATGGGCTGATTGCCTACGCCAGCAGTCTCGACCACATCGGTATTACCGCGCGGGAGGTAACGGATGTGGCGCTAATGATGAATGTGGTTGCGCGTCCGGATCCTCTGGATGCCACCAGCCAGGCACCGCCGGATGCTGATTATGTGGCTGCTCTGGACAAGCGCGGCGAACTGAAGAGTGCGAAGATCGGTGTGGTGAAGGAGCTGATGGATCCGGAGCTGATGGACTCTGAGGTCATCGCGCTTTGCGAGGACAGCCTGCGCATTCTCGGGTCGGCGGGAGTTGATGTTGTCAGGGTGAGCCTGCCCGAGGTGCGTCACCTTCTGCCGGCGTACTATATACTTGCAGCAGCTGAAGCTTCGTCCAATCTGGCGCGCTATGACGGCATTCGCTACGGTCTTGGGTTTCCCGCAGACACTTCAATGGACTTGCAGAAGCAGTATCTGCGCGTGCGCGTATCCGGTTTCGGCGAGGAAGTAAAGCGGCGGATTCTGCTGGGCACCTATGTGCTCTCGGCGGGTTATGCCGAAGCATACTACAACCAGGCGCGGCAGTTGCGGCGCCTAGTTGCGGCTTCTGTTGCTGATCTGTTCTCTAAGGTGGATTTCCTTTTCAGTCCTACCTCTCCCTTTCTCGCATTCAAGCTGGGGGAGCGCATGGATGATCCCACGAAGATGTACGCTTGCGATGTCTGCGTGGTGCTGGCAAATCTGGCTAACGTTCCTGCTATTTCACTTCCGGCGGGGTTGAGTAGGAGCAATCTGCCTGTGGGTATTCAGTTGATGGCGCCTTCAGGTGAAGATGCCCGCTTGCTTGCGATGGGGCGGCTCTATGAGGAAGCGGCGGCTTTTGGCTTCCGGACTCCTCCGCTCGTGGCGAAGAAGCTTGACGAATTCAAGGCGTGAAATGAGCGAGTACGAAGCTGTCATCGGTCTGGAAACGCATGCGCAGATCAGAACGCGCAGCAAGCAGTTCTGCCGCTGCGCCGCAGTGAACACGCGGGAGATTGCCGAAGCCAATCAGCACATCTGTCCGGTTTGCCTAGGGCATCCTGGAGTGCTGCCGGTGCTGAACCGCGAGAGCGTATTGCAAGCGCTCGCACTCGGCGTGCGAGTTGGCAGCGAGATCGCCCGCCGCTCCATCTTTGCTCGCAAGAACTACTTCTATCCCGATTTGCCGAAGGGCTATCAGATTACGCAGTATCAGACTCCTCTGCTTGCGGGCGGGCGGCTGGAGTACTTCTTTGACGGCGAAGTGCGTATAGCCGAGCTGGAGCGGGCGCATCTTGAGGAGGATACGGCGAAGATATTCTACCTTCCGTCGGGTGAAGTGTTTCTTGATTACAATCGTGCGGGCATTCCGCTGCTAGAGATCGTTACGCGCCCCATGTTCCACTCTCCCGCAGAAGCGGTGGCGTTTCTGGAGGAGCTGCGACTAGTGCTGCGGCAGCTCGGCATCAGTCACGCCAGCATGGAGGAGGGCAATTTCCGCTGCGAGCCGAATGTGAGCGTGCGCCCGCGGGGTAGTGACGAATTGCGGACGAAGACCGAGATCAAGAACCTCAACTCATACGCCACGTTGATGAAAGCGCTCAGCTACGAAATTGAGCGCCAGCAGGTGGTGTGGGAGAGCGGAAGTGAGGTGGCGGCGCAGACTCTGCGTTGGGATGAAGCAGCAGCTCGCACCGTGCCAATGCGGGTGAAAGAAACTCAGGCGGACTACCGGTACTTCGACGAGCCAGACCTTCCGCCGCTGGTCGTGGAAGAGGCAGAGCTTGCCGAGGCGCGTCGGCGAACTGAAGCGGCTGGTCACGTCATCCAATGGGCGGGTGAAGAGAAACGATTCCCCTCGGGCACCGCGCATCTGACGGCGTTTCTTTGCTTGCAGGGAGGGTTGCGAGAGGAGGATGCACGTCTTCTCAGTGCGGAGCCGGATTCTCTGGCTCTTTTTGCCGAGACGGTGGGACTCACCGGGAAGGTGCGGGAAGCGGCGAACTGGGTGCTACAGGAATATCGTCCTCGCGTGCGCGGCGAGCGGGGCAAGATTACAGCGCGACAGCTTGGCGATCTGATTAACGCGCGCGCTGCTGGTGAGATTGGTTCGTCGCAGGCGAAGGAAGTGTTTGCCCTGGTTTTCGGCAGCGGCAAGTCAGTGACCGAAGCCATCGCCGAACTTGGGTTCGACACGAAGGTGGCCGAGCAGGAGCTGGTGCAGGTGTGCGCTGACGTGATTGCCGCGAATCCGAAGGTGGTTGCCGATATCCGGCGCGGTAAGCATGCCGCGGTCAGAGCGTTGGTCGGCGGAGTGATGAAGCAGACGCATGGGAATGCTGACCCGCGGGCGGCTGAAGCGGAGCTGAAACGTCAGCTTGAGCTATGAAATAGCGCATTTGAGCCTGGACAATCTTGACCTATGGTATGTTTGGAGGGCTAGCGCTCTCAGGAGTGCGGGAGGAATGTTATGAACAGGATAAAAGTCGGGATTAATGGTTTCGGGCGCATCGGTCGGCTGGTAGCGCGAGCGCTCTTTCAGTCGGGACTGGTGAACGAGGTCAATTTGGTGGCAGTGAACGACATTGCCGACAATCCTATCCTGGCGCATCTTTTTGCGTTCGATTCCACCTACGGGAGTTTCCCGGGTGAGGTCAAGCTTGAAGGTGATGACTTCGTAGTCAACGGGCATCGGGTGATTACGCTGGAGGAGCGGGATCCATCGAAGCTGCCGTGGGGGGAGCTGGGCGTGGACATCGTTTTGGAATCTAGCGGGAAATTCCGCACTCTGGAGGGGGCGAGTATGCACTTGAAGGGAGGCGCGAAGAAGGTGATTATCTCTGCTCCGGCAAAGAGTGAGGGAGTGCCCACCTTCGTGATGGGCGTCAATCAGGAGAGCTATGACCCGGCAAAGCACCATGTGGTGAGTAACGCTTCCTGCACTACCAATTGCCTCGCACCGGTCGCCTGCGTGCTTCAAAGGGAGTTCGGAATTCGGCGGGCTCTGGTGACGACGGTGCATTCAATCACCAATGACCAGAGCATCCTTGACCAGCCGCATCGGGACTATCGGCGTGCTCGCTCGGCAGAGGTCTCGATGATTCCTACGACGACTGGCGCTGCGGTGGCGACTGCCCTGGTGCTGCCGGAGCTCTCAGGGAAGCTTGACGGGATGGCGGTGCGGGTTCCCACGATGACGGTGAGCCTGGTAGACCTGGTGGCGGAGCTTGAGAAGCCAACGACGGTCAAAGAGATCAACCAGGTGTTCTGTGATGCGGCGCAGGGCAAGATGGCGCGGATTGTGGCTTATAATGATGTCCCGCTGGTGAGCGTGGATTTCCGCGGGAATCCCCATAGTGCGATTTTCGATGCCGGTTTTACTCACGTCTTGGACGGCAATCTGATAAAGGTGCTGGCGTGGTACGACAATGAGTGGGGCTACGCGCATAGATGTGTGGATTTGATGGTTCACATGGCTCTTAAAGGCATCTAAACGATGGAAGTGCGGATGATGGGCAGCGTGTTTGGCTACGATGCTTGATGCTATGAAGGTGCTTCACATACTGAGTGAATTGCGGGGCAGCATTGGGATGTTGACGTTCGCTCTGATGTTAGTGTCTTGCGCGATTGCAGGCGTGGCAGCATCGACTGAGCAGGGAATCGCCCGA
This sequence comes from Planctomycetales bacterium 4484_113, assembly GCA_002050035.1. Classification (GTDB taxonomy): domain Bacteria; phylum 4484-113; class 4484-113; order 4484-113; family 4484-113; genus 4484-113. The sequence continues at coordinate 12,106 of MVCR01000018.1, read as the reverse complement.
GATTTCTCCGCCACTATCAAAGCGAGCGCGAGCGAGGATGAGCTGGCTGGCTGGAAGATGGTAGTAGAAGGCACTTTCTTCGCTGCCGGAGATTTACTACTGGTAGAGGGTGCGTATGCTCTCCCGGGAGGGCAGAGCAAGGAGCGTGTGGGGCTGCTGGTGGATGGAGCTGCACACAGGTTCTACCTGCTATTTCCAGATACCCTCAACTATCAGGAACTTAAGTTTGACCGCAGAGACGAGGTCGCTCTGGTGGAGGCTCTACCGGAGCTGGCGGTGCTTCCCCTTTCCAAGGCGAAGAAGTCGATGAGTAAACTGGGGATGAAGCTGCATTCGCTTGGTAAGCGGCGCGTGGATGGGGAGTCCGTCGATGCTTTCGCAGTCTCGTTCATGGATCTAGTTTCGTCGGACGCCAGGGGAAAACTCCAAGCGAAGCTCTATTTTCAGCGGGAAACGGGCTTTATCAGGGTAGTAGAAGTTGAGGCGGGTGACAGGGTACTTCGTGTGGTACTGGGAGAGATGCGAAAGGAGGAACGGTCGGAGGAGGAACTGTGCCTGCCGGATGACTACTTCAAACTCGCTCCCCGACGGATTTCATTGGAGAAGGGCTACCAACTGAAGGCTGTTGATTGAATGAAGGACGAGGATAAAGAGCGAAGGCGCGAGCTGGAAGAAGCGCGGCTCGAAAGCGCCATGCTCAGCTACCTGGGTCTGCTCTCGGAGATCACGTTGCTGGAGCCGACCGAGGTTGATGAGCTTATGCGCACGCTCCAGAATCCCCGCGTTTCGAAGGCGAAGCGTCAGCACGCCCGAGAGAAGCTGGTGCTGGCGAATGCGCGGCTCGTCGTCAGCATCGCCAAGCAGTACTTGCATACCGGCATTCCGATGATGGATCTGATCAGCGAGGGCACCATCGGGCTGATGATTGCGGTTGAGAAGTTCGATGTCGAAAAGGGCATTCGACTCTCAACTTACGCCACCTGGTGGATAAGGCAACGGATTCTCCGCTACATCATCAATAACCAGTATCTCATTCGGGTGCCTGAGCACGTCATAGATAAGATCACGCGCTTGCGTCGAGTGGTGCATCGTTTCCGGGCGCACCACGACCGGGAACCGACGGTGGAGGAGCTGGAGCAGGAGTCACAGCTCAAGCGGGAGGACATTGAGAAGTACTCGGGGTGTCTGCCCACCATCCACTCGCTGGAGGCGGGCATGGATCCTACGGAGCCGGACGAGGAGCGGAGTCTCCATCTCCGCGAGAGGATTAGTGGCGATGAGGACTTGATGGGGCGCCTGATTGACCAGATCACGGTGGAACAAATGCTGGCTCTGCTCGACGAGAAGGAGCAGATCGTCATCTGCAAGCGCTACGGTATCGAGGCGAGCGAGGGTGAGGTTTTCGGCAGCCATCCTACGGGGGTTACCCTTGAGGAGATCGCCCAGGAGCTCGGCGTGAGCCGAGAGCGGGTGCGGCAGATTGAGCGGGACGCTTTGCGCAAGCTCCGACGGCGGTTCTTTGGACGGAAATGAGGAAGGCTTTCGTCCCCGCGTACTTGGAGCTGACTGAGGGCGAACTGGCGATGCGGGCAGAGCGATTGCGGCGGTTGCTCTCTCCCTGCTGTCTATGCCCGCGAGGGTGTGGGGTGGAACGCGCCGAGGGAGAAAAAGGTGAGTGCGGAGTAGGCAAGGAACCTCTCGTGAGTTCCTACAACCTGCATTTCGGTGAAGAGCCGCCGCTGGTGGGACGTGGAGGTAGTGGAACCATCTTCTTCGCCGGCTGCAATCTGCACTGTTTGTTCTGCCAGAATTATCCTATCAGCCAGCTCCGCCACGGCGAGCCGGTGTCGGCAGACCGATTGGCGCAGATGATGCTGTGGTTGCAGGAGCGTGGCGCCGAGAACATCAACTTCGTTACCCCGACTCACTTCTCGGCGCAGATTCTGGAAGCCCTCGCGCTTGCCTCGGCGCAAGGGCTTCGGCTGCCACTGGTGTGGAACACGGGTGGATATGAGCGGCTAGAGGTGTTGCAGGTGCTGGACGGCATTGTGGACATCTACCTTCCCGACTGCAAGTACAGCGATGACGCACTGGCAGAGGCGCTGTCGGAAGCACCGAACTACACTCGGGTGAATCAGCTGGCGATTCGGGAGATGTGGCGGCAGGTGGGCAAGTTGGAGATGACGGGCGGGGTGGCAGAACGGGGGCTGATGGTGCGCCACCTTGTGCTGCCGGGTGAACTTGAGAACACTCGCGGCGTGCTTAAGTTCCTGGCAGGAATCGACGTTGGTATCGCCGTGAGCGTAATGAGCCAGTATTTCCCCGCCTATCGTGCGGTTCACCATCCGACGCTGTCGCAGCGACTATCGCGTGAGGAATGGAGCAGGGTTTGCGAGTGGGTGCAGGAACTCGGACTGAGCACAGGCTATGTGCAGCCGGTTCCGTAGTGCGTCGGAAGGCTGTAGCTGCTGGGGGAACGTCTAGAGAGTGCGGCGTTCGTCCCGCTCGCTAAGGTGGCGCGAGCGGATCTTTCGTATCGCCCTCGCGCGAATCCCACTGGCAATTCGCTTGTGGGCTATAATTTGCAGTATGCAAGAGCTCACTTTCGTAGAGCAGGTAATGCACGTGTCGGAGCTGGACCGGTCGGTGCAGTTCTACTGCGATCTCCTGGGGTTCGTCGAGGTGGATCGTGAGGAATTCATGGGGCAGCGGATGGTACACCTGTCGCGACCTGAACTGAGGCTGTTTCTGCTGCAGGAAGCTAGTGACATCCCGCCGCCGGAGCCGTTTCTCTTTCGGGTGCTCATGCACTTCAGAAGCCGTGGGAGCTTGGAAGAGACCTACCAGCACTTCATCGGAGCTGGTGCCCGCATCATCCAGGAGCCGGCGAGCACTCCCTGGGGCGAGGAAGCATTCGTGGTTGCCGATCCCGATGGCTATCGCGTGCTTATTGCCGCACCGGGGAAGTAGCGCCGTCGGGATAAGGATGCTTGAAGCAATGGCTGGCTGTTGCACGCATGACGGTGGCTCAGCAGCGGAGTGTGCTCACACTTCGTATTCGATTTCGTGGTGTCGCAGAGCGTAGGGGTAGGCGTGGATGATGTCGCTGCGGGTGACGATGCCGACGAGCTTCTTTGGGTCCTTGGCGTCAACTACCGGATAGCGCCCAAAACGGAGCCGGTCAAAGAGCTGCAGCACCTCCCAGGCTGATTGCTCCGGAGTTACTGTGACCACGCGCCGACACATGAAATCCTTCAGCTTGAGTTCCTCCGCTCGTCTTTCGTCCTTGATCAGCAGGCGTGCGAAGTCGCTCTCGCAGATTACACCGACGAGTTCCCCCGCGTCGTTAACCACCGGAAAGCCGTTGTGGTGGCTGTTGAAAACACGCTCGTAAGCGTCGTGGTAAGTCATGTTCTCGTTGAGAGTCTCAACTTCGCGGTGCATCACCTCGCCGACCGTTATCTCTTCGTAGACGTTCACGTCGTGGGCGACCCGGTACTTGATGCCGCGCTTCAGCATCTTGCGTGTGTAGATGGTTGCCTTGCTGTAATGGTTGAAGAGCACCGTGGCGACAACAACACCGAACATTACCGGCACGACGAGATTATAGTCGCGAGTCATCTCAAAGATGAGGATCATCGCGGTGAAGGGGGCCTGCGCTGCCGCGCCGAAAACCGCCGCCATCCCCACGAGACCATAGGCACCCGGATGCGCCAGCGGGATGCCCAACGAACGCTGGACCGCGGAGCCAAACGCAGTGCCCAGCATTGCGCCCATAAAGAGCGATGGCGACATAATGCCTCCGCTGAAACCAGATCCTAGAGTGAATGAGGTTGCGATCAGCTTGAGCGGGATGAGCGCAAGCAAAAGCCAAACTAGATGCTCACTGGTAAGCACGTCGTTGATGTAGTCATAGCCCACACCCATTACCTGGGGCGTCCAGATGGCGATGATGCCGACGGTGAGTCCGCCCAGAGCCGGTTTGAGCACGGCCGGAATGCGGATGCGGTGCTCGAAGATATGATCCATCCAGTAAAGAAGAGCGACGAAGGCGAGCGCGACTCCGGCTGCCAGTATGCCCAATATGAGGAAGAACCCAAACTCAGCAGGGGTAACCACGTTGTAGGCAGGAATGATGAAGGAAGGTGAGCTGCCAAGAAAATACCAGCCGACTACGCTGCCTGCGACCGCCGAGAAGATGATGGAGGCAAAGCTGCGCACTGCGAAGTCGCCCACGATAATCTCGATGGCGAAAATGCTGCCGGCAATGGGCGCATTGAAGACCACCGCAATTCCCGCGGCGGCTCCGCAGGCGATGATGCGCCGCGTGCGCCCCGGCGTGAGCTTGAAAAGCTGAGAGATAGTGGAACCTATCCCGCCGCCGATGAGAACGATGGGGCCCTCGCGACCGGCGCTGCCGCCGGAGGTTAAGGTGAGAGCCGAGGCGAGGAGCTTCATCAGCGCTGCCCGGACTCTCAGGAACCCTTTCTGCGTGCGAATAGCCATCATCAGCTCAGGCACGCCGTGACCCTTGGTCTCCGGAGCGAAGTAGGTGGTAATGGGAGCGACCAGCAGACCGCCCAGCGTTGGGATGAGGATGACCGCGGCGACTCCAAGATAGGGCAACAGGCTGTTATGCACCACTTCAAAGAAGAAGTAATGGAATTCACGCATCACCCAGATGAAGGCGACCGAGCCGAGCGCGGTGAGTATGCCGACGAAAATGGCTACCAGGTTGATGAGCAGACCTTCAGGAACCCTCCGAACCCAGGGGAGGGCACTCACGGTGCTGCCGGATACGCGATCATCCGAATGTGTTGCTAGTGGTGGGTTGACTGCTTCCACGGCGCGTCATTATAGCTCAAGGGGGAGCGTGCTTGGCAAGATGTGCGTCTTGCTAGCAGGCGTAGGTTTCGCGGCGAAGCGAGTCGCTGGTCTGTGTGGTAGAATATTTGTTTGATTTTCAATCCGCTCAAGGAGCTGGTAATGAACAAGATCCTGATGGCTGGATGCGCAGGTTTGATTGTGACAGCCTTTCTCATCGCTACTCTCGGCGGTTGCACGGCGACACCTGATTCTTACCCTGTCGCGCGCGTCAATGGAGAGGTCGTGACGCTGAAGGAAGTGGAGAGCTTTCCCGGATTCAAGAATCTGGTGGACGAGCTTATCCGACGCCGCTTGATTGCCCAGCAGGCGGCGAAACTCCACGTGGAGGTGGACCCCGCTCGCGTGACCCAGGAGCTCGAGAAAATGAAGAAGCAAATAGGTCCCGGTCCGAGTTTCCAGCAGTGGCTGGTCGAGAATAACGTTACCGAGGAACAGGTGCGTGAGCAGATCGCCATAAGCGTGATGTTTGAGGAACTGCTTAAGCGTGAGGTCACGATAACGGAGGATGAGGTCAAGGCGAACTTCGAGCAGAATCCTAAGTTCTTCCGCCAGCTTTACGGGCGAGAGAACGAGCTAACCACCGAAGAGTCCGACAAGCTCTCTTTCGAAGATATGAAGGATTGGCTTATGGACTACTTCAAACGTAGCCGTGGCTACTCGCAGGCGCAGGATATGGTGGACGATCTGATGAAGCAGGCTCATATTGATTACTTGTTCATGTCTCCGGACAAGCGTGCCGCGCTGAAGAAGCAGCAGGCGGAGGAGCGCAAGCAGGAAGTCTCAGCCGGGCAATCGCCCGTGACCATCGAAGAGGACGGGTCCAAGGAAGGTCCCTCTGAAACTGCGGGCGAGCCTGAGACTCCGGCGAATGAGGCGGCAGCTTCCGGAGAAGAGCCGTCGGCTTCGGAAGAGCAGACACCCGAGGATACTGGTGATGGCGGCGCAGTCTAGCGACCACTTGAACCTGGTTGCGCGCCGATGGGCACCTGCTTTTGCTGCAGCTTTGTTGCCAGGGAAGCTGTCAGCAAGCCCTGCACTTCATGCATCCCTAGATGGATTCCTTCCTGCTCCAGGGAAGTTACGAAGCGGCGATGTGTGAGCTGCGGCGGTCGGTTGGGCGGTACTGGTAGGAAGCGCTCATAAGCGTCATAGTCAACCGAGAAGAGAAGCGTGCCGTGGAAGAGTACGCCGCTTCGGCGAATCGCCGCCGCGCAGCCACCCACCTTGCGCCCGTTGAGATTGAGATCGCTCTGTCTTGCGGGAACAAGCTCAATTCCCGCTGGCGCCATGGCGGCAATCATCAGTTGGCGGAAGAAGCGGATGATGTGCGTTCGGCGGTGGTTCAGCAATGAGTAGTGCTTCTGACTAAGCACGATTCCGTAGTTGAGCGTCCGCGCATCGTGATAGACGGCGCCACCGCCGCTGATACGGCGAAGCAGCGGAATACCGGAAGCACGCAGAGCGTCAATATGCACCCACTGTTCCTCGCGGTTATTGCGCCCGAGAACGACGCAGGGTCGATTGACGTAGAAGCAGAGTGCGGGTGACTTGTCCTCTGCCTGATTGAGGAGTTGCTCCTCGCGGGCAAGGTTCTGCTCGGGCTTGTCTGAACGGAAGGCAAGAACGTGGAGAGTCGTCATGGGCTTAGGAGATACGTTGCCCCGGGAGGTAGCTTCAGTGTCATCCGGAGCGGTTGGGCTTCAGCAATGGAGTCCGGTTGCAGCTTCACTAGGTTGAACTTGCGCAGTTTGGGCGGCACTTTGAGCACGGTTTCCTTTGCCGCGAGCAACACCAGCATCGTTCGCCCGCTACCGCTGAAGCGCACGATTTCCACACCTTCCGGCAGGCGCAGGCTGTCGCGGAGGTCGCGTGCGGGGTCGAATATCCGGTCATTGGTGAGCTGGCGGAAACTGAGCAGAGATAATTTGCTCATCGGGAAGTGCCAGACTCACAAAGATGGCGGCTTTCTTGCGTCGGAAAAGCCCAACCAGTTCCGAGAGTGAGTCCCGCCCGAGAACGAATACAGCCTCGGTATCGTAGTCGTTGGGACTGATAAGCCGCGCAGGCAGCCCAAACTCGCCTACCATGCGGCGACCGGGTTCCCGTGCAAGCATAAGCGTGTAGGACATACCTCCTTCCTGCACCAGCCGTTGCAGAAGCTGGGCATCCACCTCCGCCATCTGCTCCCACTTCAGCAGCAGGAAGAAGCGCGGCTGAGGGTAATAGGTGGGTGCGTAGACGCGATTGTTGAAGAGGAACTCACGGTCGTAGAGTTCAGGACTGCGGGCGGGGAGGCTCCGCTGCCAGGTGATGCAAGGTATGTGCTGTGTCCGGCTCGCGCCTGCTCTTGGCACGAGCAGCGCCGTGAGGAAAGTACCGTAAAGCTCCCCGATATCGCGGATGTTGCTAAATATGCGGTACTCACTTTCGTTCGCGGAAGGCTGTGGCACCGGCTGTTCTGCGCGCCTTTGCGTGGTTGGCACCGGTGGAGTCTCGGTACCGGCTGGGGCTTGCGGAAGCAAGACGGGTCCTTCGATGAATCGCGGTGGAGCCGCTGGCATTGCTGCCTGACCTCCGAGGGCTGCCAACCATCCGGACACGCTTTCGACGCGATAGCCCTGAGCCTCCAGACCATCGAGGATGGCGGGCAGCGCTGCCAGCGTTTGTGGGTGCGTGCTGTGCAGCAGTATGATTGCGCCGGGGCGAACCGCAGCCAGCACTCGTGAGGAAATCTTCGCGGGATCCGGCTCTGCCCAATCGCGCGAATCGACGCTCCACAAGACCGTGGACATCCCGCGTGCTTCAGCCAGTGTCAGCACGCGAGCGTTGAAGCTGCCGTACGGTGGTCGAAAGAAACGAGGTGAAACGGCGGCAACTTGTGAGAGGAGACGATTGGTCTCGTCAAGCTGATGCTCCACCTCTGCAGTGCTTATCTCCGTCATATCAGGATGGTCGTAACTGTGATTTCCCAGCTCAAAGCCAAGCGCGGCGACTCGCCTCGCAACGTCCTGGTGCTCTGCGATTCGCCTGCCGAGAAAGAAGAAGGCTGCTTTGACTCCCCGCGAGTGCAGCAGTTCCGCGATCGGCAGTGTGAAGTCGGCATCGGGGCCATCATCGAAGGTCAGAGCAACGACTCGCGCTGGCGAGCGGCGGAGATGCTGTTTGGTGCCCGGAAGCATAGACCCCGGCGCGAACGCCAACCCAGAGTGTGGAAGCGCTGCGGCGAGTGCGAGCAGAGCGAGCAAGAGCGTAGTCAGCTCAATTGGCTTCCATTTCATGCGCCGCCGATTATATCAGCCTGCGGTGCTGGGGATAAGTGGCGCGTCTGTGCGTCGTGAAACTGGCAGATCGAGGCCTGAACGCGTGGGGCGGAACCTCCAGTTTGCCTCAGGGTGCTGTCGTGTGTGGTTAGCGGTGGCGCGAGTTCCATGGGGTCAAACGCGGCTGATACTGGGAAAGGAAAGGGCAGTGGATGCGAAGCTAACTCTCAGGATGAGGGGGATTTGTGTGCCGGTTGGGCGAAGTTCCTACTGCTCGCCCCAGGTCGCATGGAGAGCGTGCTCCAGTCCGAGATGGTCGAGCACTTTGCCAACGATGAAGTTGATCTGGTCCTCCAGCGATTCGGGATGGAAGTAGAAGCCTAGCATCGGCGGGATGATGGTCGCTCCAAGGCGCGCTAGTTTGAGCAGGTTCTCCAGATGGATTGCTGACAGAGGCGTTTCCCGAGGTACCAGGATGAGCTTGCGCTGCTCCTTCAAGGTGACATCTGCGGCGCGGGTAATGAGATTATCCGCCGTGCCGGAGGCGATGCGCGAAATGGTGCTCATACTTGCGGGACAGATGACCATCGCCTGCCACTGGTATGAGCCGGAAGCGATGACAGCCGAGAAGTCATCTTGCTCGTGAGTGTCGATCTGGGCCTTGAGGTCCTCGACGCCTGCGATAAGTGCTGCGAGTTTGGGGTCAACTCCGGTTTCGCTGACGAACAGCTCGCGTGCCACATCAGAGAAGACGAGGTGAATCATCAGAGGGTGCAGCGAGAGCTCGCGGAAGAGCTTGAGGGCAAGCGGACCGCCGCTGGCACCGGTTATGCCTAGAACGATCCTGTTTAGAGACTGAGCGTTCATTGCTGTTGAGCGCTCTGCAGCAGTTGCTGGAAGCGGGGATGTTTGCGTAGGCGCTCGAATTCCGCCGCTCGGGCTACTAGATCCCTCATTTTCGGATCGATCTTAATGGCCTTCTCCACGAGCTCAAGGCTCTTCTGCTCATCGAGCTCCTGCAGATGAATGTAGGCGAGGCCCAGCACCAACCGGGCATCATGTGGGAAGCGCGGGATCGCATCCTCGTAAACGGCGCGTGCGCGGTCCCATTCCTTGAGTGCGTTGAGTGCTAGCGCCTTGTTCTCGTATGCGACCACATAGTCCGGGTCAATCTTGATGGCGGCGTCGAAATGGTCCACTGCCTTGGCGAACTGCTCAAGCTGCGCCAGCAGGACACCTTTGTTGAGATACGCCTGCTTATGCTTGTCATCCAGCTTTATGCATTGCTCGTAGGAATTGATGGCCTTAAGGAACTCACCCATTCCCTCCTCGGCGATGCCTTTCTGAAACCACGATTCAGCTTGCTGAGTTGTGATATAAAGGATGCGCTCGATGGTCTCATTGGCATCAGCGAAGCGACGCAACTCATTCAAGGCTATTGCCTTGCGGAGCAGCATATCCACATTCGACGGCTCGCTTCGCAGGGCGTTATCGTAGGCTACCACCGATTTGTCCCAGTCTTGCAGCATATCATGGGCGAGCCCCAGTTGATACCATGCCTTGGCGTCTTCAGGGTTCTCGTTCAGATACCGCATCAGCCAGTCCACCTTGCCTGAGTAGTCCTCGAGTTCGCCCAGAAGAAGTGCCTTGCGATACCAGACCATATCGAAGTTGGGATTGATGCGAATACTCTCATCGAAGCACTTCAGTGCCTCTTTCCTCTGATCCATAGCCCAGAGGACCGAGCCTTTGTTGTACCAGACGCGTGCATCCTCCGGGAGCTTCTCGAGATAGCGCTCGAGATAAGAGAGCGCCTCCTCGTTCAGATTAAGCCCATGAAGAGCGACGGCGTAGTTGTTCCACGACTCCATATCATCGGGAAGTACTTCGAGGAAGTACTCGTAGGTCTCGCGCGCTCGTGCGTAGCTGCGAGTCATCACCTCAGCTACACCGCGATTCTTGAACGCGAAATCGTCCTCCTCATTCAGCTCGATCGCCTTATCGAAGTACTCCATCGCCCGGTAGTCCTGACCGAGCTTGCCGAGTAGGATGCCGTTGTTGTACCACGCCTTGAAGAGACGATTGTCAATCTCGCGTGCGTTGATGAAGCACCGCTGCGCCTGCAGCTTGCGCCCCATTTCATAGAGTACCATGCCCATGTTGTACCAGGCGCGAGAATTTGTGCCGGAGCACTCAAGCGCCTTCTCGTAAGAACGCAGTTCTTCCTCCGCATTGCCCAGATGGTAGTAGGCGAGCCCGCGGTTGTACCACAGCTCGTCGTTGCCTTCGGCAACTGCGAGTGCGCGATCGCAGGCGTCAGCCTCCTCCTGCCACTTCTCCTGCTGGCGATGTACTAGGGCCACTACATAGTGCAGGCTGGCATCTTTATTGTTAAGCGCGAGTGCCTTGTCGGCGAACGAAAGCGCGTCTGCGAAGCGCCCTATTTGGTAGTAGCACCAGGTGAGACCGAAATGGGCCTGGTAGTTCTGGGGGAAGCGCTCCAGAATGTCCTTGAACTTCCGCTCCGCGTCTTCATAGGCCCCGCGCTTCAGGTCGTTAAAGGTGTGGTTTATCAGCTTACGTTCCGCCTCGGCTGCGGCGCGTTCGCGGTCTTCCTTCTTCTTGAACAGCCCTCGCGTTTCCTTCTCCCACTCTTCGAGGATAGCATCGTAGCTGGCGACCAGGAAACCCTCGTCGAGCAGGTCACGATGGACGAGGTCTGCGAGCTGAGGAGTCGTCGCCCCTTCACGCCGGCGGATATCACCGTAGGGTACGATATTGAAGCGCTGGAACGACATGCTCAGCTCGTCTTCGATGCTGGGAAGCTCCAAGTCGGCGGCAAGCTGCTCGAAGAAATAGTCGCTTTCTTCAATCTCGAAGATGCGGAAGTCCTTGCCCTTCTCCAGACCGACTGCCATCAAGTCAGTGATGGACTCGGGAATCTGCTTGATATTGCCCTTGTAGGCCCACAGAAGTCCCTCGGAAAGGACATCCTCATAGTCGTTGGCCAGCTCGATTAGGGTATTCATAACGCTGTATTCGGTACCGGAATACCCCATAACCAGCAGTCCCTTTCCAGCAAGAGACTTCCGCAGGAACGCCTTCACGTCGTCGTGGTGCTTCGCCATTCCTTCGCGGATATAGCGCACATCATAGCGGTCGTAGTCGCCGTGCAGCTTGATGACGTACCGTCCTTCCTCCAGGTTCACCATCTTGAGGGCGTCGATGGAACGGATGGTTATGCAGTTGGTTCCCCGCAGGATGTAGTATGCGTCTTCCGCCAGAGTGTCCCAGTTGGTTGTGTACAGTATGGGGGCGAAATGACCGCTCTTCACGCCGATGACGTAGATGAGGTGAGTGGGGGAAGGCTGCTTTCCTTTGAGGAGCTCCTTAAAGAGCTCGGTGCGCAGATAGACTGAAGGGTATTCTTTCTCCAATGCGCTCACGTAACGGTAGTTGGGATTGAACCACTTCTGGCGGCTCACCCATTCGCGGAGGTCTTCCGCGGTGACCTGACCCCGCTTGGCGGGGTTGGACTTCTCGAAGACCTTGACGATAACGGAATTCACAATGTCCTCGGAAAGGGGAACTCCTGCGGAGGAGGAAACGCCTGCGCCGAAGAACATGTGATACTGCTTCAGCTTGGGCAGGAGCATTTGGTAAGCTTGTTCGAACGGAATTACGGTCTCATTAAGGACTTCTTTGCGGTCCCGCTGTTCGACGGCCTTGATTCTTCTTCGGATGGACATGAGCCCTCCCTCAAAGTAACTGCGGCATAAGCCAGAACCTCATTATACACGCTTCACACGATAGGGGTAAAGAGGCTCCCGATGGGCTCGATTGAGCCTGGAATGAGGACGTGCGGGAACTGACAGCGGAGGAGCCTGCGAATCGAGGACGCGAAGCCCGGGGTCTGCTAGTCCTCGCTGGGTCCTTCAGGTTCCTCCGACGCTTCCTCC
>MVCR01000080.1 GCA_002050035.1 Planctomycetales bacterium 4484_113 | reverse complement strand
GGCTGCTCGGTCTCCATAGACACTTGCCCGATCGCGGAGGGTTCAGGCACTGCAAGCTGCCGCGCCCCCTTCCCGCACGCCGAAGCGCTCACAAGCAGCAGCACTAAACTGAACCTGCACCAAAACATAAACCTAGGTGGTCTCATTTCCCTTACCTCCTTTCCCGGTTTCCCATACGTTACATTCTATCACCCCCCTCTAGCGATAGTAACGAAACCAGTGTCGCGGTATCGCGAACCAACGAACTCCCAGAAGGAGAACTCTCGCGGCCGGAGCCAGCGTAGGCTTAGGATTCCGCCAGATGGAGCGAGCCAGCTAATCCATCTTCCAGCGCTGATGCACCCAGAACCACTGCTCCGGATGGGCACGGATGGTGTTCTCGAGAGCGGAGGTAACGGTCTGCATAACCTTCTGCAAGTCCCACTCTTGACTCTGACCCCAAGCCGGGGTCACTGGCTGCCCAATCTCAACGCAGTGATGACTGTTATCTTGTCTCCACGTGGACACCGGAACTATGAGCGCTCCACTTCTCTGGGCGAGAAACGCTGGCAGCACCGGCGCGAGACAAGGACGTCCAAAGAAGTTGACTTTCACCCCTTCCGGGAAACGCTGGTCGATGTAGACATGCAGGATCCCCCCGGCGCGCAGATGGCGCAAACAGGCTTTCACAGTATTCACCCCACTATCACCCACCATAATCCCACCAACGCCCATCTTCCGTCGCATAGCCGACAGGCGGCGTTCCATCTCCGGGTCACGCATTCGCTTCATCAGACCGGCATAACGTGGAAGTGTGTGGGAAAGACGCGCCGCCGCCAGCGGGAAGTTGCCCAGATGCCCACTTACAAACAGGATGCCTCGCCTTTCCGACAGCGCATCTTCAAGCCGCTCATTTCCCCTGACGCTTACTGCCGAAAACAACTGCTCCTGCGGTTGCGCCTTGAAATGAATCAGCTCCGCCGCCATCAGTGCCAGATGGAAGAAAACCTGGCGTGAGGTGCGTTGGAGCTCGCTCTCGCTCCAGCCTGGAAATGCTTGCCGGAGATTGTTCAGCGCAATACGGCGATGCCGTGGGAGCACGCGGTAGGCAACCCCACCAAAAAAGGCGGCAACGCGCCGCATTCCTGCGGGCGAAGCGCAAAGCACCAACCGACTGCCAATAGTGAAGACTCCTTGCAGGAGAGCATACTTGGCACGCTTATCCCACCTCATTGTGATTCCTGAAGTTTGTGGCGCTGGGTCTTTCCGACCTCGCTGCGCGGGAGCTCATCTGTGAACTCAATCTCCCGCGGCACTTGATAAGGAGCCAGCCGCTCACGACAGTAGGCTGTCAGCTTCTCCCGCATACCATTGACCGAACTCATAGGGTGAGATGGCACCACTACAGCCTTGATCGCTTCTCCGCGAAGCTGGTCACTTACGCCAACGGCAGCGCATTCGGCGACCTCGGGATGGCTCAGCAGGACTTCCTCAACCTCGGAAGGGAACACTAACAACCCACCCACATTGATAACATCCTTCAGCCGTCCCTTGACATAAAGGTTGCCCTCAGTGTCAAAACTCCCCAAATCACCCGTGTGGAATTCACCATTGACCATTACACGCGCAGTTTCATCCGCATTCTCAAAATAACCTTTCATCAGCCCCTCGCCGCCAATCACGACCTCGCCGATCTCGTTTGGCGGAAGATCCTGCCCTGCCCTATCGACCACCCGCAGATGAACCCAGGATGGCGGCTTACCCACGCTGGCGAAATTCTCGCTTTCGAGCGAACTAATGCTATTGGGAGGAGAGGTCTCGGTCAGCCCATAGCCATTGAGAAGTTTCGCCCTGGGCGCCAGCCGACGGAACTGCGCGAGCGTGTCCGGCGAATAGGAAGCACCGAACACCGCCAGCCAGCGAAGAGAAGAAAGATTCCACCGGCGTTCGGCGCACTGCCGCAGCAGCAGGTGGAGCATCGTCGGAACAATAAAGCTACAGCTCACGCGATACTGCTCAATGTTTCGGAGAAACTCCAGAGGACGGAATTCCCGCATCAGCACCAATGTTGCGCCGACACCTATCATCAGCTGCACATACGCAAGTCCGCCGGAATGACTGAGAGGCAGTCCACAAAGTAGAACATCCGAAGAGCTTACCAGCCCCATCTCCGTAATCACACGCACCCCAGGATCGAGATTGCGGAACGACCATTCCACGCCCTTAGGAGACGCCGTACTTCCAGAGGTGAAGATGATCAGGGAAGAAGCCTCTTCGTCAATATCCGGCCAAACGAAATTGGCGGCTTCTCTATGCAGCAGCTTGGTCCAGGCGAGCAGCGAGCTGTCAGACAGGGAGGCCGGACTGACCACGGCACGCAAAGGCAGTGAGCGCACCTCCGAGAGCAGTTCACTCTCATCGCCAACCAGCGCGGAATCAAAGATAATCCCACGGGGGCGTGCTAGACGCACAAGCTTCGCCAAACCACGGTCGCGCAAGCGGGCATCCAGCGGTACCGCGCAGGCTCCCAAACCCCAAATCGCCAGCAGGCTCAACACTAACTCATAGCTGTTCCTGAGATAAAGCACGATGCGATCGCCGGCTCGCACTCCATAAGCCTGCAACGCCGACGCAAGCCGCCGCGCCTCTTGCTCAAGCTCAACGAAGGTGTATGCCTGCCCCTGAAAGAAAAGAGCCCTTTTGTCAGGATGCTGCGAAGCCATCTGTCGAAGCAAAGCGCCTACTCGCATGACCCGCCCCGTTCATCATGAAAGTATTAACCACTGCACGTGGATTGAGACCTGCCATTATAGCACGTCTTGCGCAAACCTGTCGTCCGACAAGCGACCTGGAATCGGCGACGATCCCAAAGAGAGGATTCTTCTCTGATTTCAGCTGGATATACCCTGAATTTCCAGCCAGAGGGTAGAATAGAGTATATGCTTGTGGTGCATCTGCAGCCCGAGGCTTTGATGTCACTGCTGCTGGCTGGAGCGGAGGCGTTCAGCCACCGCTACCGCCACGAGATGTTCGCCGCTCTACTCGGTGTGCGTGCCGACAGCGAGGTCTGGGTGGAAAGCGCGCAGGTATTCTCCACTGTAGATGCAAGCAACCGCCAGGTGTGGGTGGAGGACCGGAGCTGGGATGCCGTGGAAAGCGTCCTGAAGGAACTATCGAGCTTCAAAGTGGTCGGTGAGTGCCATTCGCACCCACAGGCGTGGAAAAGCGATGCCGAAGGACGGAAGGAACGCGCCACCGCACGAGCAAGCCGATTCGACATTCGCCTCTGGCGCAGCGCCGAGGAGGAGCACCCCGGGCAGGTCTATATGATCATCGCGGTGAACGAAGGACGCAGCAGCATCGGCTTCCGCTACTGCAACAACAGCTTGGAACTCGCTGGACGGCTGGGGAAATACGATTATCATCTCGCCGCCTACCACTTCGAAGGACGCCGCGCGGTGAAAGCGAATCTTGTCTGCCCCTTCGCGCTCGGACTCGGAAAGTAGCCCACCGCTCTCGTTTGCTCCAGTCCGCCCGCCCCAATGCTCACCCCGTCCTCATAAGCTTCTCTGAAAAGGCGCACGCCTCTTCTCACCTTGACGCCAGTGCAGTTACCACCTATACTGATTCTGCGGGGTGGAGCGGCTGGTAGCTCGCCAGGCTCATAACCTGGAGGTCGCAGGTTCGAATCCTGCCCCCGCAAGGTTCTATGCACCATCATCCAGCTCATATGCACTCGCCGAAAATGCCGCACGCGATGCCGGCGGGAGAATAGGTTCCCCGAGCAACTTCCATCCGCTCGGAGCAGGTCGCTGACAGCCTCTGCGGTTGCGCACAGCTCGCGAGAGAGCGCCATCGCAGAACGGTTTTTCTCCCTCACGGCAAATCGCTGTCCATTTATGGTAGGGTTATATGGCTTCGTGAGCGACCATACATCAACAACTACGTCACGAGCAAGGAAATCGACAGAGACAGACGGATACAGCAGGCTGCCCGCGCTTGCGAAAGCCCTCTTCCGCCGGGCGCTCAGCTTCATCGGTACCCCCCGGGCACACTGGGCCAGCCTCCAGCGACTCTACCAGTGGATACTCCGCGCGGGTTTCAGTCATTTCGGGGCGCACTACAACTACGCGCGGAACCTGCACCAGCACGGCAAGTACGACGAGGCGGCGAAGCATTACCGCAAGGCGATTGAACTGAAACCCGATTTCGCAGAGGCTTACAACAATCTGGGAATAGTCCTTTGCGAGCTCGGGCATTATGTTGAAAGCGAGGCGTCCTTGCAGCAATCCCTGCAACTTCGCCCACACCCTTATCCTCACTGTAACCTGGGAGACCTCTACTCAAGGCAGGGACGATTCGAAGCCGCCGAGGCTGAGTTACTGGCCGCCCTCAAGATGAAACCAGACTTCGCCGCCGCCATTTATACGCTCGCGCAAGTGCTCGCCAAGACGGAACGCTTCGAAGAAGCGGAGCAGATGTATCGGCAGGCGCTCGAACTTGCGCCGGAAGACGCAGAGATTCATGAGGACTTCGCCAACCTTCTCATCCAGCTTGACCATCTGCAAGAAGCTAAGCACCATCTGGAAGAAGCCCTCACGCTCAGGCTGGCAGCAAAGCCCGAAAGCAATCCTCTCGACCAGTGGATAGAGCAGTCGAGAGCTTATTACCAAACAAGAAGGAGCAAAAGGAACTATGGCAGTAAACGATGAACTGCGAGACATGGTGGCGGCATCCTGCGCCCGGGTGCTCACGGCGATCGACGAGGCGCCGGACGACGACGCTTTCGTCACGACTCAAGACGCTTCCGGCAAAACGGCGGCGGACTACTCGCTCTTGGTCGCGCAGGACAAGGCAGGCTTGGCGGCGGGTCTCGGCGCCACAAGTGTTTCACCGGTCCCGCCAGCGTTCTCCACCCGCGACCAGGCGAAAACGACCATCAGCCAGGTTGAGCAAAACCTGGAGGATGCAATCCTCCGCATGGTACCCGACGATTACTGGAAGCCCCCGAGCACGCTCGGCTATCCTATCAATTGCGACTTGGACACCTACTACGATTGCGTGGTTGCTCACTCAGGGCGGGATGTTGAACGGGCAGACACCATCACCGCTATCTTCGCCTGATAGAAGCAATCATCTGACAGCCACGCGAATCGCAGCGCCTGCACCATGACGTGGGCTGAGCCAATGTCCCACCTTCATGTGCGAGCAGCAGGAGCGCGCCTACGGAAGCTTGCGCCGTACCAGCACAACTTTCCCCAGAATCTCTACCTCTTCGGGATACTTCAGGAGCAAAGAGCGGTAGTTCCTGTTAGCGGCCTGGAGAAGCACTTTGTTCCCTTCGAAGAACACCATTTTGAGCGAAACGTCATGATCGCCCAGTGCCACCACGACGGTGTCACCATCCTTAATCTCTGCCGAGGGAGAAACCACAACGATGTCACCCTCCAGGATGCCCGCATCCACCATGGAGTCGCCGGTCACCACCAGGGCAAACGCCTCAGGAACATGCTGAAGTTCATCCTCCGCCAGCATCAGCGTCGGCATTGCTTCTCAATTTCCGCAAAGACCGTTGGCGCTTCCGTGGGCCCCAACGACTCTGCGAAATCCTCATCAACCAACTTCGCCGACCTCAGAAGGTCACTTAGCGAATAATCGAGCAATTGACTCATCTTCTTGAGCACACCGGGCGAAGGTCGGCGCTCGCCATGCTCCATCCGCGAAAGGTAACTGGGGTGCAGATCGATTGCTTCTGCCAGATCCGACTGGCTCAGGCCCTTCCGCAACCGCAGATTGCGGATGAGCCGGCCGAACTCAACGTACGGTCGCGCAACCTCTCCAGCACTCCTGACAGGTTTCTTGAGGCCCTTACGCATTTTCCTCCTCCTATTCATCTGGATTTCGGCACAGCAGGTCAAACTGCATTACCCTAAGTATAGCACACTCGCATACGCTCTGCAACGTTCAGTGCGGTGCCTTACCCGCACCCCTCGTCATCTCGCGCCTTCGCCACAATGACAATGTGAGCGCCTTCGTTCGGGCATCGGATGCCACCGGTGCTGTGAGGCACAGATGCCGATCTGTCCTTCCGCATCACAACCTCCTCTGGCATCCCATAGAGGCTTCCCGTGACTACAGCATGCGAAGTTTGGGACGGATTCCCCAACTTGCTATGCAATCAGGAGGGCAGGATTGTAGGGCTGGCGGTGGTTGACGTGGCGTGAGACAGCGTTCAACTTTGGCGTGTGCCCTGTGCGCCATGACGATAGCTAGAGTACGTCGCCTGGCTCTCCATTGAGTTTGCAGATCATGTGCGATTCGCGCCGGTCATCCCCTATGCAGAATCGACTGGAGCCAGCCCTGCTGCCGAGCCGCCAGCAGGTAAGAACCACGCTCGGTTCTCAGTTGCGTTCAAGGCTCACGTCTTCAGGCAGAACGCTACTCGCAGGGATTCCAAGCAGGTCAGACACGGGAACTTCGTACCGTCCGATGACAATATTCATCGTCTCGCCCCAGCGGAGGAAATGGGCATCACTCGCACGCGGCGTCGCCTCGAAATCAGGGTATTCGCCGATGTCATAGGAGGCGAGGAAGCGAAGAAAGCCATCCTTGGGAGGATCCACAAGCCAGAACTCTGACACCATAGTGTGCTCCCATCCCACATAGGGCTGGTTCTTCCACAGAACTCCCCTGTCCCAACTGCTGTAGGCGATGAACCTGACTGCGGCTCCCGGATTCTTATTACGCTCCCACTGGAACCGAACCAGATACCTTTCCCCTCTACCTGCCATTCCTTCTTTGCGAACTAGTTGAATCCACTCAAGCTCTGCTGCACTCCTGATTGTGGCAGCAGGGCTATCGATACGGGGAAAACTCGAATCGAACTCCGAAGCCAGCTCCGTAGCTTGTTCCCCTTCAGACTTCACGCACGAACCTGCAGACAGAAATAGGACGAGCGCGGCAAGGCAGACGACCGCAATCGGGGTGCGATTCA
>MVCR01000079.1 GCA_002050035.1 Planctomycetales bacterium 4484_113 | reverse complement strand
AGCGAAGCCCGGGCCGGTCAAGCTCGCGAGCGTCAAGTCGTTTCGCGTGGAAGGCGGGATTGTGCGGGCGGTCTTCTGCGAGGAAAGCGCCATCGTGGCCACCCAGGGCGACGCCGGCACCTTCCGCGTGATAACGCTTCCCGACGGCAAGCAGCAGGCGTTTCGCAGCGAAGGCGGAGAGCGTAGGCGGTTTGAGCCGACGCTGATTACGCCGCTGCGTGACGAGGTGGCGATGCTTGACGAGGCGCGCTGGCAGGTGCATCGCTTCAGCCTCGACGGCAACTCGCTGATGCAGTTCAGCCTGCCAGCGGATGGCACAGGCGAGCGTCCGGTGGGGCTGGCGAGCGATGGCAGCGCGCTGCTGGTGCTGGATTTCGATGGAGCATTGCGCAAGCTGAACTGGCAGGGGGAAGTCGTCGCCAAGATGCAGGTCGCGGCGGCGCAGCTCACGCAGCTTCGATACGACGCGGCGAGTCGGCGCGTCTGTGCGCTACAGCCGCTTATGGGAAGAATCGTCAGCTTCCCGGCGTCGCTGCTCACTGCGCAAGATGAACCGGCGGTGACCGTTGGCGGCGCCGAGTCCGCAGAATCCGCGGCGGATGTCAGTATGGCGTTGACGATTCCGCGAGAAGTTCTCGGAAACGAGCTTCCGGTGGACTTCGCGCTGCTTGCAGATGAGAGAATCCTGATAACCATCGGCTCGCGGCTGTTTGTGAAAACCGATGGCGAATGGTCGTCGGTGGAGGTACCTTCAGGCTTCAAGGAGCCTGGCGCGCTTCGCGTGGAAACGAGCGGCAGCCGCGTCCTGCTCTATAATCATGCTGGCGAGATGATGGTGGGTGAACTGAAGTGAAATATAGTGGACTAATGGGGGCGGCGATGATACTGCTCTTAGCTGCGTCTTGTGGCGGCGGAGGAGGCGGCGGCGGTGGAAATGGCTCGCCAGTGCCGCAGCCGCCACCGGCGAAGTACACCTACGCGGGGCGTGTCGTGGATGCCGCCGGAGCCGGAATCGCCGACGCGCAGGTTCAGCTTTCGCAGCTTTCGCGAGTGACCGATGAGAGCGGCGCGTTCAGCTTCGGCTCCCTCACCGGCGGCACCTACAACCTCAGCGTGCAGGCGCCGGATGGCCTTTTCCTCGCGCAGCAGATTAGCCTCACCGCCGATGAGACGAACGCGCGCATCGCGCTTTCGGAGAGCCGCGATTGCTTCGAAATCGTGCGCATCGCACCGCAGCTCAACTCGGATGGTGCTTCGCTCTCGGGCGAAGTGGTCCTTGAGTTCTCGCGCGAGGTTGATGCAGCGTCTGCGGACGGGAGCGATTTCACGTTCACGCCCGGTGCGGGTGATGTTGCCGTGGTTGTGGATGGGAGGACGGTGACGCTGCAGCCGGCTCTGGAGCTGGCGACGAGCCAGCGCTACCGGCTGAAAGTCTCGCAGCATCTGCAGTCGGTTCAGGGACAGGAGCTTCCGTCCGACGCCTATACTTACTTTGCCACGGAAGCTAGAGATAGCGTGCCTCCGCGGCTGGTGTCGAGCATACCTTCCGAGAGCGTGACCGATGTGCCGCGAAACACCGAGGTGCGATTCACCATGAGTGATGAACTCGCGCCGATAAGCGCACAGGATGAGCTTTCGGTAACTGTGGTGCCGTCCGCAAGCGCGACTCCTGCGATAGCCGGCAATGTGCTCACGCTTTCGTTCGCCTCTGCGCTTGCGGCAACGACCGAATACATCATTACCGTAAGCGGGCTCAAGGATGATGCGGAGAATGTCGGTGAACAGTTCATCTTGAGCTTCGTGACCGGAAGCGTTATCGAGAGCTTTGACGATGTGGAGCCGGATTGGAATCGCTTCGGCGACCTCATCGTGTTCGCCCGCAAGAGCGGCGGGCAGTACGATCTCTACACGATGCATTCGGACGGCGGCGAACTGGCGCAGGTTACCGACACGAGCTACGACGAGCGGCATCCGCGCTTCTCCTCCGACGGGCAGCTCATCGCCTATCAGGCGAATGCGTTCGGCAACTGGGACATCTTCGTCTACGAGCGCTCAAGCGGGCAGAGCGTGCAGCTTACCGCCGAGGCGGATGACGACATTCAGCCAACCTTCTGCGGCACCTTCAGCGATATCATCGCCTTCGTGCAGCGCCCGGGATACAACCAGCCCGACCGCATATTCCTGATGAACTACGACGGCAGCCTGCTGCGGGAGGCGGATGTGACCTTCAATCGGAATCAGCGGGAGCCCAGGTTCCATCCGCTGATCGACAACCAGCTTCTCTTCGTCACCGACGAGGGTGGGGATAGTGACATCTACGTGAAGAGCGCGTTTCTTGAAGGCGACAGCCCGACAAATGCGAATGTAACCGGCAATCTGGCGAGCAATGAGACGCTGGGCGCGTGGTCGCCAGATGGCAGCATCATCGCTTTTCTCTCTGATAGCGGAGGTGTGCGGAACGTGTGGCTATGCGATCCCACGGGCGCCGCCTATCAGCGCCTGACCAGCTTCAGCGAGCCGGTGGACTGGCTGGTTTTCAGCCCGAACGTGGGGGAGAACCTGCTGCTGGTCTCAATGGGAGCATCGGGGCATCACCATCTGGCACTGGTCTCGCTCACCGATGGGACGGTAGTGGAGGAGCTGACGTAGGGGGTAGTGCGGTAGGTAGGCGGGCAGTGGATGCTTTCGAAGGAGTAGGCCGGGCTGACTGATTAGCCCGGCTCCACCGCAATTCGCTAGTCAGCGTGGCTGATTAGCCCTCTGCTGGCGGGTAAACACCGCGTACCCGGTGTAGTTCCTTGTCTTCCCCCTCGTGCTATCATCACTGCGGCAGATGATTGGGAGCGCGATTGAAAGCGGCGGAAGCATCGGCGATGTGCACGCCCGCGGGCGGCGAGCAGCACGCTGGGTTCCTCGCTGGCATTTTGGCTTGCCGGTAACGCTCAGCATTCTCGGACTGCTCTTTCTGTACTCGACGACATATACAGGATGGTTTCCCAGCCGCACCGTGCTCTTCCAGGTGCTGTGGCTTGTCATCGCGGTCGCCCTGTATCACTTCCTCTCGCGCATCAACCTCGGCGTGCGTCCTTCGTCGTCGGTGCTTCTCTTCTGGCCTATCGAAATTCTGCTTATCGCGACGCTTCTCATTGGCTGGGCGGTGCACGGCTCGTCACGCTGGCTCAAGCTGGGCCCGCTCACCATCCAGCCTAGCGAGTTCGCCAAGTTCTTCGCCATCCTGCTGCTCGCATACTTCTTCAGCGCCTGCGTGCGCAGCGAGGAGCATCGGCGCTTCTGGTGGGCGCTGCTCGTACTCATTGCGATGATAATCCCCATCCTCCGCCAGCCCGACCTTGGCACGGCGATGGTTTTCGTGCTCGTGTTTCTCAGCATCATTTACGTCAAGCCGCTTCCGTGGCGATATCTCGTCGGCATCATCATCGCACTTGTCATCGTTGCCGTGCCCGGATGGTTCATGCTGAAGGACTATCAGCGCGCGCGCATCGTCAGCTTCTTCCAGCCGTCACGGGATCCTCTTGGCAGCGGCTATCACGTGAGTCAAAGCAAGATTGCCATCGGCAGCGGCGGGATGTGGGGAAAGGGCTTCCGTGCGGGCACGCAGACGCAGGGGCAGTTCATTCCCGTGCAGGCGGCGGACTTCATCTTCGCCACTATCGGCGAGGAGTGGGGATTCATCGGTGTGGTCATAGTGTTCGTGCTCTTCGGCTACCTCTTCATCCTCATCTACACGCTGGCGAGGAAGGTGCAGAGCGACTATCAAAGGCTTGTTGTCTTCGGCGTCCTGGCGACGCTGTTCTTCCAGCTTTTCATCAATGTGGGAATGACCGTCGGCTTGACCCCCGTCACCGGTCTCCCCTTGCCCTTCCTCTCCTACGGCGGCAGCAGCATGCTCACGATGTGGGCGCTAATGGCGCTCCTCGCCTCCATCGAACGCCACCTGCCGACGAGGACGCCGTAGCGTGCCCTCCACCCGGGGGACCGTCGACCTCGAGCCTTGCCCGCATGCGGCGCGCTAACCGGGCCCGCGCTCCTTGGCGGCAATCGCTGTTATCGGCTGAGCCCCGGCAAGCCGTTACCACCAGCGAGCGAACATGAGCCAGCTCATCGTGGTCGCAGCTTGGCGCTTTACGTATGAAATCGCAGGATACGAGTTTGTGGTGAAAGTAACAGTGGGGTCGAAAGCCAGCGATGTGTAGAATCCAACGAGGTATGGTCCCTCATCATCAACAGTCAGCGTTACCCAGGGATCCTCGCCAAGTTCATCCCTGAGCTCGTCGTAGATGGTGAACTTCAAGTCGGAAGTCGCTATGTCCCCGCCAATGCTCGTTTGGTCAGCGTAGGAGACAGCTTCCCTGCCTTGAGGGTCTAGCTCCAGCGATGCGTATTCACCGGCACCCGGTTGACCCGAGCCTTCAAGCAGAAGCACCGGCGCTTGCCAGAAGAAGCCTGAAAGCTGTTCTACCAACCAGAGGCTTCCAATGCCGGTAGTAGGGTCGACCCTCTGATAGGCGATGACAGCGTCGTCAGTGGCGGTCGTAAGTTCGAGCGAAGAGTAGTAGCCGCCTAATCCAGCCGTGTCGGGAGCGCAGAAAAGCCACTGGGCGTCCCTCCAGGCGAACTTCAGGTTGCGAGTAATCGGAGGCGGATTGAATCGAATATCCCCAGAGTAGCTGATGTGCGGAACGTCGTTCGAGTCGTACTTAATGGATGTGTATTCGCCAGAGTATCCAGATTCTTCGGAAGGGTCCGGCTCCACGTGCTCGGGCGTGCTCCAATCCTCACCGTCGAAGTATACATACCAGAGGTTCCGAGGGGACGCCTTGAAGTAGCTGATACCCGGAAGTCCGGCTGAGTTCAGAGCGATGTCGCAGTACTCCCCGGCGTCAGTATACTCGTCACCATCCACAATCTGGACGTCCCACGTGTCTCCTCTGCCCACGGCATACTTCAGGTTGCCGTTGGTTGAGTCGTAGTAGCACATGTGCACAATCCCAAGGTGGTCAATCTCATGTGAAACGTATTCGCCCGCACAGTTGTCTACGAGATGGGTGTCCGCCCAAGGGTCCTCCGCGGTTCCGTTGCGCTCCGCATAACAGACACCGCTACTCCCGTGCCTATACGCTATTGATGGCGTGCCGTCGGGAAAGAACTCCAGCGAAGTGTACGCGTACTCCTGAGAGCCCTCCTGCACAGGCTCGATGTGCCACTGCCCGTTGACCGTGAACTGAATCTCCTTGTGAGTCGAACCCAAACCTACATCACTGGTGACCGTTAGAGAAACGGTGCGCACTCTCTCAGGGTAAAGCACGGTACCGCCGTATCCAAGCGTGACTATGGGGCTCTCGTCGGATGATGTATCGGGCTTACCTATGTCACCGAAGTCCCACTCATAGGTAAGCGGCGGGGAACCAGTGACCTCCGCGACGAACTGCACGTCTTCGCCCGACATTCCTTCGGTGGGCGTGATGTCTCGGATTTCTGGCGCCTGTCCGACGGTTAGCTCAAAATGAAACGTAGGTGCATCACCGAACGCGTTGTGTGCGTCTATGTAGCAGTCGTATACGCCAGGTGTCATTGTCAGCGTAACCGTGGCGACAGCCCTCTGTTCGGCATCGGCGGCCTCAATGGTCCCCTCTACCTGACTTGGGGTAGCAGCGTCGCCGAAGTTCCACACGTAAGGGTCGATCGGACGGGAGCCGTCTATTTCCGCGTAGATTGTGATTTCCTGACCTGGGTCACCACGAGGTGGCACTTTCGTTGGTGGGTCACCCTCAAGCGTGTAGACCTCCAGTATCTCCGGAGGGGACTGCTCAACGCCGATATGGAACTCGTACGTATCCTGTCCATAGGGGCTAGTAACTGTCACTCGACAGACGTCCTCAGGCTGAGGCGGCGAGGTGAGAGTAACACTGACAGGATTGCCTGTAGGGT
>MVCR01000017.1 GCA_002050035.1 Planctomycetales bacterium 4484_113 | reverse complement strand
TTGACCCGCTCCGTAAGCACCAGTACGTAGCGCAGCCCGCGCCCGCTCACCGCCGGACGCACGCTCACCTCAAGTGTACTCAGCTCCGGCTGCTTCTTTATCTTGGTGACGTAACCCAAAAGCAGCCCGCGTGGACGAGCTCCTCCTTCGCGCGTGGGGCTGAGTCCGCTGGTAAAGAGCTTCTCCTGTAGTTTGAGCGGCGCGTCGGCGGCGATGTATCCGAGGCTGAGCTGTCCGCCGCCGGTTCCGCGCACGATGCCGTTCAGTTGCGACGTGTTGGAAACGGCTGAGAGCGCGAAATCTGGGCTGGTTATGAGCCGCACCTTCGAGTGGTTCGCTCCCACCTCCGCGACCTCGCCCACCACGCCGACCCCGTTAACTACCAGGTCCTGGAGCTTGATTCCCGCATTCGCTCCCCGATTGATGACCACAGTGTCAAACCACAGATCCATGCTGCGAGCGACGACTTCTGCCGCTACGGTGCCAAATTCGCGCGGCGGATGGAGCTTGAGCAGCCCGCGCAGCCTCTCGTTCTCGCGTGCTACCTCTTCGAGCTGTTGGTTCCGGGTGCGCAGCAGCGCAAGCTCCCCCTCCATCTCTCGCAGGCGCTTGAGATGCGCCGGCAGCCTGAATACTTCCAGCACGCTGAGAAGTGCATGCCCCGCCGCATCCACTGTATGCACGCTTGTAGTGGTCGCTTGCAGAAGCGGCGCGTCAATGACGGCTTCACTGCCACTGGCGGCGGCAACGAGCTTGGCGATGAGGACAGCGAGCACGAGCAGGAAAACGATGCCGCTCGCAAGCCCGCTGCCACTTCGGTTCGCTCTTCGATCAAATCTGCTCATGATGGATACGCCATGCCGCTTACGCAGGGCGACAGCATTCATCTTATAACAAAAGCGCCACCGGATGGGTGACTGGAACCTGTATTGCGGGCAGCGAGCTGCGTTTTCAATCGGTTCCACAGTCGTCACCCTCTGTTCAGTTGAACTCCAGTTACCCCGGCGCTATCTGTAGCCAAGCTGTTTCCCGCCCTCCACCCACTAGCATTCCAGGGCTCACTCGACATTCGGGAACAGAGCAGCGTGCACCATCTGTCCGTCCGCAAGAAGGACGCTACCAAGAACTTCCTTGCCTTCGATGTTCACTCCCTTGCCAATGCCAGGTGGATAGTGAGTGTCTGAGATAGATTCCGTCGCGTTCTGCAAGAACCTCTCTGCAATCATCCTGTCGGTGGCTGGCACTTCGCCACTGAAACGCAGCGCTTCCACAATCGAGCTCTGAAACAGTCGATTCCACTTCCTACGGAGAGTCTCGGGCTTGTCAAAGAGGTCTCCTCCGAGGACAAGCTCGCCGGCGCACGCAAGGTATCCCGTCGCAGACTCAGGCAGGTTGAGGCTCTCGTGGAAATCGCGGATTTCTTTCTCACGGGCTTTGAACCCCTCGTGCATGGCGTTGGTTGGTGACTCGAAACGGAGGTCTTCCATGAAGTAGTCGACTTCCCTCCAGACTCTGGGTTGATTCGCCCTGAAAGTATTGCTTGCGGAGCGGTGCTTGATGAGGTCGGCTTTCAAAGTAGCTCGGATTTTCGTAGGCGCGAAACTCCCTGCACTAAAACGCTGGCTTAGGCGGTTCCAGCGTCCGGCTTCCACGCAACTCACAGGAATCGTGACCTTGGTTTTCGCGGGGATCAAGGTCGAGATATTCAGGATTCGGTTCTGCTTTCCCCCTACAAGCTCTTCGCCGTCGAGAACTAGTAAGTGCTTGTCCCCGGTGTTGTTCACGATGAGGTCTGGCACGCTTCCCCCTGTGGAAACCTCGGTGATCTCCACTGTTCCAGCCTCAAGAGCGTCTTCCAGTACATCGTATTCAATCTCCGTACTGTGCGGGCACGTCAGCGGGAACAGCGTCAATCCGCGCCAGTGAACTGGGTCCCCGATCTCGACGCTCTCCAGTGCATACCTGGCTCTCTCCCGGATGTTGTCGGTTGTGTGGTTTGTGTCTGTCATTACTCACTTACCTCCTTGGCGTTTCTCGCCCCACTGCCAGAGTGCACCTCGTGCCACACGTTTGGACGGCAGCCTTGTCGCGAGTAACCTGTGCACTCCTCTTCCCATTGGCTCCGAAACCTTGTTGGCACAAGCTCGCCAAAACAGCGGGTTCCCCCTAGATTGTGCTTGCCCGGGAATTTCTTGGCGAGAGCCACTTCTTGCGGCGCGTCCCCACTCTGACGGCGCTTCTTGAGGATTCGATCGATTCCTTCATGCATGATGCGCACCTCCTATGTAGAGTTTGCACGCATCAGGACCCCGAGAAAAGAAAACTGCCCGTTGCATCAGGGCAGTTCTTGCGAGGAGACATGGTTTCGGAACTGCCATCAGCCGTTCCGCGCATCGAGCAACTGAAGCTGCTCAAGGCACCGTGGCGTCTCCTTACCCGGTTGCCGGGTCGTTATGACCACTCCTGATGCTACCTGTAATACCTCGGTAATCACTAGGTTATTTCAGTGGAGATGGAAGGAATCGAACACCCACTCGCGGGTTTGTTTCAGCCTGTCGCGCAGATCCTTAATCGATAGAAAATACATTTTCTACCTCACTTTGATTATAGGAAGGTTACTTATCATTATTTCCTCAGGATAGTATATATTAGTCTAACCAACGGCAAATTATCTTAGCCGCCGGGAAAAAATGGAGGCGGGAGGAATCGAACCTCCGTCCTATGCCCTCCATAGGCTAGGCATAGTCTACCCCGTTCGACCCCGCATATTGTTCCCCCCGTCTGTAGCCTATTATCGTCATGATTATTCCCCCGACAAGCATCGGTAAAGACAAGAATAAAGCAAAGGGGTCTTTGAACTCTTGGTGCTCTTGCGGATAGGCAAGAGCACCTACTACTCCATACATCATTAGAAGAAACCCTATAACAATCATCGCTTTGAAAATCCCTTTATCAGCAGAATAAATGCTATCCCTGTACGGCAGCCGAGCCAAGCCGAAAATACTTCGCTCATCGCCTGTCTCCCGCTGCCTCTTCGGGATTCGGAGTCTTCAGAGATGCGAGCTTTGTTCAATGTGCCTTTGCACGCTGGGCGGCTCACCATAAAAGAAATGCAGCGTGAGCTTCAAAGGGCATTCCGCGATGCTCGTGACGAAACGCTGGAAGAATGTCAGCTTCTTCCTCAATCATTGAATCAGTCAGGTGGTATTGAGCTTTCGGGTGGTCTGTCTTTCAGGTAGTATGTCTTGCTATTGCGTGTTCCCTCGCAGGCTTGTATACCCCTATAAGGGCAAGAGCATTTCATTACTAGCTCCTTCTCCCATGGTTGTTCCATCATCATTGCCGGGAGCTTTTCATAGTGAGCACGCCGTGCCCTCGTTGGTACCGCGAAACCTGCCGGTGGGCATGGCATGCCATGCCCCTACAGGAGGGAATCACGGGCGAGACGGCCCTGATCCAGGGAGAGAAGCGCGGCGCGGAGACCGCGCCCTACACAGGACGCGAGGGGCGGGGTTCTTTCACCAGAGTGAGGATGTAAAGTCCGAGGATGAAGAAGACGACGGTGGACGAAAAGATGATGCGGAGCGCCTGCGCTTCGGGCGCGGTGCCGACTCCCGGCAAGGCTCGTACTAAGACGTCGCGGGCGACTCCGGCAAGGAAGGCTCCGATAACCTGTGGGAGCAGCGTGGAAAGGTCCCAGACACCCATGTAGCGCGCGGTCTTTTCCTTGGGAATGAGCGTGCAGGCGAACGCCCAGTCGGCGGCGATGAAGGCTCCCCAGCCCATCCCGATGAAGAATCCGGGCAGCGCCACCGTGCGAAGGTCGTTCCCCAAAAGGAGCGGAAACATCAGGATGGTGATAATCCCGATGCCGGCGAATATGACCGGCTTCTTGCCAAAACGGTCGGCGAGCGTGCCTCCGAGGAGCGTTCCGATAAGCCCGCCAATGAGCAGCACGATGAGAAGCAGCGAAGTCGCCACCTGCGGCGGGTCAATCCCCAGATTCGCCCGTGTGAAGCGGTAGACCATCGGCGCGAAGATGTAAAAGGCGAAGAAGATGCTGGTGCGCGAGATCAGGAGCTTGACGAACTGCGGGTTCTTGCCCAGCTCGAAGTGAAAGTAGTGGGCGAGAAGGCTGCGGGACTTGCCGTCGGCGGACTGCGGCATCGCCCAGCTCAGGAGCTTGACCCCGATAGCCCTGGGCCAGGATGGTATCTTGATGAGCACCGCGAGCATCAAGCCGAGAAAGAGGAGGGTGTAGGCGATGCCGAGAAGCGTAAGCTCGTGTCCGCTCACGAAGCCGGAGCCCGGCAAAGTGAGAGCTCCCATGCCTGCACTCCAGATGAGGGCGAATACGGCGAGACCGAATATCGCACCGAGAAGGTTCGCTAGGCTCATCAGTCCAGACGCGGTACCGTGGCGCTCCATCGGCACGAGGTCGGGAAGCATCGCCTGGTAGGGGACGGTCGCGGAGTTGAGGAATATCTGGATAAGAACGTAGGCGAGAAGGGCGAGCCAGAAGACTCCCGCATAGAGAAAGAGAAACACCGAGGGCAGCGCGAGCAGGATGCCGATGACGAGGAACGGCTTCCGCCTTCCCCAGCGGCTCTGCGTGCTGTCGCTTACGAAGCCGATACTGACCTGCAGGAGCATGGAGAAGAACGCACCGACTGCGAGCAGCGTTCCCTGCACCGTGCCGACGGTGGCGGGCGTTGCCAGTTGCTCCGCGCGCATCGGAACCACGATTTGCAGGATGGTCGCCCAGAAGAAGCTGATGGCGAAGTAGAAGCTCGCCAGCCACACAAACTGAGGGAGCCGCGACAGGTACGGGCGGGGATGCGTGGAGGGGTTTTGCCCTACAGCCGGCATAGCGCTACTTGGGATCTGTCTTCTTCGCGCGCCGCAGGCGGAAGAGGCGTTCCAGCAGACGCCAGATGCGGGTTCCGAGGAAGTCACGGCTGGAGCGTGGCTCGACGAGTATGGTGATGATGCCAAGGCGATTCGCCCCCCAGATGTCGGTGAATACGATGTCGCCGATACTGGCAACCTGGGAGGGTGGAAGTCCTAGGACTCTCATGGCTGAGCGGAAACCAGAAGGAAGCGGCTTGGGAAGCCAGCCGGCGACAACCTGCAGGTCAAGGTCCCCCGCCACCCGTGCTTGCTTGCTGCGCAGTCCGTTGCTAAGAAGCACTATCTTGAACCCCGCGTCGCTGGCTGCTCTAAGCCATTCTCGTACCGACGGGGGAGCTTCATGCTCTTCCCAGCGCATCAGCGTGTTATCGATGTCTATGATCAAGCCCCGCACGCCCAGCTCGCGAAGGAACTCCGGCGTGATGTCTTCAATACGATGGAACATGTAGTCCGTAAGCAGATTGGCGAATACACTCCCCATTTACCGGTGCCTGCTCCTCGCAAGGTAAGTATCAAGGATGAATGTGGCCGCGAGTGCATCTCGCAGCAGCCGGCGGTCAGCGCGCCGTCGGCCTGAGGCGAGGAGCGTCCTTTCCGCCTCCTTGGAGCTGAAACGCTCATCCACATAGGAAATGGTGCAGTTGAGCTCCTTCGCAATGGCTTGCCCCAAATGGCGGCAAGCACGTGCGGCGTCGCCTTCCCTTCCGCTCAGCTGGAGCGGGAGGCCAACCGCAATATGCTTCACATCTCGTTCCTGCGCCAGCCGGCGCAGCTCAGAGATGAGCGACGCTTGCGGTTGGGCTGGAAGGACGCAGAGGGGCACGGCCACATACGATGGAGGCTCTGCAAGTGCGACTCCTACGCTTCTCGCCCCGAGGTCCAGACCAAGAACGCTCATCGGTGCATTATACCCCACACTTCACAACACCTGGTGTTGCCCGGATGGAAGGGCTTGCCGTGCGGCATGACGCTATCCAGAATGGCTGAATCATCTTCAGCGTGTCGCATCTACCGTGGGGTCTCGGCGGGACGCTGTTATAATGAAGTCGTGTCCCGCACACCAATGGAGCCGGTTCGCGACGGAAAAGGGTTACGCGTGAATGTTCCGCGGCTGAGGTGGGTGGCTATCTTGTTTCTCACTCTCCTCGTCATCCTGGCATTGGTTCTGCTCCTGGTCTTCTACGTTCCTGAGCAGGCGGCGATGGGTTACCTCGTGCTCGGACTTGCAGGGCTGGGAGCGACGGTACTGCTGCTAATTGCCGTGTTTGCGCTCTCGTCCGACTACTTACGGACGCAGAAGAGGCTGCTTGACCTCCTGGCGCGCGAGAAGGAAGCGGTCAAGATTGAGCAGCAGAGCGCGGAGATTATTCTTGAGCTCAATGCGCTGGTGTCCAAGCAGACCGAAGAGCAGGCGCGCCTGAATGAGGAACTTAGAAACCTGTTCATGGAGACTATCCGTGCGCTGGTGGCGACACTGGAAGCGCGTGACCGCTACACCGAGGGGCACTCTGTTAGGGTGGCCAACTGGACCAAGATGCTAGGAAACTACATCGGCTTGTCTGATGCGGAAATGGAAGTGCTGGAGCGTGGCTCCCTGCTCCACGATATCGGCAAGATCGGAATCCCCGACCAGATTCTTCACAAACCGGGTCGGCTGACAGAAGAGGAGTTCGCAGTTATCAAGGAGCATCCGGCCAGGGGCGAGAAGATAGTGGAGCACATCCGCCAGCTTTCACCGAGCCTACCAGTTATCCGCTGGCATCACGAACGACCTGATGGGCGCGGCTATCCGGACGGACTCACTGATATCCCCAAACTCGCCCTGATCACTTCTGTTTGCGATTGCTTCGACGCAATGACCAGCGAACGTCCATACCGTCAGGCGATGACGTACTCCGAAGCAAAGTCGGAGATGCTGAAGGTTGCGGGCAACCAGCATGATAAGGAGCTGACCCTCGCGTTTTTCGAAATGCTTGAAACCACCGAGGCAGGCTACCGTTCCATGCAGCATGTTCCCGGATTGCCGCCATCTGGCGTCGTGCCAGAAAACAACGCCAGACTGGAATCCCACCATGAACGTTCCGAAATCCTTGTCTGAACAAGTGTCGTCCGCGACTCGATTACTTGCGCAGCCGGAGGTCAAGCTGCTGGGCATCACCCAACCGTTGGGCGAGGATGCCACTACGGTCGAGCAGCATATCGAGCGGGCGGCGCGACTGTGCTATCGCACCGAGGGGAAGATGACCGCGTCTAGCTCCATCCGCTTTCTGCGCGGGATTATCTTGCGGGGGCACGAAAGTGTGCTGGAGCATGCAAGCGCGACATTCCGCGTCCTCGGTGGCAGCCGCGCGTACACGCACGAGCAGGTGCGGCACCGGCTGCTGTCTTTCTCCCAGCAGAGCCAGCGCTATGTCAGTGAGGAGGATTTCCGGGCTGTTGTCCCACCGGAAATCGCAAAGGATCCGGAAGCGATGGAAGCTTTTGTAGAATTGGTTGAGCATGCCCGACGGGCCTATGCGCAACTCAAGGGGCTCCGGCTGCGGAATCAGGATGCGCGGTTTGTCCTGCCCAACGCGGTGGAGAGTGGCATCGTGATCTCGGGGAACTTCCGCGAATGGCGGCACGTTATTCGGACGCGTTGCAGCCCGAGCGCGCAATGGGAGATACGGCGGATCTGCGGGCTGATGCTCAGGGAACTCCAGCGGCACGCCCCCACCGTTTTTGGCGACCTCATTCTGGACGAGAAAACGTGGACGGTAACGCATATTTCCGAGACTATCGGATGCAAGGATGCCCAGCAACGTGTAAGGAAGGAGCTGGCGGAACTTGAGGGAAGGGGAGAGCCTCCGAAACGCATCCTGCGGCGGCTGGACGATGGTGAGCTCTATCGTGCGCTGTTCCACGTGCGGAGATGTCTCTCCCCGGGTTGCCGCGAGACCTTCGCCGCCTGCGGTGACTTGAAGTAGAATGCGGGCATCACCCTTGCGGAGTAGTGGCTCTCATCATCCGATGAAGAGTGTCGGTCTCAGATGGAGGCATATGCTTCTGCACGCAACAATCATCGTGCTCTTAGTACTCGGCGGGCTCATCGTTGCGGCGCGACTCTTCGAGGGCAGCTTCATCTACTTCCCAACGAGGCATCCCTCGGGACGATGGGATACGAGTGCGTTCGGCATTGAGCCGCAGGACGTCTGGCTCACCACTTCTGACGGTGTGAGAATCCACGGCTGGTTCCTGGGCGGCGAGGATGAACCCATCACCTTACTCTACTTCCACGGCAACGGCGGCAACATCACCGATCGCATTGAGAAGCTGACGCTGCTGCGGAATCTGCGTGCGAGCGTCTTCATCATCGACTATCGCGGATACGGCAGGAGCGAAGGTCGGCCCAATGAGAAGGGCTTGTATCGCGACGCCGACGCCGCCTATGAGTATCTCACGAAGGAGCGCGGAACTAACGCAGGCTCCATCGTCGTTTATGGTGCCTCGCTTGGCGGGGCGGTTGCGGTGGACATCGCCTCACGCAAACCTGTCGGCGGGGTAATCTTGGAGTCCACCTTCACCTCCGCTCGCGCCATGGCGTTGAAAGTGTTGCCGGTTATCCCGCCGGCGCTTTACCTGCGCACGGGCTTTGATTCCCTCGAAAAGATACGAAAGGTCAGGACGCCACTTCTAATGATACATGGGAGCGATGACACCACCGTTCCTACGGCGATGGGGCGGGAGCTCTTTGCGGCCGCCAATGAGCCGAAGCGCTTCGTGGAGATTGCTCATGCGCAGCACAACGATGTCTTCTGGGTGGCGCGTGAAGAGTACCTGCGTGTGATTGGGATCTTCTTGGCAGAACTCGAGGGCAACGCTGAACCACAGCAAGCAGGTTCGTCAGGGCAAGCCAATGAGACCTAGAGGATGTACTCGGCGACTTCGCGGTCTGCCAGAATGTCTCCAACCTGCTTGTCCACAAACTTCTTGTCGACCGTCATCTGTGTGCTGCTGGTGAGTGGAGCTTCAAAGGACACTTCCTCCAGCACCTTCTCCATAATGGTGTAGAGGCGACGCGCTCCGATATTCTCCAGTAGGTCGTTCGCCTTCTCCGCCAATCTCGCCATCTCCTTTACCCCGCTGCGGGTGAATTTGAGCTTCACTCCGTCGCAGGCGAGCAATTCCGTATACTGGCGCGTGAGAGAGTTTTCAGGCTCGGTTAGAATTCGCTCGAAATCCTTGCCTGTCAGCGAACTGAATTCCACGCGCAGAGGGAAACGACCCTGAAATTCCGGGATCAGCTCGCTAGGTTTGCTCACGTTGAAGGCGCCGGCGGCAATGAACAGAATATGGTTGGTCCGCACCGGTCCGTACTTCGTGATCACGGTGGTTCCTTCCACCATTGGTAGTAGGTCGCGCTGCACCCCCTCACGGGAAACGTCGGGGCCCACTGTTCCTGCTTTGGTGCCAGCAATCTTGTCGATTTCATCGATGAAGACGATTCCCGTCTGCTCCGCCCGTTCGATCGCCTCCCGAATGACCTTCTCCTGGTCGATTTGACTATCCAGTTCTTCTTGCACGAACAGGCGGCGGGCTTCGGAGATGGGAACTGTTCGTTCTTTCTTGCGCATCTCGCCCAGTTCGGAGAACATCTCCTGCAGGTTCATTCCCAGTTCCTCCAGTCCCTGGCTGGAAAACACCTGCATGAACTTCGGCTGGCTCTCCGGGACCATTACTCGCACCGGCTCATCGTCCATTGCGCCGCTCTTGATGCGCTCAAAGAGCTGTTGGCGTACGCGCTCGGACTGCTGCTCGCGTTGTTTCTCCGCCATCTGCTCTCGGGCAAGGGCGGCAGCGTCCACCGAATCGCTGGAGATGCGAGGTCGGGGAGGCGGGGACGGGCGCGGCTGGAGGATGTCGACGACGCGCCAGATGGCAACATCCTCGAGCTTGGACGAGAGCTCCGCCATGTATTCGTTCTTCACTGAACGCACCGCGACTTCTGTAAGCTCGCGCACGATGGAGTCGACGTCCCTTCCCACGTAGCCGACCTCAGTGAACTTGGTGGCTTCAACCTTGACGAAGGGAGCACGAATGAGCCGTGCAAGCCTTCGCGCCACCTCGGTCTTGCCGACCCCGGTGGGGCCTATCATAAGGATGTTCTTGGGGATTATCTCGTCTTGCAGGGGGGGCGGCACCTGCGAGCGCCGGTATCGGCTGCGAATGGCTACGGCGACAGCCCTCTTGGCCCCATCCTGGCCAACGATGTATTTGTCGAGCTCCGCCACGATTTCGCGGGGTGTGAGCTGCTCCGCCTGAAAGTTGCTGTTTGCGGGATGTGTTGCCATTACCCGTTTAGTCTACCACAAGCGTTTCTACCGCAGTGTGTGCGATAATCTTGCGCTCGCGGGCATAATACTTTATCCGGAGTTGCAGAGCAGGATATGGGACCTTTCTTTGTCGATATAGATACGCAGTACGATTTCCTGGATCCATCAGGAGCGCTCTACGTCCCTGGAGCAGACAAGCTGATTCCGGTGTATGAAGCGCTTTACGAGGAGATCCGGGAGCATGGTTTGCTGACGATCGGCTCGGTGGATGCCCACGAGTCCGGGGATCCTGAGTTCAGGGAATTCCCGCCGCATTGCGTGAAGGGTGAGCCGGGGCAACTCAAGCATGCAGTCACACTGCTTGAAGACTGCCGGTTCGTGGAGAATTCACCGGACGGAATGGTCAGCGCGCTAGGGCTGAACTGGCGGGAGACGCCTCCGGATAGTCTCCCCCGGCAGATTATGTTCGAGAAGCAGGGCTTCTCCCTCTTCGGCAACCAGCACGTCGAGTCTTTCCTCCCCAAGCTGGCAGGTCGCGATGCGGTTGTTTTTGGCGTCGCTACGGACTACTGCGTCCGAGCCGCTGTAATCGGTCTTCTTGATCGGGGTTTCGTAACCCGCCTGATTACAGATGCCGTCAAGCCGGTCTATGAGGATAAAGGACTGGCTGCGCTGGAGGAGATGGCGGCGAGAGGAGCCAGCTTCATCGATAGCGCGCAGGCTCTTCAGATAGCGCGCGAGCGGTAGAGCGCACCTGGGATGCTCCTGGATTGTCGGGTGGCTGCGTGCGTGAACAAGTTGCCGGAATCGGCGTCTGAAACAGACAGGCTCGCGGCGATTGACAGACGACACGGAGCTTCCTAGAATCTGGCATCGGTTCGGAGGGTACTCAATTCCAGAACGGACCGCGGCGATGATCGAGATTGAACATCTAAGCAGGCGATTTGGTGCAACGGTGGCGGTCGACGACGTCAGCTTCGAGGTGAAACCGGGCGAGATTGTGGGTTTCCTGGGTCCGAACGGCGCTGGCAAGACCACAACCATGCGTGTGACCGCCGGGCTCATCTACCCTCACGCGGGCACCGTGCGGGTAAACGGGCTGGATGTGCTGGAAGACCCGGTCTCGGTGCGCCGGCAGATGGGATACCTGCCGGAAGACACTCCCCTATACGACGATATGCCGGTGATCGATTTCCTCCGCTTCATCGGCAGCATTCGCGGAATCCGCCGTGCTGACTTGAGCCGGAAGGTCAGCGAAATGGTGGAAGTCTGCTCGCTCGGAAATATGGCCTACAAGGATATCGGGGAGCTCTCTCGAGGCTACCGGCAGCGTGTAGGGCTGGCACAAGCCTTGATCCACGATCCACCGGTTCTCATTCTGGACGAGCCCACAAGCGGTCTCGACCCAACGCAAATCGTGGAGATTCGGAGACTGGTGCGCGATATCGGTAGGCAGAAAGCCATTCTCTTCTCCACACACATCCTAGATGAGGCGCAGAAAACGAGCGATCGCATTGTGGTGATTAGCGGCGGGCGCATCGTAGCCGAGGGCAGCGCGGACACGCTTGCCCGGCAGGTGCATGGACGTGATATTTATCAGGTGGAGTTCTCAGGCGACTTGCCTGCCCTGAAGGATAAGCTGGCTCACCTTCTGGAAGTCGCGACAGAGAAGGAGGCAGAAGGAGGCTGGGCTCATATCAGTTTCGCCAGCAAGACGAACGACGATGTGAGCGCGGATATTTTCGATGCGGCAGTGGCTGTTGGTGGCAGGCTGCGCAGGTTGGAGAAGCAGGCGGCCACCCTGGAGGAAGTTTTTCTTGAGCTCACGCGTGGCGGGGAAGAGGAGGCGCAGGCCTGATGGGACGTGCCTGGACCATCTACAAGAAAGAGCTCAAGAGCTACTACGAGAGCCCGATCGCCTACATCTTCATGGTGGTTTTCCTGGCGGTGGCGGTGTGGGTTTTCTTCCGCGGCTTTTTCTTGATCGGCGAAGTTAGCCTTCGCGGCCTGTTTGGAATCATCCCCTGGTTATGCCTCTTCTTCATTCCCGCCATATCGATGCGCCTGTGGGCGGAAGAGCGGAAAACAGGCACGAACGAGCTGCTGTTCAGCCTTCCGGTGGAAGAATGGGAAGTCGTGCTGGGGAAGTACCTGGCCGCACTGCTGGTCTATACGGTAACTCTCCTGCTGACTCTACCGGTTGCAATTTGCGTGAGTTTCCTGGGCAATCTGGACTGGGGAGTCGCGATTGGCAGCTACGTGGGAGCGCTTTTCCTCGGAGCGGCAGTGCTTTCCATCGGTACTTTCGTTAGCTCGCTGACGACGAACCAGATTGTCGCTTTCATTCTGGGCGTCATCGTGGTCGCCGGGTTGATGATTGTCGGTGAGCCCATTGTGACGATGTTTATTCCCTCGTCTCTTCCTTGGCTGGTGCCGTATGCCCAGTACTTGGGTCTGGCGCAGCACTTCAGCAGCATTGCGCGCGGGGTCTTGGACACGCGGGATTTCATCTACTACTTGCTGCTCATCGTCTTCCCGTTGTATCTGACTATAAACGCCATCCGAGCGAGGAAGGTGGGATAAGCCGATGAGCTCCCGTAGGACCTTCTGGCAACGAAGTGGCATCGAGGTATTCCTGGTGCTGGTGGTGGTCATTCTCATCGCTGCGGCTTCGCAGAAGTTCTACGCACGGGCGGACCTGACCGAGGACAAGGTGTATTCGTTGACACCTTCCAGCGTGCACTTGCTGAAGGGAATCGAGGGGCAGGTGCGGGCGGACCTCTTCCTCTCCCGCGACGTTCCCGACCGGATGCAGGTGGTGAGTCAGGAGGTCAAGGACCTGCTTTCCGAGTACGAAGCCAGAAGTGCGGGGCATTTTCACGTACGAGTAATTGACCCCACGGGCAATCCTGACGCTACCAAACGAGCTAACGATATGGGTATCCCTGAGGTGCCGGTACAGGCGCTCTCTCGCGACCAGCTTCAGGTGAAGAAGGTTTATGTCGGTCTCGCTCTCCTTTACGAAGACAAGAAAGAAACCATTCCGGTAATCAACATCAACGATACGTCCAATCTTGAATACGAAATCACATCGCGCATAGTGAAGCTGACGCAGAAAGAACTGCCCAAGATTGGAGTGGTTGACCTTTCACGCAATTACCAATTTGATCCGCAGCAGGAGCAGCGGGGCTCGAGGTTCACGCAGTTGAAGAATGCTCTTTCCAAGCGCTTCAAGCTGGTGAACATCTCCTTGGAGAGGGACCTTGAGATACCCGAGGATGTCCCGACAGTGCTGCTACTGAATCCGCTGGGGCTCTCGGATGAGGCGAAGTATGTGATTGACCAGTTCGTGATGCGGGGTGGCAACCTCATTGCGCCTATCGATGCCGTGATGATCGGGCAGGGGATGCAGGCTTTCCCTGCTCTGCCGGGCATCGAATCGGTGCTTGAGAAGTACGGGCTCAAACTCAACAAACAGATGGTGCTGGACGTGAGCAACTCGATGGCCACATTTTCCGGTGGCAGCTTCATGCTCTCGCTTCCCTATCCGATGTGGGTGAAGATCCGTCCAGAGAACTTCAACCAGGAGTTCCCGCCGGTCTCGCAGCTTGAGACGCTGACCCTGCCCTGGAGTGGCTATTTCACGGTGAAGGATGAACTGCCGGACGGCGTAACCGCAACCCCGCTCTTGAAGACCACGAAGGAAGCATCGCTGATGAAGAGCCCCTTTGACCTCAATCCGCAGCAGGATTTCCGCAGCCTGCGCCTCGGCGCTGAGAAAGGGCAGTACACTTTGGCCTATCTCCTGCAGGGCAGATTGAAGTCGGCGTTCGCAGACGAGGGTGTGCCGGAGATACCGGAGGATGCTAGCGAAGAGCGCTTGCCCGCCTTGAAGAAGGCGTTGGATCCGGCCAAGTTCCTCAAGGAGAGTTCCAAGGACGCTCGGATCGTGGCTGTTGCCGATGGACGCTTCATCGAGGACAACTTCCTCGGCAACTTTCCGGATAACGCCGTGTTCATCGAGAACATCGCCGACTGGCTGGCGCAAAACGAAGCTCTCATTGGTATTCGCTCGCGCGGTGTGACTTCGCGTCCGGTCAAAGAGCTGACAGAACCGGTTAAGAACGCCATCAGGTACGGGAACCTGATTGGCTTGCCGCTCCTGATCATCCTCTTTGGCGTGTTCCAGTGGATGCTGAGGCTCAGGCGGCGAGCGGCATACAAGCAGTACTATTAGTGTTGTCTGGAGTAAACCCGATGCGACGAGGAGATTGGGTCAAGTTCATCTGGTTGCTGGCGGCAATTGTCGTGCTGCTGCTTCTCGTCTTCTACGCCGAGATTTCAGAGCGACGGGGTGCGGCGCGTAAAGAGAGCGAGCTTAAGGCGTTCTATCCCGAAGTGGAGGAGGACGACGTCGGCTACATCAGCTTGCAGAAAGGCACCAGCGCAACGGAACTGAAGAAGGAGGGCGAGCGGTGGCTGGTGAAGCTGTCTGAGGAGCGATGGTTCCCGGCAACCGCCGAGGGAGTCAAGGAGGTTCTGGACTACTTCATCGGCTTGAAGCCAGCCGAGCTAATCTCAACTGACCGCGACAAGCTGGGGAAGTTCGAGCTGACTAACGAGATGGCTCTCACGGTCAAGCTCGCCTCATCCCCGGAGGCGGAGGAGCCGCTGGCGGTGGTTAAACTGGGCAAGGCGGGACCCGACTATCGCAGCGTCTATGCGCGGGTGGATGACCTCAGTTCCGTTTACCTGCTTTCAGGCAATAAGAACAGTGTCTTCACGCGGTCGGCAGGTGAGTGGCGGGATAAGCACCCGTTCCACGGCAACCAATCCGAGATAGCGAGCTTCACTGATTCGCCTGCGGGATGAGGAGAAACCTGAGATGCGGCTGGCGCGACCGGATTTCGTGGTTTCGCTTGCTGTCGGCGGCGAGGAGGTTACGCTCACGGTTTCACCGGAAACCAAGGATTCAAAGCGCTTCCTCAGGAACTCGGCACTCGATCAGATATACGAGCTGGCGGCCTCCAGTTTCACCGACTTCCCCCTGGCACGGGAGAACTTCGAGGAGAAGGAGAAGCCTGCAGAAGCAGCAGCCACGAGCGGCGGAGATTCCTCGGAGTCCGCTGCGAAAGGTGAGAACGAGTAGCACCGCTCTGGCAAGCCTGATGGCGGCAGCGTATCCGCGGTTACTCGGCGCGGGATAGCTGCATTTCGGAGCGACGGGTCGGCGGATTGGGTTATAATGGCAGCGACTCGGACGCATCCGCCCGGACTTTATGGAAGCAGGTTATAACCTTCTTGGACGCGTTGCCATCTTCGCAGCTCTCTTGGCGAGCGTAGTGGTGCATGAGGCAAGCCACGGAGCGATGGCGGATGCGCAGGTACCATCTTTATGCTCCTCATTGTTTTTGCCGGTATTCCCTTCATCGGGTGGGCGAAACCAGTGCCCATCAATCCCGCTTACTTCCGCGATTATCGACGCGGCGTCATCCTGACTGCTCTCGCGGGGCCGATGGCGAATCTCTCGCTGATGATAGTAGGGATGTTTGTGGTGCTGCTTCTTTTCCAGTCTGGTGCTCCGCCTCATTCTATGTGGGCGGGCTTCTTCGGTCTGTTCATCCTCATAAACTACGTGTTGATGCTTTTCAACTTGATACCCATTCCTCCGCTTGA
>MVCR01000002.1 GCA_002050035.1 Planctomycetales bacterium 4484_113 | reverse complement strand
TCCGAGCGGGAGGTTGGCGCCCCCCGGTGGCGGCGGGTTTTCTTGCGGAGCCTTTGGGGAAGGGTTCACAGATGCGGGCTTTTGCGCGATAATAGGTGCGACTTCTAAGGCCTAGGAGGGAAATATTATGCGAATTGCCATTATTGGAGGCGCGGGTCGGGTCGGAGTTACCACCGCGTTTCATCTACTAACGGAGGGGCTTGCGCGCAAGCTCGTTCTCATCGACATCCTCGAAGACCCGGTCAAGGGCGAGCGCGAAGACCTCTTGCAGTGCACCGCGGTTACCGGCGCCTGCGACATCGAAGCGGCGACTTCGGTGGAAGCGGTGGAAGGATGCGACATCGTCATCATCCCCGCGGGCAGCCGCCGCAAGCCCGACCAGTCGCGCCTGGAGCTCATCAAGGTGAACGTGGGGATTCTCGACAACTCCATCGACGTCATCAAGAAGGTGAATCCCGGCTGCATCATCATCACGGTGGTGAATCCGGTGGACGTGCTGAATCTGCGGGCTTACAAGCGGAGCGGTTTCCCCCGCGAGCGCGTCATCGGGCTGGGCAACCTCGTGGACACGATTCGCTTCCGCTCGTATCTGTCGGAGCGGTTCGGCTGGTATCCGCGCGATGTGCAGGCGTTCCTTTGCGGCGAGCACGGGGATTCCATGGTGCCCATCTGGAGCCAGGCGAGCTATGCCGGCGTGAGCTTCGAGTCGCTGGCAGGAGTGACCCGCGAGGCGCTGGACGAGGTCTACGCCAAGAACCGCAAGTGCGGCGCGGATATGATTCGCCTGAAGGGCGGCGCGGCCTGGGCGGTCGCCGTCGCCACCGCGGAGCTGATACGTGCCATCTCCTTCGATGAGAAGCGGCCGCTGCCGGTGTCGGTGGTTCCCGGCGGCGCCTACGGCATCGAGGAGGAGAGCAGCATCAGCCTGCCGACCATCATCGGGCGGAGTGGCGTGGAAGGATTCCTCGACGCGGAGTTCACCACCGAGGAAATTGAAGCGCTGCATAAGAGCGCGAGTATCGTGCTCGAAACCTACGGGCAAATCGGCGACTAGCTCAACCCCCGCAGACGCCCAATTTGCGGTAGAATAGACTCGCCGGTACGGCAAGGGAGGATGGCAATGAATCATCGGTGGGTGATGTGGACAATTTGGCTCGCTGCCGTTGTCCTCATCATCTGGGTCGGCAAGCTTATCCTCACTCAAACCTACGTGCTCCTGAGCGGGCTGGCACCGCAGCTTCTGCCGGCGACCTGGGCGGTCTCAGAGCCCTGGAAGACCGCTAGCTTCTACTGGATCGTGAGCTTCTGCATCACGCTTCTCTACCTCTCCTGGCACTACCGCCGCGATCTGTTTGTGGGAGAGACTGCCGGCTCTGGGACACGCAGCTTCCTCTATGGGCTTCTGGCGTCCGGAGTCATCGGCTACGTCTTCTGCATCATTCTGGCGGCGGCAGCACGCTTCTTCCCTCCGGGGTTGGGAGCTTTGAATCGCGGCTTCTCGGTCCCAGTAGTTCGCCTGGTGACCATCTTGAGCGGCGACCGCCTGAACGGAGCGGGAGGAGCGTTGTCAGCGGTAATCTGGTTCCTCCTGCTGGCGGTTATCTTCTCGCTTATCGCCAGCGCCTTCTATCGCCTCATTGAGCGCTATGAGACCACGTTCGAGGAAGAGGAAGCCGAGTCAGAGTAGGTCGGCATGAGCAGCTGGCTCGATACGGAAGCCGCGCAGACACACTCTCGCTGAACGCGAGGCGAATCAGAGGACGTGCCCTGTGCACAAACCCATTATTCGAGCAGCGAAGAGCCAGCCTGAGATGATGGAGTCTCAGAAAATAGTGCCGGTTCGCTCTTCCGCCTTCGGCATCTGCTCCGGCAGCAGGTCAGCCAGCACCTTCTTCGCCACGGGCAAACCTTCTTTCAGTTCGGCCCGGACATCTCGTATCTTGCGTCCGGTTCCCACGGGGATGAGCGAGCCGATAATGACATTCTCCTTGATGCCGCGCAGGTAGTCCACTTGCCCCTCGATGGCGGCGCGTGTGAGCACGCGCGTGGTTTCCTGGAAGGAAGCCGCTGCCAGCCAGGAATCACCGGCAAGGCTCGCCTTGGAAATGCCCTGCAACAGGCTGCGACCCCGTGGAGGCTTCTTACCCTCCTCCTTCATTCTCTGCACCATGCTCTCGAATGCAGTCCGCGGAATCACATCTCCCTCGAAGAGCCCCTCCACGTCGCCAGGGCTGGTCACTTCAACGAAGCGGATCATCTGCTTGGCAATGATCTCGATGTGCTTGGAGTTCGTATTGACGTTCTGGCTCTCGTATATCTCCTGGATGGTATTGACCAGGTACTGCTGGGTCTTGAGGTCGTCCACCAGCGAATGGTACTTCTTGACATCAAGGTCACCTTCACACAGAGGTTGAGCCTTCTCCACGCGGTCGCCCTTCTGCACCAGAGGCTGCCGATTTTCGTGCGGTGTCTCGTAAACCTTCTCCGTGGCATCCGGATGCTCAATGGTAATGCGATAGAAAGTGCGTTTCACATCGGTATAAAGCTGGGTGACAATGCCGCCGATATCCGCCAGTATCTCGCCCTTGGGGTCGAGTGGGTCTCCTCGGTTCACACGCTTCTTGAAGCGCACACGAGGCTGCTCGTCCTCCTCTCTCTGCACGGT
Organism: Planctomycetales bacterium 4484_113; assembly: GCA_002050035.1. GTDB lineage: Bacteria > 4484-113 > 4484-113 > 4484-113 > 4484-113 > 4484-113. Next base: position 33,510 of record MVCR01000002.1, on the reverse strand, counting down.
GTACGAACGCTCGATGTAACCCTCCGGGTCCTGAATCACAATCCGGTCGTAGAGCACCTTGACGATGCTCTTGACGGTGCCTTCGCGTTCCGCCAGGATGCTGGCGTGCTTGGCGCCCCGCACCTCGAAAAGCGTCTCCACATAGGGTAAGCCCTGCGTGATATCTCGACCCTTGATGCCGCCAGTGTGGAAGGTGCGCATCGTAAGCTGCGTTCCGGGCTCGCCGATGCTCTGGGCGGCGACAACTCCTACCGGGTCGCCGATCTCGGCCAGCCGACCGGTGGCAAGATCCCATCCATAGCACTTTGCGCACACGCCATCCTTGCTGCGACAGGTCAGAACCGAACGCACTTTCACCTTGTCGACGCCGGATTCCCATATCACTTCCGCTCGGTGAGGCGTGATTTCGCTGCCCGCACGCATAAGCACTTTGCCGGTCTTGGGATCCTTCACTTCTGACGCCAGCACACGACCGACAAGCGCCTTCTTAGCCTTGCCGACCGTAGTCAAGCGCCCCACATGTAGGTGGATGTCGATGCCCTGCCGGGTACCGCAGTTCTGCTCGGTCACGGAAACATCCACTGCCACGTCAACCAGCCTGCGGGTCAGGTAGCCGGACTCGGCGGTCTTGAGGGCGGTATCGACTAAACCCTTCCGACCACCGTGAGTGGAGATGAAGTACTCAAAGACACTCAAGCCTTCCCTGAAGTTGCTGCGGATAGGCACATCCAGCACCCGCCCGGTAGGTCCAACGAGAAGTCCTCGCATCGCGGCGAGCTGCCGCACCTGGTCGATCTTCCCGCGCGCACCGCTCTCCTCCATCATGAAGACTGGATTCAGCACGGCGAAGTTGTTCTTCATCGCCTTGGTGAGGTCTTTCGTCGCCTGGTCCCAGATACGCGTGACTTCTTCGTCTTTCTCCTTCCGCGTAATCAGCTCCTTCTTGAACTTGGACCACACTTGAGAAGACGCCTTCTCTGCGAGAGCGAGAATCTCTGACTTCTGCGCCGGGATGGTGACGTCGTTAATGCCGATGGTGACACCGGATACAGTTGCCTCCTCGTAACCCAGGTCCTTCAGCACATCGACAAGCAGGACTGTGAAGCGCTGCCCCAGACACTCGTAGGCGAAGCTGACGATGCTGCCCAGTGTTCCCTTGTCCACCGCGAAGTTAAAGAAGGGCAGCCGCTTTTCATGGGGGATGTTCAGCTCGTCTTCAAGTCCGATGATGGCATCATTGAAGAGAACCCGCAATCGTGAAATCAGGGCTTTCCTGAACCGGCAGGTCAAGCTGGACTTTCACCGCCTCGTGAATGCCGATGCGCTTGTTCTCGAACGCCAGCACCGCTTCATCAGAAGAAACGAACATCTTGGGAGCTTCGGCATGCGGCGGCTGACCATCCGGCGTCTCCGTCATATAGTAGATCCCAAGCACGACATCGTGAGTGGGAGAGATGATCGGCTTGCCGTCAGCAGGAAGGAACAGGTTGTTTGCCGAGAGCATAAGCGTGCGCGCCTCCGCCTGACTGGCCGCCGAAAGCGGCACATGCACCGCCATCTGGTCGCCGTCGAAGTCTGCATTGTAGGCCGCGCACACCAGGGGATGCAGCTGGATAGCCTTGCCCTCAATCAGAACCGGCTCAAATGCCTGCATGGAAAGCCGGTGCAGAGTGGGCGCACGGTTGAGAAGCACCGGGTGGCTACGGGTGATTTCCTCCAAAGCATCCCACACCCGGGGATCCTCAGCTCGCTCCACCATCCGCCGGGCAGTAGCTATATTCTGCGTGGGGTCATTCGGGTCAATCAGGCGCTGTAATACGAAGGGCTTGAAGAGCTCCAGAGCCATATACTTGGGCAGACCGCACTGGTGTAGGCGCAGCTTCGGTCCCACAACGATGACGCTTCTTCCTGAGTAGTCGACGCGCTTCCCCAGCAGGTTCTGGCGGAAGCGTCCCTGCTTACCCTTAAGCATATCCGAAAGCGACTTCAGAGAGCGATTGTTCACCGTGACTGCGCTGCGACCGCGCCGGCTGTTGTCAATCAGGCTGTCCACAGCCTCCTGCAGCATCCTCCGTTCGTTGCGCAGAATGCTCTCCGGCGCTCGTATATCGAGCAGTTTCTTCAAGCGATTGTTGCGGTTGATCACGCGCCGGTAGAGATCGTTGAGGTCAGAGGAGGCAAAGCGTCCGCCGTCCAGCTCCACCATTGGTCTGAGCTCAGGCGGGAGAATCGGCAGGACGTCCAGAATCATCCATTCGGGCCTGTTACCGGAACTGATGAACGCCCGCACAACCTTAAGCTGCTTGATCAGCTTCTGCCGCTTCTGCGAGGAGGCTGTCTCAAGCTCCTTCCCCAAGTCTGACGCCAGTTTGTCGAGGTCAATCCGGGAGAGCAACTCCTGAATAGCCTCGGCACCGATGCCGATTTTCAGGTGCTCATGGAGATCCCGCATCCCCCGCATTTCCAGAAGGCGCGACAGTGTGCGAATCTCCTCATACTGGTGGTCGGTCAGGCGGTCCATCCGCGTGATCTGCCGCAGCATGGTCAGCCCGTGTGTGAGGGCTGCGCTCTCGCGCTCAATCTCCTCCAGTTCCTTCTCCACCTCTATCGGCTTGCGCCGGTTCTCCACCTTCAACTTGAAGTGCCTTAGGTCGACGAGACGCGAGAGCAACGGAACATTGAGCGGCGTGCGCTCTTCCCCCGCTGCCACCACCTCGCCAGTATGCTTGTCCACCACCGTCTCGAGCACATCGAAGTCTCTGATCTGCGGGTGCTGACTAAGAAACTCCTTCAGCCGCTCGAAGCGAGCGCGGCTCTTCTCGTCACGCAGATGGGAGGAATAGGCTTTCTGTGCCTCGGTAATCTCCCGCTTCTCCTGCGGAGTCAGGCCTTCTACTTCCCGCGCCAAGTCGAAGAAGTTAATGCGGCGCACGTCTCCCAGGTGGCGGCGGTTCCGCGCCAGCTCCTCTACCCGCGCCTTTACCTCACGCTCGATGTCGCCATCGTGCGCCTTCAGCCACTCCTCGTCCTTCTCAATGACAATCCAGTTGACGAAGTAGATGACCTTCTCCACTTCCTTGCCGTTGATGCCGAGAAGAGCGGAGAAACGGTTGGGAATCGACTTGGTGAACCAGATATGCGCGACCGGACTTGCCAGACGAATGTGCCCCATCCGCTCGCGCCGCACGCGGGAAGATGTAACCTCCACTCCGCAGCGCTCACATACCGTGCCCTTGTAGCGGATCTTGCGATACTTGCCGCAGGCACATTCGTAATCCTTGACCGGCCCGAAGATGCGCTCGCAGAAGAGCCCATCTTTCTCCGGCTTGTAGGTACGGTAGTTGAAGGTCTCCGGCTTCTTGACCTCCCCGTGGCTCCACTCCAGCATCTTCTGGGGTGAGGCTAGGCCGATCCGGATGGAGCGAATCTGTTTCCTCTCCGGCTCCTTCCGACGACTGCCAACGAAAAATCTGTCGCTGTTCAAATGACCTCATCCCCCTTCGTTACTTTCTGCTCCTCCTCCGCAGGAGGACCCAGAAGAATGTTACCGGCCTCTTCCTCGTAGCCGATCTCCACGTCAAGCCCAAGACCCTTCAGCTCATTCATCATCACGTAGAAGGACTCAGGGACTCCCGGCTCAGGAATGGCCGAACCATCAACAATAGCCTTGTATGTCCGGTTGCGACCGGCCACGTCGTCGCTCTTCACTGTGAGCATCTCTTTCAACAGATTGGCCGCGCCGTAACCTTCCAGCGCCCATACTTCCATCTCACCCAAGCGCTGACCGCCGAATTGCGCCTTACCGCCCAGGGGCTGCTGCGTAATCAGCGCGTAGGAACCAGTGGATCGAGCGTGAACTTTGTCATCCACGAGGTGGTTAAGCTTCATCACATACATCACGCCAACGGTCACGCGCTCGCGGAAGGGTTCACCCGTTAGACCGTCATAAAGCGTTGTCTTGCCATCGAGAGGCAAGCCCTGCTGCCGATACATAGCACGGATCTTCGCTTCGGGAACGGAACGGAACACCGGGTTCATCACTTTCAGCGGATGCTTGGCCGGTTGCAGCCAGATTTCGCGGGCACCGGGAGGGGCCTCTGACCGATCCATGGGAACATCATCAGTTTCCGCTGCCTGACGTACCGCGCGCCGCATCTGTTCATCACCGCGCTCGATACCCATCAACGCCAGCCCGAGGTGAGTCTCGAGGAGCTGCCCGATGTTCATCCGCGAAGGCACACCGAGCGGATCCAGTATGATATCCAGAGGTGTGCCGTCAGGCAGGAAAGGCATATCCTCTTCCGGCAGGATGTTGCTGATGACTCCCTTGTTGCCGTGACGACCGGCAACTTTGTCCCCAATGGAAAGACGACGCTTCTTTGCCACGAAGATACGCGCCATCTCCACCACATTGTGCGGCAGTTCAATCTCGTCTCCGCGGCTGTAGTAGCTTGTGTGGATGACCACTCCACCCTGTCCATGCGGTACTTTGAGTGGTGTGTTCTTGTAGCCTTTTCCCTTGTCACCGAATACCGCCCGGATGAGCTTCTCTTCGCCGGTGAGGTCGCTCTCTCCCCGCGGGGTGATCTTGCCAGCGAGTACATCGCCTGCGGTAACCTCGGCGCCAACACGCACAATGCCGCGCTCGTCCAGATTCCTCTCCAGATACTCCTCCTGCATACCGGTTATCTCACGCGTGATGCGCTCAGGTCCGAGCTTGGTGTTGGAAGCCTCGCACTCATACTTCTCGATGTGGATGGAGGTGAAAGTATCGTTCTTGATGAGTTGTTCGCCCACGAGAACCGCGTCTTCGAAGTTGTAGCCCCGCCAGGACATGAAGCCTACCAGCACGTTCTGACCGAGGGCGATTTCGCCACCCTGGGTTGAGCTGGCATCCGCCAGCAGGTCACCCTTAATGACCGCGAAGTTCATATGCACACGCGGGCGGTTATTGATGAGAGTGCCCTGATTGCTCCGCTGGAACTTCCGGAGCACAAGCTCCTCTTCAATGTCGGATATGCGATGACCCGTGAGTCGTCGCACCGCTCGGTCGGCAAAAGGCACACGGCGATAGATCGCTTTGCCTGCTTCGGGAGGACTGAACAGGTAATCGAACTTCTCGCGTGTCAGCTCCTGCTCCCGCTCAACCCGCTCCAGATTCGGGAAGTCAAGTATCTCGCCGGTAAGCCGATCAAAGACTACCGCCTTGCGCAAGCGAATGCGCTCGCTGTCAACGTAGGTTACCTCACCGCAGAAAGGTGAGACCAGCAGGTTCCCTGCATCCTCCGCCACTTTGTGCTCAAGGCCGGTGCCCACGAGCGGCGAATCGGGGAACAGCAGCGGCACCGCCTGGCGCTGCATGTTCGAGCCCATCAGAGCCCGAATAGGGTCATCGTGCTCCAGAAACGGAACCAGTGCCGTCGTGACGGAGATGAACTGCGCGGGGCTGACCTCCACGAAGTCAACTTCGCTCGCCAGAACCTGCTCGTAGGAACCGTGTCGACGCACATAAAGCGCGCTCTCTTCAATGTGCCGGTGGCGGTCCAGCCGCACGGTCGAAGGTGCAATCGCGAACTCCTCTTCTTCATGCGCGGCGAAGTAGCGAACCTCCGAAGTAACTCGACCATCCTTCACCACGTAATAGGGAGTCTCGATGAATCCCAGCTCATTGACGCGTGCGTAGGTTGCGAGCGAACTGATGAGACCGATGTTCGGCCCTTCCGGCGACTCAATAGGGCAGATCCGCCCGTAGTGGCTGTGATGGACATCGCGGAAATCGAAACGGGCAGCTTCCCGGGTGAGTCCCTTGGGCCCCAGAGCCGAGAGCCGACGCTTGTGCGTGAGCGCCGCCAGAGGGTTGGTGTTGTCCATGAACTGGCTCATCTGTGAGGAGCCGAAGAACTCCTTGACAACGCCAATAATCGGACGCGTATTCATAAGGCTCTTCGGAGTTTCCTTTGCCGCATCCGGAAGCATCAGCTTCTCCTGCACGATTCGCTCCATCCGCAGGAGACCCCGACGGAACTGAGAGACCAACAATTCCCCGATGTGCTCGACCCGCCGATTGCCTAAGTTCAGATGCTCTATGTCATCGACTCCGCGCTCCCCGTATTCCTGCAACTCGTAGAGACGACGGAACGCCTCCAGGATATCCGCGTGAGTCAGCGTGGTTAAGGAGAGAGGAAACCCTACCCCGAGCTTCCGGTTGAGCACATAGCGCCCAACCGCCGCCAGATCGTAGCGACGACGGTCAAAGAAGCGCTGAGGAAGCATTGCTTCCAGCATCTCCGAGGTGTAGGGGTCTGTCGGATGCAGCCGCCGCCATATTTCCTTCTGAGCATCGCTCTTGCTGCGAACGTTCTGCGACCGGGCACGCAGAGTGGGATTAAACCGATCTTCAAGAAGAAACTCCTGCTGCGGCCAGTTCTTCTCGGTGAAATCAAAACCGAACCGCTCGCGAATGAACTCCCGCTCCTTCGGCGGCAGCCACAATCGCTTCCCCTCAACGTCCAGCTCAAACCCAAGTGCCATCAGGAAATCCACCATAGGCACCTTGATGACCCGCCGGGGGCTGTCCAGCCGCACCTGGTAGGCTTCGCTCTTGATATCGTACTCGAACCGAAGCCATGCCCCGCGATAGGGGATGATCTTCACCATATGCGCACTCTCATTGGGAGTGCGCTTCTCGCCGTGGGTGAGATACACCCCCGGAGCGCGCACGAGCTGGCTCACGATAACCCGCTCGACGCCATTGATGATCACGGTCCCGTCAGCGGTGATGAAGGGGAGCTCGGTGGTGAAAACCTCCTGCTCCTTTATCTCGCCGGTGAGGTTGTTCACGAAAGAGATGGAAGCCTTGATCGTTGCCGAGAGAGTGAGGTCCTTCATCAGGCACTCCTCGACTCCATACTTGGGCAGGTAGACCTTGCAGTGATTGAAGCGAAGCTCGAAATTGCCGTCCCCGCTGACGATGGGAAAGACCTCGCGGAAAACCTGGTCCAGACCCTCGAAGAGAAACCAGCGGTACGACTGAGTCTGCACTTCGAGCAACGGCGGGAGGGGATATGAATCCTCCTCGCTCAGAGCGAATCGTTCTTCGACAATCTTAGCCAAAGCAGCAACCTCCTTGCATAATCGGGGCGCGACCCGCGCTAGGCCGCCACCCCGCAGCACGCTGCATCAATCCTGCACTCAGGCCAAATCAACCGTAGCCCCGGCCTCGGTCAGCCTTGAGCTAAGCGCTTCGGCTTCCTCCTTGGGAAGCGCCGTCTTAATGGGCTTGGGCACATTGTCCACCAGCTCCTTGGCCTCCTTGATCCCCAGACCTGTCACGTCGCGGATGATCTTGATGACCTGCAGTTTGGAGTCGCCCGGAGCCTTCAGCACGACATCGAAACTGGTCTTCTCAGCCTCTTCGGCAGCCTCAGACGCTCCTCCAGCAGCAACCGCCACCGGTGCCGCAACCGCAGCACTCACCCCCCAGCGTTCCTCCAGTGCCTTCACCAGCTCGTTCATCTCCACCACCGTGAGCTTCTCCAGCCCGGCAATTATCTTTTCCAGATCCGCCATTGTTGCTCCTCCTTGGATTTTGTCTTATTCCGATGCAGAATTCTCTGCACGCTGGCGGAGCACTCTCACAAAGCGAGTGTCCGCCTCCGATAACACAACAGCTATGCGCCGCAGCGGGGACTGCAGTACATTCAGCAGCCTCGCCTGAATCTCCTCCTTCGTTGGCAGGGTGGCAAACAGATGGAAATCCTCCGCCGGATATAACTTCCCCTGATACCACACGCCTTTCACGGCGAACAGAGCGTCGCGGTAGTCCTTCCGGTACTGCGCGAGCAATCGAGCGGAGCGCCCCATCTCACTCTCCTCCCCCGCCACAACCAGCGAGGGGCCCATCAGTAGCGAGCAGATTTCCTCTCGTCCCTGCCGGCTGAATACGATGCGAGCGAGCGTGTTCTTCAGCATCATCACTCGAGCACCAACGTTGACCAGCTCCTGCCGCAGCTCATCCATAATGCGAATGTTGACCCCACTCGGGTCCACGAATACGATGTAGCCGACATCCGCCAGCGCCTGCTCGTAGCGCTCAATCCGATCCTCTTTTTGTTTGCGCAGCATAATAAGGACCTCACAGACCAGTACTCTTCACATCCACTTTCACTGAAGGTGACTCTGTAGCCGACAGGGCAATCGACTTAATGTAGACGCCACGAGCCGAGGCCGGCTTCAATCGCACAAGCTCTCCGAGCAAGGCCTGCACGTTCTCCACCACCTGCTGGTCGGTGAACGAACCTTTGCCAGCCACGCAATGAACGATGCCGGCTTTCTCCACCCGGAAATCCATCTTGCCGCCCTTGAATTCCTTGACCGCACGAGCCACATCGAAAGTTACGGTACCTGACTTCGGGTTTGGCATCAGGCGACGCGGACCGAGCACTTTCGCCACCTTGGAAACCTCCTTCATTACATCAGGGGTGGCAACTGCGACATCAAAGTCAATCTTGCCGTTCTTCACCTGCTCGATGATGTCCTCGAGTCCGACTAGGTCGGCTCCCGCCTCCCGTGCTTCATTTTCCTTTTCACCTTTGGTAAACACAGCCACGCGCACTTCCTTGCCCGTACCATGTGGAAGCACTACTGACCCACGAACATTCTGGTCCGCCTTGCGCGGATCAACCGCCAGGCGCACCGCGACATCTATGGTCTCCCAGTCGCGCGCCACCGCCTTCACTCTGGCCACCGCCTCCGGCAAGGAGTATGCGCCTTGAGCCAGGTTCATCTTCTCCCGTTTCGCCTGCCAGCCCTTAGTGCGCCTCATTGCCCGCTCCCCTTCTTCTCGGTGGATCCGGGTTCTTTGCTCTCCGCGGAGGCGGCTTCAAGCGCCTCCTTGGTCTTGCCCTCAACCTCAGCAGACACTCTTTCAGCTTCCATCCGATCGCGCTCTGCACGAGTGGGCCCCTTGGCGATCTCCCACTCGTAACCCTCCACATCCACCCCCATTTGCCGGCAGGTGCCGGCGACAATCCGGGTCGCCATCTCCAGGTCGTTCGTGTTGAGGTCGGGCATCTTCACCTTTGCAATGCGTTCCAGCTGCTCCCGCGTGAGCCGCCCCACGCGCACACGGTTTGGCTCCGGACTTGCCTTCTCCAGTCCCAGCTCCTTCTTCACCAGGTCTGAAGTGAGCGGAGTCTTGATGCGGAACTCGAACGCTTTATTGCGGTAGACGAGGATCTCGGTGGGAAGGGTCTCGTCCGCACGCTCCTTGGTAGCCTCGTTGAACTGCCGACAGAAGTCCATCACCTGGATTCCCGCTGCCGAAAGCGAAGGGCCCAGCGGCGGTGCCGGGCTGGCACCCCCGCCTTTCAGGTGCACCTTGATAATCTTCTCGATGTCCTTGCGTGCCATTTGCGTGCGCTCCCTCTAGGTTTGAGCCGCCTTCTGCTCCTCTGGGGCAAACGGCTCGATCTGATCGAAGTCAAGCTCCAATTGGGTGTCCCGCCCGAAGAGCGATATGAGGATCTTCACCTTCCGTCTCTCTGCATCAATCTCCTTCACCTTACCGATAGCCTCAGTGAAAGGACCGGAAAGAACCTTGACCGTATCGTTTACCTGGTAGGAGGTCTCCAGAACCGGCTCCTCGCTTTCCATCCGGCGGAAGATAGCATCCGCTTCGCTCTGCGAGAGCGGCTGCGGCGCATTCGCACTGCCGATGAATCCGATCACTCCTTGCACCCGCTTCAGCTTCATCTGATTCTCGTTGGTTAGCAGCATATGCACCAGCACATAGCCCGGGTACATCTTCCGGCGCACCGTGCGCTTCTTGCCCTTCACCGATTCCAGCTTCAGCTCGCAGGGGACAACTATGCGGTCAATCTCATCATTGAGCTGGCCGTGTTCCTTCATGTGTTCCAGCGTCTGCGCCACTTTGTCTTCAAAACCGCTCATCGTATGTAGAACGTACCACCGCATATTCCCAGTCCTCACCTATCCAAACAATCTCCCGAAGATCAGAGAAACCAGAAAATCATACGCCGCTATCACAGTGGTCACGAGCAGCGTGAAGATGAAAACCACGATGGTGGAGCGAGTGAGTTCCTTGCGATCGGGAAAAGTTATCTTGTACCATTCAGCCTTCAGCTCCATGAAGTAGCGAGCAATCGGGTTGAGCTCGCTTCTGCGCTCGGCGACCACGCGCCGACCACGTTTTTCCTCCTTCCGTTTTAATGCCGTCTTACTCTTGGATACCACAGCTTCAGCCCTCAATTCGGAAGCCAACAGGCCCAGCCGGACTCGAACCGACAACCTTTGGTTTTGGAGACCAATGCTCTACCAATTGAGCTATGGGCCTGAATCCATCCCCGCAGGGAAACACCTACTTGGATTCCTTGTGCAAGGTGTGCTTGCGACAGAGGCGGCAGTACTTCATCAGCTCGAGCCTGCCTGGGGTGTTGGCACGATTCCGACTGGTGTAGTAGTTGCGCGAACCACACTCCCCGCAAACGAGGACGGCCTGCACGCGCTTCTCCTTCTTCGCCTTGGCCATGATGTTCGCCCGGACTACTCGGCGACCTTAGTAACGACTCCAGCGCCGATGGTCCGACCGCCCTCGCGAATGGCAAAGCGCATACCCTCCTCAATCGCAACGGGGGCAATCAGCTCGGTTATCAGCTCGACCTCGTCACCCGGCAGAACCATCTCCTTGCCCTCTGGCAGCTTGATAGTACCGGTGACGTCGGTGGTGCGCATATAGAACTGCGGACGGTACCCGCTGAAGAAGGGCTTGTGTCGACCGCCCTCCTCCTTCTTTAGCACGTATACCTTCGCCTCAAACTTGGTGTGTGGGTCAATGGTGCCCGGATGAGCAATCACTTGACCGCGCTCTATCCCGGTGCGCTCCACCCCGCGAAGCAGCACTCCGATGTTATCGCCCGCAATCCCCGCATCAAGGGTCTTGCGGAACATCTCCACGCCGGTGACCACCGTCTTGCGTCGCTCGTTGGTCAGACCAATGATCTCCACTTCGTCGCCCACCACGACCTTGCCGCGCTCAACGCGACCGGTAGCGACAGTGCCGCGGCCGGTGATGGAGAAAACGTCCTCCACCGCCAGGAGGAAGGGCTTGTCGACATCTCGCACGGGCTCTGGAAAGTAGCTGTCCATCGCATCCAGCAGCTCAACCACGCACTGGGTGTCCGGGTTTATCGAACCATCGCTCTCCAGCGCTTTCAGCGCGGAACCGCGAATCACCGGTATCTCAGAACCGGGGAAGCCATACTTGGTCAACAGCTCGCGGCAGTCCTCCTCCGCCAGGTCGATCAGCTCCGGGTCATCAACCATATCGGTCTTGTTGAGGAACACAATGATGCTGGGTACGCCCACCTGGCGCGCCAACAGAATATGCTCGCGAGTCTGCGGCATCGCTCCATCGGCGGCCGACACCACGAGAATCGCGCCGTCCATCTGCGCGGCACCGGTAATCATGTTCTTGATGTAATCCTTGTGACCGGGACAATCCACATGCGCGTAGTGACGCTTGTCGGTCTCGTACTCGACGTGAGCCAGAGCGATGGTGATACCGCGGGCTTTCTCCTCCGGCGCCTTGTCAATCTCATCGAAAGGAGTGAACGATGCCTGACTCTTCTTGGCAAGGACTTTGGTCATCGCAGAAAGCAGCGTCGTCTTGCCGTGGTCAACGTGGCCAATGGTGCCGACGTTGAGATGCGGCTTGGTCCGCTCGAATTTTGCCTTAGACATTTCCTCCTCCTTTACGCCTTATAAATTCGGCTTACGCAATCGCGCGGGCAGCAACGGGGCTTCTACCCGCGAACCTACATTATGGCATAAAGAGCGGGGGATTGCAAGTTCGTGTAGCAGATTTCACTTTCCTCTCGCCCCACACCACAATCCGCTGCTACACCGTCCCCGCATAGAAGAAAACGAAGCTTAGCGTCTGCCGTCGGTCCGCATAGCGTATGGTTCCCGCGAGCCGCCCCGTGGCGGCGTCCAGACGACCTTCCAGATAGAATGGATCTTGCGAGAAGCGGTCAAACACGACGGAGAAGCTCGAGCCCCACTGGCTGCCCACTCCTTCCACCGGCACCACCTGTGGGTCGCCGGGACTCGACAGCTCGGCGGGAAAGCTGCCGTCGCTGAACGCGTCGCCCACCACCAGGCGCGCATTGAGCACGCCGTCAGAAGCGGTAATGGTGCCTTCGTAGACTCCGCTCAACGATGGCTGATTCGGAGGCGGGCTGACATGACCTCCGCCGCACGCTGTTAGGCTCAGCGCGAGGCTCACGGCAACAAACAGGATTGTCGGCTTCACGATTGACGATTATACGGCAGCTTGAACCAGCAGGCAACAGCGAGAGCTTCGCATCACAAGCCAGGGAACCAAATCGGCTTTCCGTGCGTCTGGTATAATCGGGAGGAGGCAGGAGCCTGGGAAATGAAAGATTTCACACGTAAGACCCTCTTTGTGGTGGGGCTCGTGCTCCTGCTGGTCTTTCTCTACTACATCCGGTTCATCTTCATCTATATTGTAATTGCGGTGCTGCTCGCATACTTGATGGCGGCACCTGTTGACTGGCTGGTGCGCCACCGGATACCGCGCACGTTTTCCATAGTCATCGTCTTCCTCATCTTCGCAGTGCTGCTTGGTTTGCTGCTCATTCTCACCATCCCGGTGATTACTGACGAGACATCGCAACTGGTCAAGGACGCGCCCATCTATATGAGCCAGCTAGAAGCGAAGGTCAACTACTACTTCGAGCGCTATTACCCAGGGCACGAATTCGTGCTTGCCGACACTATTGTGCGAGCGCTGGAGAGTATTCAGGCGGACACGCCACACCTCGTGCAGAGAGCTTTTCAGACCATTCGCGGGCTGATAACCCTGCTTCTCGGCTTCATTCTGGTTCCGTTGATGTGCTATTACTTCCTCAAAGACGCCGCCAAGATCAAGAGCGCGTTCAAGCACATCTTCCCCCAGGCATACGACGAGCGGATTGACGTTGGACTCTCGCATGTCAACCGGATGCTGGGCAGCTATGTACGGGGACGCCTGCTGCTGGCGATACTCATCTGGGCACTCGTCTCAGCCGGTCTGACCATCATCGGCGTGAAGTATCCTCTGCTCTTGGGCACCCTCGCCGGCATCGCCGAGTTTATCCCCGTCATCGGACCCATAATCGCGTACATCCCTGCTGGCCTGTTGAGTCTCGGGATGGGGCTCGGGTTTTTCCTCATCGTCGCCAGCTTTTACATCATCGTTAACATCGCAGAAAGCTACTTCCTGGCTCCACGAATTATGGGAGATACGATGGATCTGCATCCGCTCACGGTGATCATTGCGATGATCATCGGGGCTTATCTTGCCGGGATAGTCGGTCTACTCGTAGCTCTGCCGGCGGTTGCGGCTATCAAGATCATCTTCAACATCTTCGTCGTGAGACGGGAGGAGTTCGGGCTCGTGGCTCCTGCACCGGCGGGCGAGCCAGCAACCGCGTCCAACCCGAGTGCGGTTGATTCAGCTAGCGGCGAAACTGACTAGCTGCCTTTCCCATGAAGGTGCCTGTGCTCGCAGAATCTCCCGGGCTTTTGCCCCGTTCACTACAGGACACGCGGGCGTGGGGGAGTCCTGGGCTCCTGTTTGCTAGAATTACCCGGCAATCTCTGGAGCGGCACCCTTCTTGACTAGAAGCAATCAATCGCGAAATCGCAGCGAAGAAGTCACCCTCACGCGCTCGTTGGGACTCCTCGACGCCACCATGATTGGCGTCGGGGGGATGATCGGCGCAGGCATCTTCGTTCTCACCGGGATAGCGGCGGGAGTCGCCGGTCCGGCGTCAATACTGGCTTTCGCGCTGAACGGGGTGGTCACGCTTTTGACTGCGCTATGCTACGCGGAGCTCACCTCATGCTTACCGCGGGCTGGCGGTGGCTATACCTTCATCCGGCGGGCCTTCCCTGGAATCGTCGGATTTCTTTCCGGCTGGGGACTCTGGTTCGCCTATACCGTGGCGTGCAGCCTTTATGCAGCCGGTCTTGCCAGCTACGTGCGCGAGTTCCTGTCTTTGTATCTCGGCACGTTCCAGCAACTCGTTGATTCATTGCTGGGCGCTCACGGCGCGATTATCCTCTACACGCTTTTCATGGGGTCGATTTTCATCGGACTGAACGCATGGGGCGCCGCCGCCACCGGAAAGACCGAGAACGTCATCACGATAGCGAAGATCTTCGCCCTGGGTGTTTTCGCCCTTTTCGGGCTTCTGGTCGCATTCCGGACTCCGGCGGAGTCTATTGGTGCCTTCACTCCGTTCTTCCCCCGAGGCATCCCGGCAGTCTTCATTGCGATGGGACTCACTTTTATCGCCTTTCAGGGCTATGACCTCATTGCCACGGCGTCGGAGGAGATAAAGCGCCCTGAGCGAACCATCCCACGTGCGATTGTGTTTGCCCTCGTGATTGCCGTGAGCATCTACCTCTTGATCGTCTTCGTCTCGCTTGCCTCGGTACGGGTCGAAGGAATGGCAAGCTGGCAGTTCCTTGGCAAGTACAAGGAGACGGCGATAGTGCGGGCGGCGCAGAACTTCATGCCCGCCTTCGGCGTGGTACTCATCGTTCTCGGTGGACTGCTATCCACTATGAGCGCGCTCAATGCGACTATACTCGCGTCGTCGCGGGTCGCCTTCTCCATGGGGCGAGACCGCTGGCTTCCCGCCTTCTTCTCCGTCATCCACCGCGCAAGGCGAACCCCGCACCTGGCGATACTGGCGACGGGCATTCTGCTCCTTCTCGTAGCGATAAGCCTGCCCATCGAAGCACTGGGCTCGGCGGCGAGCCTGATTTTCCTGATCACTTTCGCCTTTGTGAACCTATCGCTCATCGTCATCCGCCGGAAGCACCCGGAGCTTCGTGGCGGATTCCGCATCCCGCTCTACCCAGTCGTGCCCTTTGTGGGCCTAGCAGCGAACATCGGACTTGCAGTCTCGCAGTTCTGGTTCCGACCGGTCGCATGGTACCTCGTGATAGGCTGGATGCTAGCTGGTTACATCGTATATCAAAGCTACTTCGGGCGCATAACTGAAAAGGAGAAGCCGAAGGTACTGCCCCTCCCCGCAATCGGAGGTATAAAATCGCCCAAGATGCGCATTCTCGTGCCCATCGGCAACCCCGACAACGTGGCGCCGCTGCTTGATATCGCCCTACCTATAGCCCGCGAGTTCAAGGGATTGATAACGGTGGTATCGGTGGTGAAGGTTCCGCGACAGACGCCAATAGAAGAGGGCTTGCGTTTCGCCCATCACGGTCGTTCGATTCTGGATGCGGCCACCGCCTATGCTTCAAAGAAAGCCTTCAAGATCCGCACCCGCATTTCGCTAGCGCACCGCGTGGTTGACGGCATTCTTGACACGGTGGAGCGGGAGGAATCGGATCTCCTGATTGCTGGATGGAAGGGCTATCCTAGCTCCGCAAGCTACGTCTTTGGGGAAATTACTGACCATCTACTGCGGCAGAATCCCTGCGATCTGGTCGTGCTCAAGCGGAGCCGCTATCCCTTCAAGAAGATAATGCTCGCAACTGGTGGTGGCCCCAATGCGGAGCTTGCCTCGCGACTCCTGAAGCCATTGGCTAAGGAGCATAAAGCGACGGTTACACTTGCCACCGCGCTGCCCGAACAACGACCGCGTGCCTATGAGCTGCGCGGGCGACAGATACTCTCGGAGATCGAAGCGAAGAGCTTCAGCGGATTCCCCACTGACAAGATTGTGCTCAAGGGAAAGACCATCGCTGGCGCCATTGCCCGGGCGTCGAAGGTCTATGACCTCGTTGTCATCGGGGCGTCCCGCGAACCTTTCCTGCGCAAGATCATCGCCGGCGAGATACCGGTGAAAGTCGCCCGCTTCTCGCATGCCAGCGTCATATTGGTCAAGCGCTACGAGGGACCGCTGAAGAAATGGTTCAAGCGCACCTTCGGCTAACAGCAGCCAGATGTTTCCACCTGTTGAGACCTACGGCTCCGGTACTACAGCCTACGGGAAGAGCCCGCGTTCTGCGCCCGCTCGCGCCACTCGATCGACTGCCAGCAGGTAAGCGGCGGTCCGATTGTCCACCTGCTTCTCCTTCGCCATCTCGTGGACTTCGTTGAACGCCTGCACCATCACCTTCTCCAGCTCGTGGTTCACGCGCTTCTCGTCCCAATGGAAGTTATAGAGGTTCTGCACCCACTCGAAGTAGGATACAGTGACGCCGCCGGCGTTGGCGAGGATGTCCGGGATGACAAACACGCCGTTGTCGCGGAGAATCCGGTCAGCTTCGGGAGTTGTCGGGCCGTTGGCCCCCTCACCGATCACCTTCGCTCTGATCTTCCCCGCGTTATGGGAGGTGATGACATTGCCCATCGCGGCCGGAATCAGGATGTCCACATCCAGGGCGAACAGCTCCTCGTTCGAGATAGGAGAAGTCCCCGGGAAGCTGACCACGGAGCCAGTTTCGCCAACGTGCTGCTTGAGAGCACGCGTGTCCAGTCCATCACGGTTGATGACGCCTCCGTGGACGTCCGTGGCAGCAATCACCTTCACCCCGAGGTCGGTAAGCAGGCAGGCGGCGTTCGAGCCGACATTGCCGTAACCTTGGACGGCAGCGGTGGTTTTTTCGGGGTCAATTCCGAGGTGCTTGAGGACTTCACGAATGGTGAACACGCAGCCGCGCCCGGTGGCTTCGACTCTTCCGACGCTCCCGCCGAGGTCCACCGGCTTGCCCGTGACCACGCCGGGCACGGTATAGCCGCTGAGAATGCTGAAGGTGTCCATTATCCACGCCATCGTCTGGGCATCGGTGTACACGTCGGGAGCAGGAATGTCCTTCTCCGGCCCAATGAAAGGACTCAGCAGGAAGGTGTAGCGGCGGGTGAGCCTTTCCAGTTCCCCCCGGCTCATCTCCGGAGGGTTGCAGCAGACACCGCCCTTGGCGCCACCGAAAGGCAGATTCACGAGCGCGCACTTCCAGGTCATCCACATCGAAAGCGCCACCACTTCCTCCAGGTTCGTGTCCGGGTGGTAGCGGATACCGCCCTTGGTGGGGCCGCGGAATCTGTTGTGCTGGCTGCGCCATCCCTTGAACAGCCTGATTCTACCGTCATCCAGCCGGACGGCAACGGAGACCTCGACTACCATAATCGGCTCGCGGAGAAAGGCGTGCAAGTTCGGATCAAGGCCCAGGACTTCTGCAGCGAGGTCAAGCTGCTTGTTCGCCATCAACCGTGGATTCGCCTCTTCAGACATCGCTTTCCTCCTTGAATGCTCCAGGCTTCAAGAATACTGAATCTGGACGAACCTGCATGTGACCAGTCGATGAGAGTCAACTATCTACTGGCTTCGCCAGACCGGGCGGAGCTTATCAGGCCTCCAGGATAGCGTCAACCTCTTCCTTGTCCACTTCGGTGATGTAAGTGATGCCGCTGACGTCGGCGGACTCACGAGTCAGAGCGGCGATATCGTCCCGGGAGATGTGCTTCAATGCGAACTTCCGGCATCCGCACATTAACTGCCTGAGACCTTGCGCCAATCGCTCGTAGTAGGTGTAGAGCCCGATCGCGCCGGTCGGAACATCGTCGAAACGGTCGCCCAGCTTCTCCCTGAGCTCAGGAGCGGTCACGAAGATCTCGTCCTTGGTGGTGCCGAAACGCTCCACGTATACCGGCATCAAGCCCTCTTCAATGCGCTTGCCGATGGTCTTGCCCACCATAGCGGCAGCCAGCGGCGCCCGCGCCATTCCTATCAGCTTCACATAGGGAGCGCCGAGCGCCAAGCCCTTGAATATCTGGTCCTCAAGGGTGAACCCGCCGGCGAAGGCAAGGTCGGGGACGAATTCCTTCTTCTTCGCCAGCCGGTCGACATACTGATAGGCCAGAGAGTGCAGCTCGACTGCTGGGACGCCCCACTCGTTCATCATGCGCCAGGGACTCATACCGGTACCCCCGCCCGCACCATCGATTGTAAGGAGGTCAATCTCGGCTTCCGAAGCGAACTTGACGGCACGCGCGAGGTCTGCGGGCCGGTAGGCTCCGGTCTTGAGGAAGATGTTCTTCGCGCCCGCTTCGCGGAGCTGCTCCACACGCTTGAGAAAGCTCTCGCGCGTGACCATCCCCACGCGTGAGTGGCGCTCGAACTCCTTGAACGCGCCGCTCTTGAACGCCGCCACCACCACCGGGTCGGTTGGATCCGGCAAGACTATGTATCCTCGCTCCTTCAGCAGCTGCGCCTTCTCGAGACTCTTAATCTTCACCTCACCGCCGATATCCTTGGCGCCCTGGCCCCATTTCAGCTCCGCCGTTGTCAGACCGAGGTTGGCGAGTGCGTATTCCTGGGCTCCGAGCATGGTGTCTTCGACGTTGGCCTGCAGGATGACGTCGCCATAGCCATCCTGCTGCCATTCCCTGAACAACTGGATGCGCTCTTCAAGGTCGGGAGCCGAAATCACCTTCCCCCCCTTGAGCTTACTCTCCACATCCATACCGGAGACGTTCTCCCCGATGGTCAGTGCGGTGCCGGCAAGAGCCGAGCCGATGGCCAGTCCGGGCCAGTTGTTCTTGGCGACGTCGGTTGAACCCAATCCCGGAATGATGAAGGGAAGCTTGAACCTGACGCCAGGATTACGACCCACCTTGGTTTCAAGATCCACGTTCGGGAAGATGGCTTTATCGCTATCGGCCTCGATGCCCACCGCGCCCACCGCGGTTCCCATGATGTTGAAGTGGGAGTAGTCGATCGGGTAATCTTTCTCCCCGGCGGTGGTGATGATGCCGAAGGGTTGGGGATAGGCCACCTCGTGCCCCCGGTAGGCGGACTTGCCTATCTCGCACATGCCGATGCAGCCGTCAATGCAGGTAGCACACATGCCACTGGACGGAATTATGGAATCCTCCGTCCGGTTCTTGCTCAGTGTGGCAGCACTTGAGTTGATTCGCGAGAAAGTCATTTTCTCCTCCTAGTATCCAAGAGTATCATCGTATTCATGCCAACAGCGAATGCCCACGGACGCCCATTCTCAGCGAGCAACCGGGGCTGATTCTTCTTTCTCCTTGCGCTGCTTGTCCTTCCGGTAAGGGCCGGCCAATTCGCAGGCGACGCACGGGTCCATGTAGCACATCTTCTGCCCGTAGGTTTCCACACAGGGCGGCGACAGGTTGAGGCAAGCGTTGCAGAGCGGCGATTCCTCTTGCGGCCCCTGACAGCGCGCCATGCAAATGGGGCAGATGTACATGCACGCGCCGCACCGCCGGCATTCCTCGGAGGTAATGTCGAAAGGCGTGCCGATGCTGCGGTTCTGACCGCGCCCGCGGAAGCCGATGGCCTTAGCCATCATCTGCTCCTCGCACATGCGGGTGCAAAGCCCGCACATAATACATTCTTCAAACTCCTGCTTGAAGCGCTGCTGGTGCACATCGTACTTCGACGCCAGGTCCTGAATAGTCTTCGACATCGGCGAGGATGCCAGCAGAAGCTCGATCACCATCTTGCGGGTCCGGATTACCCGCTCCGTATCCGTGCGCACGATGAGCCCTTCTTCAACCGGATAGGTGCAGGAGGTCACCAGCTTGCTGCGCGGGGGCTCGCCGATTTCCACCAGGCACAGCCGGCAAGCGCCGTAGGGCGAGAGCCCATCGTTGTGGCAGAGCGTCGGGATGGGGAAGCCAATGAACCGAGCAGCCTCCAGAATGGTGGTGCCTTCTTCAACCGAGACATCCAGACCGTTTATCTTCAGATTAATCATGCTGAGCCACCTTTGTCAGCCGATACCGGCACTTCCACGGAGGTTTTCTCCTCCTTTGGCTGCGTGAACTCCAAATCGCACCGCAAGCACCGCCGTGCCTCGCTGGTGGCGGCTTCCACCGACAGCGGCATTTCAACCTCATCGAAACTGTGAGTTCGCTGCTCAACTGAAATCGCAGGCGGCTCCGCACGTTCGGCAGCAGCCAGTTCCTCCTCGTCGAGCATGACCGGCTCCACATACACTTCGGGCAGTTTGGCCTGAACAGGTTGTTTCAGTTCTTCGCCGCGCAAATAACGGTCAATCATCACTGCTGCCTTCTTCCCCGCGGCAATGGCCTCCACAACCGTATTCGGGCCGGTAACCACGTCACCGCCGGCGAATACACCCGGACGGTTAGTGGAAAGAGTCTCTTCGTCAACCGCCAGCGTTCCCCGGGCGTTCACCTCAACGCCCATACCGGAGACACTGTCGGTATCGGGTATTTCACCGATGGTGACGATCAGGGTGTCGAACGGAAGCGTGAATTCGCTTCCCTCAATCGGCACTGGTCGGCGCCTGCCGCTGCTGTCCACATCGCCCAGTCGGTTCCTGATGAAATCAACGGCGGTCACCCGCCCCGCTTCCTGATGGATGGCTGAAGGCGAGACCAGCGTTTCCAGCTTGACACCTTCCTCGATGGCGGCATCAACTTCATCCGACAGGGCGGGCATTTCTCTCCGCGTCCTCCGATAGAGCAGAGTCACACTCTCGACACCATCCTGGCGTAATGCAACTCGTGCAGCATCCACCGCCGAGTTACCGCCACCGATAACGCCCACGCGCCCTCGCGCAAGCTTCTCATTCCGCATGTTGAATGCCTTGAGGAAATCGATGGCAGGGAAGACGCCCTCGCTATCTTCCCCCTCCACGTTGAGATGGCGGCTCTTGTGCGCGCCTATGGCAAGGAAGACGGACTTGAAGCCATCGCCGAGGAGGCTATCAACGGAGAAGTCCCTGCCCAACACCTGATTGCACTTAAGTGAGATATTCTCATCAATCAGCGCTTCGATTTCTCTACGCAGCACATCGTGCGGCAACCGGTATGGCGGGATAGCGCTAACCAGCATCCCGCCCGGCTCGCGGTCTGCTTCGAATACGGTGACCTTGTATCCATGCAGCGACAGGTAATGCGCCGCCGTAAGCCCTGCCGGCCCAGCACCGACCACAGCCACCGGCGGCATCTCTTTCCCGTTGGTCGAGATGCGTTTCGGCTCGTACACCGAGGGATCGACACGGTCGGTAATGAAGCGTTTCAGCGCCCGGATGGCTATGGGCTGACCGCCGAGAGTGCCGCTGCGGCATTTGTCCTCGCAGGGATGGCTACAGACACGGGCGCATACGGACGGGAAGGGGTTTGCCTCCCGGATAACCCGGTAAGCATCCTCATACTCGCCGCGCGCAATGTGTGCGACATAGCGCCATGCCTCCGTGTCTAGCGGGCAGGCACTCTGGCAGGGAGCTCCCACCAGGTCCTTGCAGACAAAAGCGCGGCACCTCTTCTGAAGAATGTGCTCTTCGTACTCGTCCCGGAAGTAGCGCAGGGTGGACAGCACCGGATTGGGCGCGGTCTGGCCAAGTCCGCACATCGACGATTCCTTGACCGCAATGGCCAGTTCCTCCAGCAGGTCGAGATGGGCCAGGGTGCCTTTGCCCTTCGAGATATCGTCGAGCAGCTCGTACATCCGCTGCGTGCCCTTTCGACACGTGTAGCATTTCCCGCAGGACTCGTCTTTGAGGAAGTTCATGAAGTACTTGGCGACATCGACCATGCAGGTGTTTTCGTCCATCACGATCATGCCGCCAGAACCCATGATGGACCCGGCCTCGGTCAGGCTGTCGTAGTCCACGGGAAGGTCAAACCTGCTGGCAGGTATGCAACCTCCAGAAGGCCCACCGGTCTGCACCGCCTTTATCTTCGCGCCGCCAATGCCGCCGCCGCCGATGTCGTAGACAATCTCGCCGAGGGTTATCCCCATCGGCACTTCCACCAGACCGGTGTTGCGAATCTTGCCGACCAAGCTGAATATCTTGGTACCGGTGTTTCCGGGAACGCCTATCTTGGCGTACTCATCGGCCCCTTCCCGTATGATCACGGGGATATTCGCCAACGTCTCGACGTTATTGATCACCGTCGGCTTACCGTGGATGCCCTTCTGGATGGGGTACGGAGGGCGCTGCCGCGGCTCGCCCATCAGTCCCTCGATAGACCGAATGAGTGCGGTTTCTTCACCGCAAACAAAGGCACCGGCACCGCGGACGATTTCTATCTCAAAATCGATGCCGGTACCAAGGATGTTCTTCCCCAACAGACCCATCTCTCGGAGCTGCCGGAGCGCGATTAGCGTGTGCTTAATTGCCAGCGGGTATTCACTGCGAACGTAGATGAAGCCCTTGGTCGCGCCAATGGCAATCCCACCAATCAGCATCCCTTCGATGATGGCATGAGGATTACCTTCAAGGAGACTTCGGTCCATGTAGGCACCGGGGTCGCCCTCGTCCGCGTTGCAGACAAGGTACTTCTGCGTTGCTCCGTTTCCCGAAGCACGGGCCAGTTCCCACTTCTTTCCGGTAGGAAAACCCGCGCCACCTCGACCCCGCAGCCCGGAACGCTTGACCTCTTCAATAATCCAGGTGGGCTCAGGGTTACTGAGTACCTTCTCCAGCGCCGCATATCCATCCCTGCGGATGTAATCGTAGGTCCTAATCGGGTCCACCTTCTGGTTCGACCCGAGGATGGTTCGCGTCTGCTTCTTGAAGAACGGAATGTCCTTCTGACAGTGGTAGGGCTTGTTCTCACCCGCGGGTCTGTACAGGAGGTCTTCGACCACTCGTCCCTCCGCTACGGCATCGATAATGCGAGGAACATCCTCCATCTTCAGGCGGGTGTAGAGATTAAGTTCCGGCTCCACCAGAATGAAGGGGTCCATCTCGCAAAACCCCTGGCAGCCGGTAATCCGCAACGACAGCTCTTCCTGAAGGTTCTTCTCCAGGATCTCGCGTTTGACGACGCGGATTATGTCGTTTGAGCCGCTGGCCTGGCCCCCGGTTCCCGCGCATATCACCAGGCAAGGCTTTTCCTCCTCCGGCTCGTCCAGAATCAGCCGGCGGAAATTCTTGAGTTCATCAACTGATGATAGCTTCTGCATCCGGTGGTTCCTCGAATTGTTGTTCTGCTTCGAATACTAGTCGTGGTGTAGCTTAAATGTCCAGTATGTGTCCTTTACATCCGCGGCGCGAGCAAATCTGAACCATGCCGCCACCGCGAATCATCATCCGCACCATGGGGGCGCCACACTCCGGACAGTCCGTAGTGCCGAGCAACTCGCCGTGGCAGTGCGGACAGAAGAAGTGCGCCACTATGTTATCGGGGATCGGATACTCTGATTCGACGTTATAGCTTCCGTAGAGACTCGACAGGCATAGCCAGCCGTGCTTCTTGCCGAATGATATCGTCACCCGTATAGACGGTCGTCCGTCGACGAGATGGCGCTCATCCATCAGACTGTGATTACAGTGGGGGCAGCTCACCTCGACCGGAAAGACCCGCTCGTCGGCCTTGACTTCAACCACGTCCAGTCCCTCCCGGGCTTGCTGGAGGATTTTCTTCACTCTGCCCGTGCTTACGTGGGAGAAGTAATGACCGTCCACCGTGACGATGGGGCCGAGCGCGCATGCGCCCAGACAGTTCACGGTTTCAAGCGTGAACTCCTTGTCCGCCGTGGTCTCCCCCCGGCGGATTCCGAGCTGCCGTTCGAACTCCTCGGCGATAATCGGCCCGCCGCGGACGTGGCAGGCGGTGCCCAGGCAGACCGAAACCAGGTGCTTGCCGCGAGGTTTGAGACTGAAGGCTCGATAGAAAGTCGCGACTCCGTAGATGTCGACCATCGACCGCCCGGTCTCGGCGGCGACCTTCCGCAGGGCTTCTTCGGGCAGGTAGTTGTACCGCGCCTGCACCCGCTCGAGCATTGAGATTACGCTCTCGAGTTCGCCATCCGCGTTGTGGCGGGTTTCTAGTTGAGCGTCAGACTCCATGTCAGCTTCCTTGCGAGAAAGAGCCGTTAAGGGTGGAACCGACGATTACCATCCTCGTTCCTGTTGGTAATATCACACGCTCAGCGGCCATTCAAAACTCAGAATATCAGCCGCAGCATCAGACAGCTTCCGAGCGATTAGCTGTCGGTTCACCGCCTCAGACAATACCTCTGTCAATGAGATTTATCTTAGCGCTGCGCTCTCAGGCTTGTTAAATCCCTCACATGATGACTACGAGTCGAGAATCCACTCACGCAAGGAGCACGACCTGAGAGCGGCAGGTATTCTAGCACAATCTGAGTTGGATTTCCAAGTACTTGCGTGATCCGCAGGCGCGATTTATGGGCGATTGCTGATGACTGAATGCCAGCTCACCGCGCTCGTTGAGCAGCGCCTGGTTGTTCTTTCGCCCTGTGTTGAGAGAAGGACTTCACGAACGGACCGGGGAGGCTCCAGCTGGGCTGCATCCCAATGGCGCGCGTGACCTATAATAGGATGCGTGCTATGAATCAGAGTTTCACCGCTCTCGGAGTCTCCCAGGGGAGGCTGGCGTTCAAGAACCCGGTGCTGCTTGCATCCGGCTGCGCATCGTTCGGCGAACCATTCGAGGACTTCTTCGATATCGCCTCCGTGGGCGCGCTCATCACCAAAGCCATCACTCGCGAGCCGCGTGAAGGCAATGCGTCGCCACGCATTTGCGAGACCCCTTGCGGGATGCTCAACTCCATCGGCTTGCAGAATCCGGGGATGGAGGCATTTGCGCAAGAGATTCTGCCGCAACTGCGCGAGCGCGGCGTCACCACCATCGTTAACGTCGCCGGAGGAAGCGAGGAGGACTACGAAGCCGTGCTCACGCGGCTGAAGGACGAGCCAGGAATCTCCGCCTTTGAGGTCAACCTCTCCTGTCCCAACGTGGAGGATGGGCTTATCTTCGGCACCAGCGCCGTGGCCTTCGGACGCATCTGCGAGCGGCTGCGGCGGGTAACGGAGCTTCCGCTGATTCCCAAGCTATCACCCGACGCGGGGAATCTCGTGCCCTACGCGAAGATTGCCTGGGGCGCGGGGATGGACGGCGTCACCGTCGCCAACACGTGGTCCGCGATGGCGATTGATTGGAGGAGCGGCAAGAGCAAGCTGGCAAAGCCAACTGGCGGCTTGAGCGGACCGGCCCTGAAGCCGCTTACCCTCGCTCGTGTCGCCGCGACTGCCGATGCCGTGCCGGAGCTTCCGATTCTCGCGAGCGGCGGGGCGGTTACCGCAACCGATGTCATCGAGTTCATCCGCGCAGGAGCTCTCGCGGTCGAGCTAGGAACCATTCTCTTCCACGACCCGACCCGTCCGAAGAAGATACTGGAGGAGCTACCAGCACTGTTGAGTGAGGTAGGTGGTGAGTCGATGCAGGAACTTCGCAATACTCTGTCTGCCTAGTCGTTGCCGCTTGTCGGCAGCGATACAACTGTTCCAATGCTACAATCCGCGGAGTGAAACGCGAAGAGAGCATTGTTCCATCGATGGAGGCCGGCGAGGCGTTCGCCCATCTGGTCGGCTTGCAGGAGAGGCTGCTCGCCGAGGGCGGGTGCCCCTGGGACCGCGAGCAGACGCTGGCTTCACTGCGTCGCTACGTGCTTGAAGAAGCCAACGAGGTGGTTTCGGCGATTAACCGGCTGCTTGATGTGGAGGCGGAGATTCGGGCTACGCGAGGTCTTCCGGCAGCGGACGCCTCTCCGCCTCAGCCTGCCAGCGGCGAAGGTGAAGATGGTGGTGATATGCACGCGCACCATCCGCAGAGAGAGGACTTTTCCCAGGGCAATTCGGCTTCGGGAGCCCCGCTGGGAAAAGGCTCGATGCCGCCTGAGCTGGCGCGGAAGTGGGCACGAGCCAAGGCTGAACTCTGCGAGGAAATCGGCGACCTCATAATGCAGCCGGTATTTCAGGCGAAGCTGGCGGAGAAGCTGGGGTATTTCACGCTGGTGGAGGCGATTGATGGAATCTATCGCAAGCTGGTGCGGCGGCATCCGCATGTTTTCGGCGACGCTCGTGCCGACACTCCAGATGAAGTCCTAGATTCGTGGAACGCCATCAAGCGGGAGGAAAAGAACCGTGACGAGGGCGGCTTGTCCTGAGAATCCGCTCTCAGGGAAAGCTTACTCCTCTTCTGCGGGATTCTCGAACAGGGGAACTTCCGCTCCCGGGCGGAATCTTCCCGGCTCGTAGGGCACTTTGAAGTAGTCGAAGGTCTTTTGCGTGGCTACGCGACCTCGCGAGGTCTTTTCGAGGAATCCCGCCTTCAGGAGATAAGGCTCGTAAACCTCCTCGATGGTATCGCGCTCCTCATTGAGCACGGCGGCGATAGTGTCAATTCCCACCGGCCCACCCTGGAAGTTGCGCAGCATCGTTGTGAGGATGCGACGGTCCATCTCGTCCAGCCCTTCGGCGGAGATGCCGAGCTGCTTGAGGGCATTCTCCGCCAGCGCCTCAGTTATCTCCTCCTTACCCGCGACTATCGCGAAGTCCCACACCCGCTTGAGCAGCCGGAGCGCCACTCGCGGAGTACCTCGGGACTTGGCGGCGATGGAGGCAAGACAACCCGCGGAGATGGAGATCTTCTCCTCAGCAGCCCGGCGACGGAGTATCTCCTCTAGTTCTTCCTGCGAATAGAAAGTGAGATGAAACAGCGCTCCAAAGCGGTCGCGCAGAGGAGCGGTGAGCAGACCGCTGCGCGTGGTCGCGCCCACGAGAGTGAAAGGATTCAACCGCAGCGGAATGGTGCGGGCGCCGGGTCCCTTGCCGATGATGACGTCCACGCGGTAGTCTTCCATCGCCCCGTATAGAGTCTCCTCGACCGGTCGCGGGAGACGATGGACTTCATCGATGAACAGCACCTGCCGCGGCTTGAGGCTCGTTAGGATTGCCACCAGATCTCCGGCGCGCTCCAGAAGTGGTCCCGCGCTCACGGTGATGGGAATCTTCATCTCGCGGGCGATGATATGGGCGAGGGTTGTCTTGCCCAGACCCGGCGGCCCCGCCAGGAGAATGTGCTCAAGCGCCACTTCGCGCTTGGCGGCAGCCTCGAGCATCACTTGGAGATTGCTCAGCACGCGCCGCTGTCCCACAAAATCGGCGAGCCGCTCCGGTCGCCTAGTACCCACCACCGGAGCATCAGCCCCTTTGGGTGAAACCGTGCGGCTTTCCGTCTGATGAGAGTTCTCAGCGGACTTCGGCACACTCAGAGTCTAGCACAATGAAAGGAGCTAGGCCGTGTCAGCATCGCTACCCGTTGCGGCGACTTGCGACTCTTCTTTTTCCTCCTCGCGCTCGTAAAGCGGAACCGTTGTGCGATCGGAGATGAGGATGCCATTGAGGTGGTCGACCTCGTGCTGAACGATGCGGGCGTCAAGCCCTTCCAGAACCTCGCTGTGCTCCTTCAGTTCATCATCCTGATAGCGCAACCAGATCTTCGTGTAGCGGGGGATCAGACCCACGAGCTTACCGAAGGAAAGGCAGCCTTCTTCATCGAGCTCTTCCCCTTCGCCACGCGTGATTCGCGGATTCAGATAGGCACGCAGGCGCGGAGGCGCGGGTGCGGTTACAGAGGACAGAACCTCCTCTCGCTCAATCCGATATGCCACTATGACGCGCAGGCTCACGCCCACCTGTGGCGCAGCCAACCCAACCCCGCCAGCCTGCTGCATCGTCTCCATCATGTCCGCGATCAGTTCCCGCATTTCGGCGAGCTTGCCGGCGCCGATCTTCCGACAGGGTCGGGTCAGCACTTCCGCCGGATACTGTACGACTTCCCGTATTGCCACGATATGGATTATACCCCACAAGCTGGCGGAATCTTGCGGCGCGCGTGAAATCGCTGCTTGGCACTTCCTCACTCGCAAGATTCCTGTGCTATGATGAGCAAAGGACCAATGACGGAGTAAATCAGATGCCACAAACCTCTCCCCTGAGCAGAATCAAGTTCACTCCGGATGTGACTGCGCTACATCCTGCCGTGGTGGCGTACCGTCGCCACTTCCATCAGCATCCGGAGCTCTCGTTGCAGGAGCACGAAACCGCCCGTTTTATCGAGAAGGAGCTGCACAAGCTCAAGCTGAAAACCAAGCGGCTGGCGGGCACCGGCGTGGTCTCGGTTATCCGCTCGGGAAAGCCGGGCCCCACGATCATGCTGCGGGCGGATATGGACGCGCTTCCGGTTACGGAAGAAAACACCCACTCCTATCGCAGCCGGTACAAAGGAAGAATGCATGCCTGCGGTCATGACTCGCACATGGCGATGCTGCTGGGGATGGCGAAGCTGTTAACGACTCACAGGGTGGCGCGGGGGAAGGTCAAGCTGTGCTTTCAACCGGGAGAAGAAGGCGAGGACGGCGCCGGCAAGATGGTCGCTGCCGGCGTGCTGGAGAAGCCGGATGTCGACTTTGCCTTCGGCATGCACGTGTGGGCTCCGCTGCGCACAGGCAAGATCGCGGTCATTTCCGGCCCGGCGATGGCGGCAGTGGACGAGTTCGAGGTAAGACTGATAGGAAAGGGCGGACACGCCGCCTATCCGCATTCAGCCACCGATCCGGTGCTCGCCTCCGCCGCCATTATCGAGAATCTACAGAGCATCGTATCCCGCAACGTCGCGCCCTGGGAAGCAGCCGTGGTAACGGTGGCATCTGTGGAAGCCGGCACCGCTTTCAACATCATCCCGCCGGTGGCAACGATGAAAGGCACCGTGCGCACTTTTGAGAAACCGGTGAGACGTCTGGTGGAGCGAAGATTGAAGACCATTGTGCGGCAGAGCGCCAAGGCAATGGGCTGCCGCGCGGAGATTGACTTCATTCCCAAGCTGCCGGCAACGGTGAATGACAAGAAGATGTCCGAGTTCGTGCGCGGTATCGCCGGCGAAATCGTGGGCCCTAGAGGCGTCGCGGATATCAAGCCCACCATGGGTGGAGAGGATTTCTCCCGCTACTGCGAGAAGGTCCCAGCAGTATTCGCCTTTGTCGGAGCGCAGAACGAGAGGAAAGGCGCGGTCTATCCGCATCACCATCCTAGATTCGAGATTGACGAAGACGCGCTGATGATTGGCATGGAGCTGGCGTGGCGGGTGACTCAGAGCTACCTGAGAAACTATTAGTACTTCCCCGGTATTGAAGGAAATGAGCGAGTTCGTACATCTGCACAATCACTCCCAGTACTCGCTGCTCGACGGGATCGCCACCTTTGAGCACATTACCCGGCGTCTCCAGGATACCGGCATGGACGCGTTCGCCCTCACCGACCACGGCAACCTCTACGGCGCGGTGGAGTTCTTCGACCGGATGAGCACGGCGGGGCTGCACCCCATCATCGGCTGCGAAGTCTACGTGGCTCCGCACCGCTGCACCGACCGCGAGGGTGACGCCGACCGCAACAGCCGACATCTGGTGCTGCTGGCGGAGAATCAGCTCGGATACCGCAATTTGATCAAACTAGTGACCCTGGGCTTCACCAAGGGATACTACTACCGCCCGCGCATTGATTTCGAGCTTCTCAGCGCCTACAAGGAAGGCTTGATTGCACTTTCGGCGTGTCTGCACGGGGTAATAAGCACTCCGCTACTGCAGGAGAGTGAGGCAAGAGCGGAGGAGGAGCTTGAGCGCTATGCGAAACTCCTGGGCGAGGAGCACTTCTACCTGGAATTGCAGAATCACGGATTGCCGGAGGAAGAGCGAGCACGCGAGTTCTTGAAGGAACAGGCGCGGCACCACGGCTTGCAGCTCGTTGCCACCAATGACTGCCACTACGTATATCCCGAAGATGCCTCGGCGCACGATATCGCTCTGTGCCTGCAAACGCGTGCGAAGCAATCGGACCAGGAGCGGATGCGCTTTTCCGGACCCTACTACTACTTGCGGAATCAGAAGGAAATGGCGGAGCTGTTCGTGGAGGAGCCCGATGCGCTCGCCAACACAGCGAAGATCGCCCGACGCTGCCAGGTGGAGCTGAGAGACAAGATCGTGCACTTCCCTGATTTCTCGCTGCCGGAAGAGCAGGCAGAAATGGCTCCCGGTGAATTCCTGCATATGCTTGCATTCGAGGGCGCGAAGCAGCGCTACGGCGAGCCTCTGCCAGAACAGGTGGTTGAACGCCTTGAGGAAGAACTCTCCGTCATCTCGACCACCGGCTTCACGACTCTCTTTCTCGTCGTGTGGGATCTCCTTCGCTACGCACGGCACAACCGGATTCCCGCAGGGCCCGGTCGCGGTTCCGCCGCCGCAAGCCTAGTCGCCTACTGCCTTTACATAACCAAGCTCGATCCGCTAAGACACGGGCTCATCTTCGAACGCTTCCTGAACAAGGAACGCGTGGCGCTGCCCGATTTTGATCTCGACTTCTGCTACGAGCGTCGAGACGAGATCATCGACTACATACGGCGTCGCTACGGCGAAGAAAATGTGGCGCAAATCATCACCTTTTCCACGCTCAAGGCACGGGCAGTCATCAAGGCGGTCGGAAGGGTGAAGGACTATGAATTCGCGTATGTTGACCGGATTACAAAGAGGATTCAAGGACTGAACCTGACGATTCAGCAGGCCAAGGAGCAGAATCCAGAACTTGCCGAGATGCTGGACCGCGATCCCACGGCACACGAGCTGGTTCAGGAGGCGGAGAAGCTGGAAGGGCTGGTCAGCCACGTGAGCGTGCACGCCGCCGGAGTTGTCATCGCCGACCGCCCGCTGGTTGATTACGTCCCCCTGCGATCGATCAAGGATTCCGCGATGCTGGTTACGCAGTACGAGATGGGTTCACTTGAGAAAGTGGGACTGTTCAAGTTTGACGTGCTGGGGCTGAAAACGCTCACCACCATAGACAGATGCGTGCGCTACATCAGGGAAACGGAAGCGAAGGAAATAGATATCGACGCGATACCACTTGATGAGCAGGAAGTGTTCTCTGAGATATACGCCAAGGGCGATACATTCGGCGTGTTTCAGTTTGAAGCACCGCACATCGTGCGGGTTATGAAAGAGACACATCCAAGTTCAATCGAAGATCTGACGGCACTCAACGCGCTCAACCGACCGGGGCCGATGCAGGGCGGGATGTTCGACATCTACATTCGCAATACGGCGCATCCGGAAAAGGCACGTCCGCCGGTGCGGGAACTGGAGCCTATTCTCGCCCCTACCTGCGGTGTGTTGCTATACCAGGAGCAGGTGATGCTGATTGCGCGTGAGCTGGCGGGATACACCCTCGGCGAAGCAGACATACTTCGCAAGGCAATGGGCAAGAAGAAACGCGAGCTGATGTCGAAGCAGCGCGAGGAGTTCATTGAGCGTGCAGTGGGGCACGGGACGCCGAAGCGCAAAGCCACCGGCATCTGGAAGATGATGGAGAACTTTGCCGGCTATGGCTTCAACAAGGCTCATTCCGCCTGCTACGCTTATCTTTCCTATCAGACCGCCTACTTGAAGCACTACTACCCGCAGTACTTCATCGCCGCCTTGATGAATACCTATATCACTGATCCTCCGAAGATTGCGCTGGCACTCGGCGATGCGGCCAGCCACGGCATCAAAGTGGTTCCGCCGAGCGTCAACCGCTCTGGATTCGACTTTACACCGACGGCGAGTCGGGAAATCGTTTTTGGCCTTGGCGGCATCAAGCGCCTGGGACGGGCGGCGGTGGATGAAATCGTCCGCGTGCGCACCCAGGAAGGTGCATTCAAATCGGTGGATGACTTCCTGGACCGAGTGGACAGTCGAGCGGTGACCAAGACCTCCATCGAGTACCTAGTGCGTGCCGGAGCCTTCGACGAATTCGGTCATGACCGAGGAGAGCTGCTGGCGAATCTGGAAACCTATCTTGCGCGTCGCGGGCACCGTAACCAGATCGGCATGTTTGAAGACGCCGAGCCGGCAATGCTGGTCTCGCGCATTCAGACTTCGCCAGCAGAAATCGCCCAGATGGAGCGCGAAAGCATCGGTATCTTCCTCACGCATAATCCATACGAAAACTCGCTAGTTCTCCGCGATGAGCGCGTCAAGCAAATCGAGCAACTGCTTACTGAGCTGGAAGCGAACGGAGTGCGGCTTGCCGACAAGCGAATGGAACTTGGTGGAGTACTGGACGACGTGCGGCTGCGCATCTCGCAACGCAAGCAGAGATACGCGCTGGCCAAGCTTTGCTCACAGCATAATCACCTGAATCTCGTGGTCGGCGCGAACGCGTTGCAGCGTTGCCAGAACGTGCTGCTCGACGGCAACGAGGTGCTGGTGCGGGGTGTTATCAACCTGGAAGACGCGAAGAACGAGGACTTCGAAGAGCTGAGGGGTTCCTTGAAGATGTACGTCGACTCAGTAACGCTGTATCGCGGCGATGGAGGCACCGCGGGCAGGGGCTTACGCGAGCGAGAAGGCTTTGCTCGCACGGCTCTTGGGACGACGTCACGCGGCACATATCCAAAGCCGGCACGCTTGCTCCTGAAGTTCACCAAGCCGCCATCACGGCAACTGCTTCGAGAGCTGAACCAAGCCATATCGGCAGTGAGGGGTGAAATACCTGGATTCCTGCTGCTGCCAATGCCCGGAGGGAAACCCAAGAAGGTTTATCTGGGAAACGACCTGGGACTGGATGCTGATAGAGCGCGGGAACTGGAGAATAGATTCCCGCTGCGGGTCATACCCGTAATCCCGCCATCGCAGAATCACCGGCTCTAGACTTGCGCGCGAGGAAAGAGGGAGCACTTTCTCAAACGGATCACTTTGTGCCCGTCCTGTGCCGCCGCAACCCCTGGATGCAGATCGGTGCTCTCTAACGACTTCTGACCGAAGCTGCTTCCTTCTCCAGCCGGCGCTCAAGCTCCCGCGAGAACTCCACCGGATAGGGCTTGACTGTGTCCAGCCGGTGCAGTCTTCGGGGAAGGCGTGCGACTTCGCGCTTCACACGACTCCGAATCGCTTCCAGCGGCTCTGGCTCGCGCACGCGGTTTCCGTGACGGATCACCAGCTTCAGCAACTTGTGCGCTGCGCCCCGAAGCCGCTCGTCAGCGGAGCAAACGACATCCCGCGAGTAGATGCTGTCTCGCGAATACCGCAAGACCTGCTTCTTGCCGGGATAGAGAACCTTGTCGGCGCTGAGCTTGACGCGCCCCGAAACACGACCGTCACGGATGACTTCGACTAGCTTGTAAACACCGTTCACCACCGGTGCATCGATGGAAACAATCATCCGCGTGCCAACACCGAAGGCGTCCGCCGGCGTGCGCTTTCGCAGTATCTCATCGATGCGGTACTCGTCGAGGTCGCCGGAAAGAAAGATGGTAGTCTTGGAGAGTCCCGCTTTATCCAGAATGCGGCGCACCTTCTTGGAGAGCGCAATCAGATCGCCTGAATCCAAGCGCACCGCCTTCAGGCGCTTCCCTAGCAGCACCGCCTTGCGTGCGCCTTCTAGTGTGTCGTAGGTGTCGATGAGCATTACACCAGCCTCGGGAAGTGCGTCCAGATTCGCCCTGAAGGCGGCGAGTTCATCATCGAAAGCCTGCACCCACGAGTGAGCGACGGTGCCGAAGACGGGAATGCCGAACTCACGCCCGCACTCGAGGTTGGAGGTGCCGATGCAGCCGACGATATACGCGGCGCGCGCGCCCAGCTTCGCTGCTTGCGTGCCATGAGCACGCCG
>MVCR01000078.1 GCA_002050035.1 Planctomycetales bacterium 4484_113 | reverse complement strand
CTCTCATCAAGCGCGCCTCGCTCTAGAGTATAACGTGTTCCTCGGTAGCGCGGCTCCCACCAGCAGAAGCAGGAGCATGAACTCACGGCTAGTTGCTGATGAGCCCAGCGCCGACATCACGACGCAGCAGCCCGTTGACGAAGCGGGTGAGTGAGCTTGCTCCATCAAGGAGGCTCCTTGACGCTGAGGTGGCACTGCTGCCGCGACCGAACATATCCAGCATATCGAAGACCGAGCGTCGCTTCTGGTAAGACACTACCGGAGCGTCCTCAGGCAGCTTGGCGAGTCTGCGTGCTTCCGCTTCGGCTTCATGCAAGCCTCCCAGTTCGTCAACCAGCCCCGCCGCCTTCGCCTGCTCACCGGTCATTATCATCCCCGTAGCGAGCTTGCGCACCTCAGCTTCGTCCATGCCCCGTCCTTGCACGACCGCGGCAATGAACTGCGCATGCACCTGATCCACCAGCTTCTGCAGCATCTCGCGCTCGCCCGGTGTCATCTTTCGATACATTGAGGCGATATCCTTGTACTCACCCGCAGTTACGGTCTGGCTTGCTATGCCCCATTTCTCCATCAGGCCTGAGAATTCAAGCCCGCTGAAAATGACGCCGATGCTGCCGGTCAGGGTGGCGGGGTTGGCATATATCTTGGTGGCAGCGGAGGAGATGTAGTAGCCGCCGCTGGCTGCGAGGTCGCCCATACTCACCACCACCGGCTTATCCTGCTTGACCTTCTCAATCTCAGCGTAGATTTCCTGGCTTGCCGCCGCCGAGCCGCCGGGCGAGTTCACACGCAAGACCACCGCCTTGATGCTCGGGGCTTTGCGTGCCGCCTCCAGCCGGCGCACCGTCTCGACGGAGGAGGCGAGGAGCCCAGAGAGAAGGCTGCTGCCACCCTGCATATCGCCGACGATGCTTCCTTCGACATATATCAGCGCCACGCGGTCGCCACGACCAGGGAAACCCTCGACTGCGCCGACGGTAGAAAGCAAGTAGCGCGCAATGAGCACCAGCGCGGCGAAGAAAATGAGAAACACTACCAGCCCGATTCCGAGTTTTCTCGACATCGCTGCCTCCTTGAAGGACGCTTTCATTCTACCTCACGTGGCGGCTCTACCCAAGCCGAGCCGCTTCCCATATAATGGGTGCTGAGAGGGCAACCCCATTGGCACGGCTTCTTGAATACAAGGCGAAAGCAATCTTGGCGGCAAGCGGCATTAGGATTCCGCCCGGGAAAGTAGTGGCATCGGCGGAAGCAGCCGCCAATGCCGCACGAGAGCTGGCACCGTCTACCGTACTGAAGGCGCAAGTCTTTACCACCGGCCGGGCGGGCAAAGGACTGGTGCGATTCGCCAACGGCGATGCGGAAGCGACGGCGGTTGCCAGCGAACTTCTCGGGCGCGAGGTTCGCGGCTTCCCCGTCAGCGAGATCCTGATTGAGGAGAAGCTCGCGGTGGCGAAGGAGCTTTTTGCCGCCTGCATCGTCTCTGATGAGCTGGCGTCGCCGCTCGCGCTGCTGGCGAGCCGGGGCGGAAGCGGCGTAGAAGAGCTGGCGAAGGATCCTGCGGTCATTTTCTCGCGGCGAGCCTTCAGCGCCACTGCCGGCTTGCTTCCATTTCAAGCGCGCACGATGGCGCGCGAGGTGGGGCTTCGTGGTAAGGAGCTCACGAAAGCGGCGAGCTTCCTCGTCAAGCTCGCAGGGGTTTTTCTCCAGGAAGAGGCGCGCACGCTGGAGGTAAATCCGCTGGCGATAACCGAGAGCGGAGAAGTGGTGGCGCTGGACTGCCATTTCTCGGTGGACGACTATGCGGTGCCGCGCCATCCGGAGCTGGAGATAGAAATCGCCCGCGAGATTGGACATCCGCCCACCGAGCTGGAGCGCATCGCCGCCAAGGTGGAAGCAGCCGACCATCGGGGAACCTTCTTCTTTCTGGAGCTTTCCACCGAAGGCGAGCGGCTGGTGGGTTTCCACGGCGCCGGTGGTGGCGGCTCGATGATGAGCATGGATGCGCTCAACCGGGCGGGCTTTACCGCGAGGAACTTCTGCGATACTAGCGGGAATCCCTCGGCGGCGAAGGTCTATCGTGCTGCCAAGCATATCCTCGCGCTGGAAGGCATCATCGGGTATTTCGCCAGCGGGAGCGGAGTCGCTAGCCAGGAGCAGTTCCACTCCGCCCGCGGATTCGTCAAGGCGTTCCGCGAATGGCCGCTCAGGGTGCCTGCGGTCATTCGCCTTGGAGGCAACAAGGAGGAAATCGCCATCCAGATCCTGAATGACTTCCTCGGGGACCTGCCGGTGCCGGTGGAAGCCTACGGAAAAGACGACAGCGCCGAGTTCTGTGCGCAGCGGCTGAAGACACTGGTGGCAGAGCATCCGCCGGTTGAGCCTTACGAGTGCGCTCCGACATCGCGCACCGCGCCAGCACAAGAGGAATACGCCTTCAACACGCTCACCGGTCGCATTAGCATTGATCACGCGATTTGCGCTGGGTGCAAGGAGAAACCCTGCATCGCCGCCTGCATTCCGCAGATACTGGAGGAACGCGAAGGGAAGGTTCTGCTGCGCGAGCCAGCGGAAGAAAGTGCCCATCGGTGTACCGAGTGCCTCGCGTGCGAGCTGGCATGCTTTGAGAGTGGCAAGCGCGCCGTCAAGATCGATTTGCCGATCGCTGGCTTCGAGGAGTATCTGGCACGGC
This sequence comes from Planctomycetales bacterium 4484_113, assembly GCA_002050035.1. Lineage (GTDB taxonomy): Bacteria > 4484-113 > 4484-113 > 4484-113 > 4484-113 > 4484-113. The sequence continues at coordinate 3,345 of MVCR01000078.1, read as the reverse complement.
GGAAGGAGGGCGGACAGTGAGCATTCTGGTGCATCGCCATACGCGTGTGTTGGTGCAGGGAATCACCGGTCGCGAGGGGCGCGTGCGCACGAAGTTGATGCGGGGATACGGGCCGAAAGTTATGGCGGGAGTAACGCCGGGACGCGGCGGAGAAGAAGTGGAGGGCGTGCCCGTATTTGATACGGTGAAGCAGGCACTGAACGAGGTGGGGAACGTTGATGCCAGTGTTATTTTCGTGCCTGCATTCGCTGCCGCCGACGCGGCGATGGAAGCGATGGATGCGGGCATCAAGTTCGTGGTCATCGTGCCGGACCGAGTCCCGCTGCACGATGTGCTGAAGCTCACCGAGTTCGCTAAGGAGCGGCAGGCTGCTTTTCTGGGACCGAACACACTGGGATGCCTCAGCCCCGGCGAAGGGGTTCTGGGGATGATGGGCGGAAGTCCCGAAGCGGCACGGTCGTTCTTCAAACCTGGACGCGTGGGCGTTGCCAGCCGAAGCGGCGGGATTACCAGCTCCATCGCGTATTACCTCGGGAAGGAGGGTATCGGCGCATCCACCATTGTGCACGTGGGCGGGGATAGCGTTGTCGGAATGCCACTTCCGACAGTGCTGAGCCGCTTCCAGCAGGATGATGCGACCGAGCTTGTCGTCATCTTTGGCGAGATTGGCACCACGCAGGAAGAGCGGGTCGCGGAGATGATGAAGCGCGGCGAGTTCACCAAGCCGCTGGTTGCCTATATCGGGGGCAGGCAGGCGGAGGAGGGAACCCGCTTCAGTCATGCTGGCGCCATTGTGGAAGGCGGACGCGGCGGCTACGAAAGCAAGGTGGAAGCACTCACCGATGCCGGTGCGCAGGTGGTTCTGCGTTTTGAGGACATTCCACAGCAAGTGAAGAAACTGCTGAAAACTGCATAATCTCATAAGGATGAACAAATGGCTGACGCCAAGAAAATCTGGAAGACGGCAATAACCAAGATTCAGCCAAACGAGATTCGCCTGCGCGGCTATCGCATTGACGAGCTGCTGGGGCGACTTTCATTCGCTGGCGGGTTCTTTCTGCTCCTTCACAGACGGCTGCCCACGCCGGCAGAGGAGAAGCTCTACGATGCACTGCTGCTTTCGGGAATAGACCACGGGGTGACGCCGCCGTCGGCCAATGCCGCACGGGTGGCGGCAAGCACCGGCGCGCCGCTGAATGCTGCCCTGGCGGCGGGCATACTCTCCATCAACAAGTACCATGGCGCGGCGATTGAACCGGCGATGCGCCTGTTCCATCAAGTCTACGCGGATTTCGAGAAAAGCGGTCAGCAGATGGAGCAGTTCGTAGCTTCCTACGTCGAGAAAGCAGTCTCTCAGAAGAAGCGGCTCTTCGGCTATGGGCATCGCTATCACAAGAATGACCCCCGAACGGCTCGCCTGTTTGCACTTGCTGAAGAGGCGGGCAAGGCGGGCAAGTACCTGAAGCTGGCGCGACTCATGGGGGAAAAGCTCAGTGCCGCCACGGGCAAGGAGCTGCCCCTGAATGTGGACGGCGCGATTGCGGCGATTCTCTGCGAGCTGGATTTCCCCGTCGAGATCGGCAATATCTTCTTCATTCTGCCGCGCGTGGCGGGAATGACCGCACATTACCTGGAAGAAACCACCCGCGAGCGTCCGATGCGGCACATCAACCCAGACGAGGCGGAATACGACGGGCCGGAAGACCGCCCGCTGCCGCAGGAGCGCGAATGATGGAGAAAACACTCACAGACGTCATTCCCGAGTTTGCGCTGATTGACGATGAAAAGCTGAAGAAAGGCTCGCTGGCGACTTTCGTCGAGGCGCTGCAACTTGGCGGCTGGCAGCCGGAAGATATGGCGGAGATACCGTTCACTTTGCTCATTGAGCCGTGCCCGCAGAGCCTGCTTGCGCACACGCGAGGTGTGGTGCGGGTGTCGTTGGCGGTAGCGAAGGCGCTCATGGCAGCTTATCCCGATGAAGCAGCGTTCCGCTACGACGAAGATGCCCTCATTGCCATGGCGCTGCTGCACGATGTGGGCAAGCTGCTCGAATACGAGCGCACTGCCAACGGCAAGTATGTGAAAAGCGAATGGGGCAAGCGACAGCGGCATCCGGATTCAGGCGCCGAGCTGGCGGAAAAGCACGGGCTTCCGCAGAAAGTCGTGGACGGCATCCGCTATCACAGCCACGAAGGCGATGGGAAGCGGGATACCGTCGAGGCGATTATCGTGAACCATGCGGACTTCATCAACTTTGAGCCGCTGAAACTGAAATATGGGTAAGACTCTTTCCGAGAATCTCTTCAGCCAACGCGCCGGACGCGACGTTTCCGCCGGCGAAATCGTTACGCTTCAGCCCGACTTCTACCTCTCGCACGACAACTCGGCGGCGATACTGAAGAAACTGCCAGCGATGGGTGCTTCGGGGCTGAGATTCCCCGACCGGGCGGTTATCGTGCTGGATCATACGGTGCCGGCGCCCACTTCCGCCGATGCAGCCAACCACAAGGCGATTCGCGAGTTCGTGGATGCGCAGGGAATCGAGCGTTTCTACGACATCGGTCGTGGCGTTTGCCACCAGGTGCTGGCGGAAGAGGGATTTGCCCGCCCGGGCGTGCTCATCGTAGGTGCAGATTCGCACACCACGATGGCGGGGGCGCTGGGCGCCTTCGCTTGCGGAATTGGCAGAACCGAGATGGCAGGCGTTTGGGCGACCGGCGAGCTGTGGTTGAAATGTCCCGAGACCATCCGCGTGGAGCTTTCAGGCAAGCTGCCACCACACAGCTTTGCCAAAGACCTCGCGCTCAGCATAATCGGCGATATCCGAGCCGATGGGGCGCTGTATCAGGCGGTGGAATACTGCGGAAGCGGTGCTGCGAGCTTGAGCATTGCCGACAGGATGGTTTTGTGTAATCTCAGCGCGGAAATGGGCGCCAAGAATGCTTACTTCCCGCCGGATGAGCGCACGGTGGAGTTCCTGGGCGCGACAAGTGAAGACTTCACTGCGCTGCATTCAGATGACGACGCGACTTTCGTTCGGCGACTGGGTTATGACCTTGGAAGCATCCAGCCGGTGGTGGCGGCACCACACACGGTGGATAACGTCAAGCCGGTGAGCGAAGTTGCGGGCACGCGCATTCATCAGGCGCTCATCGGCACCTGCACCAACGGACGCATTGAGGATTTGCGAGTCGCGGCGAAGGTTCTTGCAGGGAGGAAGATTGCGCCCAACGTGCGGCTGCTGATAGTCCCCGCCTCGGCGCGCGTGTATCGTCAAGCGCTCAGTGAGAGCATTGTGGAAGTGCTGCTGGATGCGGGTGCAGTATGGCTCAATCCCGGGTGTGG
>MVCR01000077.1 GCA_002050035.1 Planctomycetales bacterium 4484_113 | reverse complement strand
CGGCTTCCTCAGCGAGGGCGGAGAGGAAGGATTCAAACCCACCCTCCGCTTCACCCAGATAGGCAAGATCTATCATCTCAGCCAGCGGCTCCGGATTCATGGTCACGGAGTATCCGCCCGCAACTACGAGTGGTAATCTGGAACGCTCCGAGGCGAGCACTGGTATGCCCTGAGAGGTAAGCACCCGAAGTAGGTTGATGTAGCCAAGCTCGTAGGGCAAACTGAAGGCAAGCAAGTCGAATCTGCGGAGATCCGGCGGCCGGTAGCCGGCGCGAAGCTCGCCTGGGTGCCGGTACACAACTCCTTCATCATCACAGAACAGGAGATGGGGAATGAATGCGCTTCGTTCGAGCATCAGGCCGTAAACCGCCTGCAAGCCGAGGTAACTCATTCCCAGGTAGTAGCTGTGAGGGTAGATGAGCGCAACTGTTGGTCGCTTGCCCTTGGCGGGGAGTTCCTTCAGCGATGGGATGAAGCGCTCGTCGGGAAAGAGCGGTAGCATCACTTCAGGTGGCGACGCAAGAAAGTCGGCACGTCCAGGTCTTCTTCCTCGCCGTCACCGCCGGTAACAGGCGGATTGCCTTCGTTCTCCGAAGCGGCTACAGGAGCCTGCTGAGGGGCCGGCTCCCGCCATATGCTCTCACGTCGGGGACGCGACACGCGCGGTTCCGGGCTGAAACCGGTGGCAAGCACCATTACGCGCACTTCGTCCTGCTTCTCCGGGTCGATGATAGCACCGAAGATGATGTTTGCGTCTTGGTCGACGCGCTCGGACACCAGAGTGGCGGCTTCGTTGACTTCCTGGAGTGTAAGATCACTGCCGCCGGTGAAGTTGATAAGCACCCCGGTCGCTCCATCAATACTAGATTCCAGCAGCGGACTCAGAATCGCCTGCTCAACAGCAACACGGCTTCGATTCTCTCCGCTCGCCTGGCCCAAACCGATCAGAGCGGTTCCGCTATCCTTCATCACCATTCGCACATCGGCGAAATCGAGGTTGATAAGGCCGGGCTTGAGAATAAGTTCGCTGATGCCGGTAACACCCTGGCGCAGAACCTCATCCGCCATCAGAAAGGCCTCCTGTAACGCGGTGGTGGCAGTTGCGAGGTCAAGCAACTTGTCATTGGGGATGACGATCAGGCTATCGACGTTGTCACGTAGCTCTTCGATTCCCTGCTGCGCCATTCGCATCCTTCTGCGTCCCTCAAAAGCGAATGGACGGGTGACGATCCCGACGCTCAGGCTGCCACCTTCCTTAGCCACACTGGCGAACAGGGGACTGGCGCCAGTACCGGTGCCACCACCCATTCCGCAGGTGATGAACACCATATCAGCGCCCTGAATCATCTCTCCGATGTCGTTGCGGCTTTCTTCCGCCGCGCGCTTGCCGATCTCAGGATTAGACCCCGATCCCAGACCGCGCGTGAGCTTAGCGCCAATCTGCAACTTGTGAGGGGCCTGGCTACGCTCAAGTGCCTGGAAATCAGTGTTGACGGCGATGAAGTCCACTCCGCCCAGTCCGCCCTCAATCATTCGGTCGAGGGCGTTGCATCCACCGCCTCCGATGCCGACGACCTTTATTTTTGCCTGCAAATCCTCACGGTAAAAGTCGCTCACCATTGACGTCTCCTTCTCTGGTGCCTTCCGAGAACGCTTCTTGCGGGGTGCTTTCCGCGATCGGTGCGCTTTCTTGGCGGGTGGCGTTTCCGTACGCCTAGATGCCCGCCGCTTCACAGGGATCTCATCGTTGAATAGACTGCTGCTCACCCGGGTTGCCCATATCATATGGGAAACGGTATCTGAATGCAAGCATACTATCGGGAACCGCCCGCGGAGCAAGAGCTCGCTGCTGTCGCCGAGTCAAGCCCATCAGCCCAGGTTGCTCACGAGGAGATGAGCCTCCAAACTGCATGAATAAGCCAGTAGTTCACCTGCGGAAGCAGGACGAAACCTTATTATTCGGCGCGTTTCGTGCTACAATCATAGGGTAACGTCAGGGGCGATGATTCACACATCTGATTAGTATTTGGACTATGGCCAAGAAGAACCGCTCAACCAAGAAACCGAACCCGAAAGAGCTGACCGATCCGACCTCCGCGGAAACAGCAGCAACCAGCGAGGAAACCGAATCGGCGGAGCCGGTAGCAGGCCCTTCAGAGGAATACACCGGTCGCCAGATACAGGTTCTAAAAGGGCTGGAGGCGGTGCGACAGCGCCCGGCGATGTACATCGGCTCCACCTCGGAAAGCGGGTTGCACCACCTCGTATTCGAGCTGGTGGATAACGCGATTGACGAGGCGATGAGCGGACATTGCCACCACATCACAGTCACCATCCACAAGGACGGCAGCGTCTCCGTGCTTGATGATGGACGCGGTGTACCAGTGGATTACATGCCTTCTGAAAAGATGACCGCCGCGGAAGTCATTTTCACCACGCTGCACGCAGGCGCGAAATTCGGTTCTGGAGCTTACAAAGTGTCCGGAGGACTGCATGGCGTCGGCTCCTCGGTCGTTAACGCGCTCTCACGCCGCTTTGAGGCTGACATTTACCGCGACGGCAAGCGCTATTCTCTGGCCTGCGAACGCGGCAAATTGGTCAAGCCGCTACAAGCCACTGGCAACGTGAAGAAGAAGGTCGGGACTCTCGTTCGGTTCTGGCCCGATGAGGAGATTCTGGAAAGCACCGAGTTCAAGTTCTCACTGCTGGAGGAACGTCTCCGAGAGCTCGCCTTCCTCAATGCCGGTCTCACCATCACGCTACGCAGTGAGAAGGATGACACTCAAGAGGTCTTCAAGTATACTGGCGGGCTGACCGAACTGATCAAGTACCTCACGCGCAAGCGAAATCCTCTCCACAAGCCGGTTCACTTCGTCAAGATAGTGAACGGAGTACGGATAGACTGCGCATTGCAGTGGACGGATTCATACAAGGAGTATTTGCTTTCCTACGCCAACAACATCTTCACCAAGGATGGGGGAACCCATCTCACCGGGCTCAAGGCGGGGCTGACCCGCACAGTGAACACTTACGCAGCCAGCTTCGGCCTGCTCAAGAACGGCTCGGTGCAACCTTCAGGTGACGACATCCGAGAGGGACTGACAGCGGCGATTTCAGTCTGGCTTGAAAACCCTCAGTTCGAAGGACAGACGAAAAGCCAGCTTGGTAATTCGGACGTTAAGGGGCTGGTCGAGTCGGCAGTGAACGAAATGCTGGGAAGCTACCTACAGGAGCATCCCACCGAGGCGCGGCGGGTATTCGCCAAAGTCTTGCTGGCGGCGCGCGCGCGGGAGGCCGCAAAGAAGGCGCGGGACATCACGCGCAAGAGCGCGGGAATCGACTCTTCTCTCCCGGGTAAACTGGCCGACTGCGCGGTTCGCAATCCCGCCAGCGCCGAGTTGTTCATCGTAGAAGGGGACTCAGCCGGCGGAAACGCAAAGCAAGGTCGCAACCGCGAATTCCAGGCTATCTTACCCCTGCGCGGGAAGATACTCAACGTGGAAAAGAGCGGACTCAACAAAGTACTCAGCAACCACGAGGTGCGCACGCTCATCACCGCTATCGGAACCGGCATCGGCAAGGACTTCGACATCAACAAGCTGCGCTACCACAAGATAATCATCATGACCGACGCGGACGTCGATGGCGCCCACATCCGAACACTGCTGCTGACCTTCTTCTTCCGCCACATGGAGGAGCTCATTGAACGGGGTCATCTCTACGCTGCCCAGTCGCCACTATTTCGCGTCCGCAAGGGCAGCCACGATCACTACGTCTTCAGCGATGAGGAAATGAAGGCCAAGGTGAAGGAGCTGGGCAAGAATGTGGAAGTCACCCGATTCAAAGGTCTCGGCGAGATGAACCCGACCCAGCTGTGGGAAACAACAATGAACCCTGAAACCCGCACTCTGGTGCGCATCACGTTGGACGATCTTCGCCGTGCAGAAGATGCTTTCGTACGCCTGATGGGTCCAGAAGTGGCTCCGCGCAAGCTGTTCATCACTGAATACGCACGTCGCGTCAAGAATCTCGACATCTGATAGGCGCTTAACGTGAACTGACTCTGTTACCGCCCACGCGTGCGGATTCTCACAGTAGATTCGCACAATAAGATGGTATAATCGCGCTCCGGTTATAGGATACGGAACATGAGTTTCTTGCAGGGACTCTTGCGGTTTTTCGGGCTTGTCGAGGTAGATGAGGACAAGATTCTCGACTACCCCGAGAAAGCGGTGCAGGAATCAACCGCTGACTCAAGCGAAGAGCACCTGCTTGACTACCGGCGGGCTCGTGAGGAGATGCCCCTCATGCGGACCGAATCCAAGCTGGTCATTGCCCGTCCGGAGCTCACGCGCACAGGCAGGGTCAGTTTCTCCCTCTCAATCTATACGGAGGATCTGAAAGAAGGCTGCGTTCTGCTGGTGGACGTCAGCCGCGTCGTGAGTCGCAACCGAGAGGAGGCTCGCAAGATCGTCCATTTCCTCTCCGGTGTCACCGAAGCCCTCGATGGCAAGTCCTACGAGGTGGTGCCGAACCTCTATCTTTTCACTCCATCTGGAGTCCAAGTGAAGGGAGGGATCCTCCACGAGCAGGAGTGAACTAGTACTGGCAAACCAACCTGATGGCTAAGAAGGAAAAAGTGCGCATAGTAAGCCTTGGTGGCATTGGTGAGATCGGGAAGAACTGCAACCTCGTGGAGTATGGTGATACTGCGGTACTGGTGGATACCGGCCTGACTTTCCCCGACGCTCACCTTCTGGGTGTAGATCTGGTGATTCCCGATTTCACCTACCTGTTGAGGAACCGCAGCCGGCTCAAGGCGGTGATTCTGACCCACGGGCATGAAGATCATATCGGAGCATTGCCATTCCTGCTGCAGGATATGGTGCCTCCAGCCATCTATGGGACTTCGCTGACCATCGGGCTTCTGCGCTCGAAGTTTCCCGAATACAACATCAGCGACGACGTAGCACTGGAAGTGATAAAGGCTGGCGACAAGATCCAGATTGACTCCCAGGTATGGGCTGAGACTTTTCACGTGGCTCACTCGATTCCAGACGGACTCGCACTCGCCATCCATACTCCCGCAGGAACGGTTTTCTTCAGCGGCGACTTCAAGCTCGATCGCTCCCCCATCGACAACCTGCCGACAGACCTCGACCGAATAGCGCGCATGGCTCGCGATAACGAAGTGCTCGCGCTGCTCGTAGACACAACGAACATCGAGCGCCCCGGGTGGACCGGCTCGGAAAGTGAGGTCGGACCGGCGCTGGCTCAGTACTACGAACACCATAAGGGACGCATCCTCATCACCACCTTCGCCTCCAATATCCATCGGATCCAGCAGGCGATAGATCTGGCTAGCCGGTACAAGAAGCGCGTCTTCATTGCCGGTAGGACCATGCTGCGGAACGTGGAGATGGCAAGGGAACTGGGATACTTGCATGTGCCTCCGAACGTCATCGTGGAGCCGAACGAGCTTGACTCGGTCCCGCCGAAACGTCTGGTGATCCTGGCCACCGGAAGCCAGGGGGAGCCAATGGCGGCGCTTTCTCAAATGAGTCGCGACGAACACCGGTTTGTCTCCATACGGGACGATGACCTTGTTGTCTTCTCTGCTTCCCCCATTCCGGGCAATGAAACCTATATTTTCACTGTCATCAACGACCTGTTTCGCATGGGCGCCGAGGTCATCTACGGTCTGGATTCGGGAGTGCATGTCTCGGGACACGGTTCCCGTCAAGAGATAAGGAAGATGGTGGAGACTGTGCGCGCGAAATACCTGCTTCCTGTACACTCTCAGTTCCGACACCAGATGCTGTTCAAGAAACTGGCCGAAGGCTGGGGGTACGACCGCCGCCGCATCATAATCATTGGCATCGGGGATGTGGTCGAGATGAATCGCGACGGCTGGGAAATGGCTGATCGCGTCAAGGCGGGAGCAACCTATATCGATGGTATTTCCGTGGGTGGAGTATCCACCCGAGTGGTGCGCGGAGATTCGCGAGATGCTGAGCGAAACCTTCTTCCACAACCGGCTCCGCAGCAAGCCCTACCAGGCGCAGGTGAAGAACAATCTTGCCAATGCGCTGCAGCACTTCGTATTCAAGAAGCTGGCGCTGAACCCCACCATTGTCGGCACGGTGCTTCATCTCGACCCCTACGAGCTGACGCAGAATGCGATTTCTCCGAAGAGGAATCGACGACGGTGAATGTCTGGCTGACGTTCGCCATTCTGGGAGCGCTTCAGGGGCTGACCGAGTTCCTTCCCGTAAGCTCATCCGGGCACCTTGTCGTGGTGCAGAATCTAACAGACTTCGCTCCCCCACGCGTGCTCACCGATATCGTGCTCCATCTGGGAACGCTGATCGCGGTGCTCATCTACTATTTCCGTGATAGCGTCAGCATTCTCTCCGGTCGTGCCAGCGGGAAGGTGCACCGACCGTGGCTGTATCTCTGGTATCTCGTGCTAGCGACTGCGGTCACCCTGGCGACCATTTTCCCTTTCCGCCACTGGCTGGAGAGCGTCGCCAGCGGGCAGGCGGGATTACTGGTTGTAGGTTTCGCCTTCCTTATCACTGCGCTGCTGCTGGTGTTCACTGACCGGCTGCTTCGGCAGGTGCGACTGCGAGCCCCTGAGGTTACTTCACTCTCCTGGCTTCCGGTAGTTCTCGTCGGACTGCTGCAGGGGATTGCGGCGATTCCCGGTATCTCGCGCTCTGGCTCAACGATATTCGCGGGTGTGCTAGGCGGACTCAAGCGCGAGGAAGCCGCGCGGTTTTCATTTCTGCTCTTTGTTCCGGCGGCGCTAGCAGCGGCGCTCTATGCGGGATTACGGTTGCCCAACGAGCCTCTGGCGACCCATTACATTGGCCCGCTTATCCTGGGATTCTTCTGTGCCCTCATAAGCGGGCTCATCGCCATCCGCGCGCTGCTCGCAGTGCTGAAACGCACGCGGCTCAGCTACTTCTCGGCTTATCTAGTAGTGGCTTCACTGGTCAGCTTCGGCATCTACTTCCTCGGCTAGTCAGCCGTCGGCACCGGCAGAGCCCACTCATCCATGACTGGCGGTTCTTGGCGCAACCCGCTATGATGAATTGGTCAGCAGCCGGCTCCGACCTCTGATAGGGCGAGAGCCGCGCTTCACAGCTATATGGGCATATGGAACTGATAAGCAAAGGCGGCATTTTCATCTGGCCGATACTGCTGGAGGCGGTCATCGGACTCTATTTCATCTTCGAGCGCATCTACTATTTCGCGGTGGTGTTGCGAGCTCGGCGTGAGGCGCTGCGCCGAGTGGTCGATCCAGCAAAGCCGCCCGAGAACCCTGGTGGCGGGATGACGCTGGCAGCGCTGAGAGACGGGGTCGCTCGCCGGCGGGTGAACTCGGAGCTGCTGCGCCTGGCGGCAGAGCAGGATTTGCAGGCGGCGGAACACGGGTTGACCACGCTCTCCATCATTGCGCAGACGGCACCGCTCTTGGGGCTTCTCGGCACCATCAGCGGTCTCATCCGCGCATTTATCAAGATTCAGCAATACACCGGCGCGGTCAATCCATCGCTCTTGGCAGGCGGCATCTGGGAAGCGCTTTTGACGACGGCTGCGGGCTTGACTGTCGCCATTCCGGTTCTCATCGCCCACGATTACTTCGCCTCGCGAATTGTGCGCTACGAGCGTGAGCTGGCGCATCGGATAGAAGTGTGGCTGGATGAGTTAAGAGGGAGCGGATGCGAGGTGGTGTGATGGTTTTCGCCCGGCGCCGCATACTTCGTCGTCGCTATGCTGCTGTGCCAGGAGTGATGATCGCGCCGCTCATTGACGCGGTGCTGATTTTGCTCATCTTCTTCATGCTGATAAGTCGCTATCTTCAACCCACGGTGGAGTTGACACTGCCCGAGAGCCGAGCCGCCGCCGAGCCACGAGTCTCAGTCGCCGTCTCCATCACTGCTCAAGGGACGCTTTCCTTCGAGGGCACACAGGTGAGTGCGGAAGAGCTGGCGGTGCGGCTGGCTGCTATCGATCCACACAAGGTGAAGATGGTGCTCCTGCGTGCCGATGAGCGCGTCCCTCTGAAACGAGTGGTGGAAGTTTTGGATGTTATTCGCTCGTCGCCCCTGAAATCGGTTGCTCTGGAGGTGAGAAGGAAGTGAGCGAGCGAGCGGTGCGCGTGCTGCTGTTTGCCCTGAGCGCTCTTGTCGTCGTTTCGAGCGCTCTTGTCGTCGTTTCGGTTACCGTTCTCATTCACTTCCCGGTTCCGCAGGCGGCGCCTCGTTCGCTGACGCTTCATCTCATCGCGGCGTCGCTGGCACCTGCTCCAAAACCGTCTCCTCAGGCGGCTCCATCCGTCGTGCGGCATCGTAGGACTATGCGTCGGCAGCCCATAACAAATCGCGAGCAACCGGTAGCTTCCACAAGAGCTGCGGCATCGCCGAAACCGAAGCTGCCGGCAGAAGTCCCCGCTTCCCAGCCGCCGATTGAAAGTCCGGCAAGCGAGGGCGCTAAGACTGAAGCCGCCGCCACCGAAGCCACCGGTGCAGGCACTGCGGCAACCGAGCCTGACGGCTCATCCGGCGACGGCGACGGCGAATCGCCAGCATCGGAAAATGCTGCCTCAGCGCAGACAGC
>MVCR01000001.1 GCA_002050035.1 Planctomycetales bacterium 4484_113 | reverse complement strand
CTGCCGCAAAGCTCTGGTCATAGGCGTAAATCGCTGGCTTACTGTCCTCAACAACGACTCTCGCCTCAAGCCAGTTGCGCCATGTAGCGCCTGCTCGTGTGTAGGCGTTCTCCCGCTCGCTGTCGCCAGGTAACTGCTTGCCCTTAATGACACGACAGATGTTGTAGCTGCTGCGTGCGTAGTACTTCTCCTGGAGTTCGTCGGTGATGCGGTCGTAGGGAAGCGTGAGGCAGGAAGATACGTCGCCCACAACGGCTGGATTGAACCGAGTTGCTCTGAATGGTGCGATATTCGGCATACGTCCTCCACGCGTTATGATAGCGGATTCAAAAGCAAGAAGCCACCGCCAAGGCGGCGCGGCAATGCGCTAGGACTGAGTTCGCGGTGTTTCATCGTTCCCGATTCTCGCGCAAGATTATTCGCTGTCCTTGGTGGAGAAATAGTCCTTCAGTATCTCCACCACTTCAAAGCCGACGCGGGACTGTGCTTCAGCGGTCTGAGAGCCAATGTGAGGTGTAAGTACCACGTTCTCGAAGTCGGCGAATGCGTGATCCTGCGCCGGTTCATGCTCATAGACATCCAGTCCTACACCGGCGAGCTTCCCTTCTCTCAGTGCGTCGGCGAGGGCAGGCTCATCAACGACTCCGCCGCGAGCGCAGTTCAGAACATACGCTGTGGGTTTCATCTTCGCCAGGGAATCTGCGTTGATCATGTGGTGTGTCTGATCATTGTGCGGCACGTGGACGGAGACGAAGTCCGACTGAGCGAGTAGTTCATCCAACAGAACCTTCTTCGCCCGGAACTCAGTGATGTCCTCTTGTTTGATGTAGGGATCATAGAAGAGGACGGTCATTCCCAATGCTACGGCACGTTTCGCCAGCTCGTATCCGATACGCCCAATGCCAACAATGCCTAGCGTTTTCTGCCAGAGCTCAATACCTTTGAACTTCTTCTTCTCCCACTTGCGGTCCTGCATCGAACGGGTCGCCGCAGGCAGGCCGCGCGCCAGGGCAAACATCATGCCTACAGCCAGTTCAGCCACCGAGACGCTGGGAGCGGCCGGAGTGTTGCGGACCTCGTAGCCTTTCTCCTTGGCATACGGCACGTCGATATTATCTACGCCCACGCCGGCACGCACGATGAGCTTCATCTCGTCAAAGGCGTCAATCACTTCCTTGGTCACCTTTGTACGTGAGCGAACCACCAGTGCCTGCATGCCCTTGACGGCGGTGAGCAGACCTTCTGGACTGACTTCCGGATCATAGGTTAGGTCGAGGTAATCGCAGGCGCGAATCTCGTCGAGCGGATCTTCCGCCATTGCGTCACAAACCAAAACTCTCGCCATAATTCCTCCAATAGTCTAATGTTAAGTAGCGCAGCCGGCCTAACCGGCTTTTCACAGGACTGTCCCGTCAATGACTGCGCAAGCGTCACGGGAACGAGCCGTGCGAAGGTTCAGCTGGATGCAGCCGTGCGCTTCGCTTGAGCTTCCAAGTCCGCCATCAGTATCTCCTGCGCCACCTTCACGCCTTTGCCAAGCTCGATATCCGCACCGAAATGCTTCATCGCCATCTCGAAGGCAGCGACAGCCATAATGGTCTCGAAATGGTCTTGATAGCCCAGATGCCCTATGCGAACGATCTTGTCAGTATAATCTCCCTGTCCCGCAGCGAAGTAGATACCCCAGTTGGCGCGACAGTACTTCGCCACCTCGCTCCCCCTCACTCCTTCCGGCATCAGCACAGGGGTCAGGACGTCACCAGGGCGCTTCTCGTTGAGCAGCTTGAAGCCGAGCGCCCTGGCGGCACCGCGTACCGCCTCGCCCTGGATGTGGCTGCGGCGATGGACAGCGTCGAGACCCTCTCGAAGTAGCTCATCCAGCGCCACGCTGAGCTGCTGATGAAGGCTAACGCCGCTGGTCCAGGCGTGATTGCTCTTGGCATGCGCTTTGAGCTGCGCCTTCAGGTCGTTGTAGAAAATGCGGGCTGGCGTCTGCTCGACTCTTGCCTGTGCCCTTTTGCTGAGGGCGATGATGCCGAGCCCAGGTGGCATCATCATTCCCTTCTGGCTCGCAGTAACCATAACGTCCAGCCCCCATTCATCCATCGGGCACGGCATTGCAGGAAAGCCGCTGATGCCGTCTACGACAATGAGCTTGTCATGCTCCCGGCAGATCTCAGCAAGCTCCTTCACCGGATTGGCGATGCCGCTGGAGGTCTCGCTGAGTTGCACGAAGACAGCTACCGCGTCGGGACATTCTTCGAGCGCCTGTTCAAGCTTGTCCACGCTCGTATAATCACTCCACTCGTAGATTACTTCATGAACCTCGCATCCCAAGGTTCGCCCGATCTTGGCCCAGCGCTCGCCGAACTTACCGCCGTTAAAGGCGATCATTCTCTCGCCAGGCGAAAGGATGCCGCCGATCGCTGCCTCCATTGCCGCGGTGCCACTGCCCAGCAGGGTGAGGACCGGCTGCTTAGTTCCTAGCAGCTCCTGGAGCTGCGAATGACACTTTTCATAGAGCGATCTGAACTCGTCGGTTCGATGGTGGATCATGTCGCGAGCGCCGGCCAAGGCGACATCGGCAGGGACCATCGTGGGTCCTGGTGTGAATAGATGATGTTTGCGCATATGCGGCTCCTTTGATCGAGATCAAATGTAACAGGTCACAAACGTCCTTCTGAATTCTAGCACTTTCTGGGGCGCTTTTCACTCTGCTGCACAAGGGTGAAATCTCCCCTGATGGGCAAGTCTAACCGCAGGAGCGGGAGGGCGTCGTTCTCTCCTATAGGGGGTCGGGCTAGTTCCGGTTCCATGTGTACGCAACGAATATCTTGCTCCATTCTCATTGGCAATGCGGGATGGCTCTCATCGAGGAGAATGCCCGCATCCTCTAAGATGCTAATATAGTGTGTTCAGGTGCTACCTGAACAAGGAGGGTTGCTGTGAGACTTCATCGTGCATCAATTGCTGCTGTCGTGCTTGTATTGCTCTTGGGTATAACAGCGCAGGCGCGGAGTGTAGGTACTGCACTAGGGGCTAGGGCTCCTGCGTTTGTCGGCAGCGACCTTGATGGTGATCTCGTTGACCTTGCAGCTCTGAACGCCGAGGGTAAGTTCGTGATGGTGGATTTCTGGGCAAGCTGGTGCGGTCCCTGCGTATATGAGCTGCCTCATGTCCTAGCCTTCCTCAAGTCCTTCGACAATCCGCGGTTCCGGATGATATCCTGCTCGCTCGATACGGAGAGGACCTTGGGTGCAATGAAGAAACTCATCGCTGATAAGGACATCCCTTATCCTGTAGTCTGTGATGGCGGGGGCTGGAAGGCGCGGCTTGCTCAAGCCTGGGGTGTTCACGCCATCCCAGCGACTTTCCTGGTTAACCCGGAGGGTATCATTGTCATGCGGAACATTCGCGGCGAGGATGGCTTGGTGTTGGTGAGGCGCATCGTCGAGGCGGCGCCTGATTACGTTCCACCCGAATTCGCTGTCGAGTCAACAATCGAAGCTGATTTCAGCGCGTTTACGACTGTGGTGGAAATGCCGGCATTCGCGGAGGGCGAGTACAGCTTCGCGTACGGCTACAACTACGATTATCGGGGTGAAGACGGCCAGCCAGTGGGCGTGAGTGGAGAGGTCAAGGTTGCACTGACCATTACTGAATCCGGCGATGGCGCCCGCAGCATTGCACTTCACCTTGAAGGAGAGGATGAAGCGGCATCTTCAGCAATCAAGGCTGAGTACAAGGAGACCGGAGAATGGGGACGACTTTCGCTGATCACAGTGCTGGGGCACGAGGTGAGCTATGTGCGCACCGCCTTGGATTACCATGAGCCAGCTCTGGACGCCGACCTCAATGTGGGGTGTATCTACGCCCGCCCGCCGAGACCAGAGGATTAGCGCTTCTTCTAGACGTGATAGATGCTGGTGCCCTTGGGCATTCGGCGAGCAACACCCGTCTTGTGTGCAGCCTTGGCTACCGAGGTTGCCACGTGCTTTGCCACTGTGCGGTTGAACGCCGAAGGAATGATGTAATCGGCGCATAGGTCTGAGTCTTTCACAACACCCGCTATGGCCTCCGCCGTGGGTGTCACCCAAGCGCTGAGCCAGGGCTGGTAGCACTTCATCAGCGGTATCTTACCTGCAATGACCTCGAAGCTCCCGCGACCATTGGCGAACTTACGGTTCAGGTTGTGGCTTTCAGGTTCCCCGTCTAACGACAGCAGGAACTTGATGCCGTAGTCGCGGCAGAAAGCGAGCTTCTGCCGGTCCAGCAGTGTTCCGTTGGTCGTCACCGTGAAGTAGAACGACCTTCCTTCCCGCTGTGCCGTCGCAACCGCATACAGTGTGATGCTCTTCATCAGATCGAAGCGGATGAACGGCTCACCGCCGAAGAGCAGAATCCCTATGCTCGCGCCCTCGGCGCTGTGCTTGAGGATGAAGTCAATCGCATTGAACGCCGTTTCCAAACTGATGTCTTTCGCCTTCTTGTTCTCCACGAAGCAGTATGGACAACGAAGATTGCATCGCTCGGTGATAAAGAGGTCGACGTGCCCGACAGGGTAATAGTAGCGCGCAATCAGGCTCGCGGTAAGTGCGGATGCTAGTTGAGTCCTTCCATCTCCGACAGCGCTCTCGCTCGTTTCCTTCACGCGCATTCCTAGAATGCCCAGGGCACGCCATAGAGCACGCTAATCCGAGTCGCATACTCCGAGTCTAGGTATGGAAGCCGCTCTACTTTCACATCCCTGATTCTCGAGACCCACTCTCCCCGCCAATCGTAAGTCTCAGTAACGAAGAGCAGTCCCTGGATGAATCTGCCATTCCAGGTTCGGCGCGAATCCAGGTAAGTGTCTGGGCTACCGGGACCCCTTGTATACCACCAGACAGCCGGGTCATCGGGGTCATACCACTCTTCCTTGTGATCCACCTGGCTGAACATCCTTGCATGGAAGTCCCCGTTGTAATCGGAGAACTCCAGTACCCGCACAGCCTTAGGTCCATCTAGAAAAGTCTCGCGCATCCACATATCCTCGCCTAAAACTCGCAGAGACGGCCCATCCACAAGGACGTCCGTTGCCAAGAGGGAGAGCGTTTGCAGGTGGATCTTGGTGACCATTCTCTCGCGTAGTTGCCCAATGGGTGATGGGAAGCTCCGTCGCCGCGCTGCAGGTCGGCCTTCAGGAAGGAAATCGATACCTCGATCGTAGAGTCCTTTCAGGGGAACTGAGAATACGGCTTCTTCTTCTCCGTCGCCATCAATATGGATCCGCTCGTAATGATAGCTGACCGAGTAGTTGAGTGCCCTTTCCCAGCGCAGAAGCCAGTTCGCATTTGCGTTCCGTATCTCCTCGAGAAGCGTTCTCTTTTGAGCGGCTTTCTCTGTACTTCTGGTCTGTAACGTCCCCACGGACACTCGCGCGTCTGGTAGCGAAGCGTACGAAGTCATGATTAGCGATGCTAGACCTTTCGTTGGCAGATATGCCACTCCAGCGAAGGCAACTGCCAGAATCAATCCGATTCTAGTCTTAACGGGGTAGCTCATGGACTACTCCTCTGCGAATTCACCAAAGCAGGTGAAGCGTTCTTCACTTTCACGCTCCTCTTGACCCGGGTAGAATTCCTCCGATGTGCACACGAAGGTCCCGGCAAAGCTGGCAGCACAAGCGTGCACTGATGGCACCTCGCACGCTCCGCAGTTTACAGTGTTATCGCAGTGGAACGGGCGCCAGCAAGTATATGTGTCTCCACACCAGAATTTCTGAGCCATGCAATCATACTCGGCAAGTTGGCCAGCACAGCTATAGAACCTTTGACCCGCGAATTGCGCAGGCCGCTGGCAGGTGTAGTTTAGCGGTGCTCCGCACTAATACGCAGTCTCAGTTCCGATGGACTTGCAGGAGAAGTAGTGTGGGCACGTAAAGCTTGCGTCCTTCCCGTTAGGGCAATCGCCGTCGCGACAGGCACCGGAATACTCGGTGCAGCTAAAAGCTTCATCGACGCACCTGAACTCATCACAAACGAAGTTGGCGCAGGAGAAGTCCACCGTGCAGATCACTCCAACACCAGGTTCCACTTGGGGACAGGCCTCCGCATCGAACTCTGCTTCGCCCTGGCATACGCAGATGTCGTATCCGTGATTGTCCAAACAGTCAGTGCCGTCGAATGGATTCTCCTGAGTGCACCCGGAACTGTATGCGGACACGCAGTCAAAGCCATCACCAATGTCCGAGAATGGATTCGTTATCGGCCGCAAAGCGCGGGTGCGGCGATGAGCATTGCCGAACCCCAGCTCTCCCTTCTCTTTGAGCCTCCCCCGCACATTGGAGGCAATCTCCGAAATCTTACTCCGGTCCTTCTTCGTCGTTCCCTCCTTTTTCGCCCTTGGCGACTCTATTCTTGAATCCCACCGCTGAATCGATTATCTGCTGCGCCACCTCTTCAGCGAAGTCCTTTCGCTGGATACGCTCCATAATCCTCGCGGTCATCTCGGCGGTATCCCATTCCTGAGTAGCGCGAAGACGCTCTTTGACAGCGTCCGCCAGCGAATCCGTGTAGAGCTTGACCACCTCGGGTGCGCAGAGTGCGCGAATCAGAGCATCCACAAGTACCTTCGTGGGAATGACCATTTGCATCCGGTGCGCGCTGGGCGGTTGGACCGGCTTTGTCTTGGCAGCCGCGCCCGCATCTCGCCCTGCCACCGCAGCATCCTCTGTCGGTACGTTTCTCGGAGCCATCGGTTGTTCCCCGGTGCCCGCCATCAGCCTGTATTGCACCCCCGGCCCCATTGTCAAGCTCAGGCGGTGGGGAATCCTCTTTCTGGGTGGCTGAAATCCTATCCTAGGATCTCATCCATCACATCGCAGAAGTAGTCCACATCATCGTCGGGAGTGAGGAACGCCGGGCTTACACGCACCGCTCCGCCACGCTCCAGAGTGCCGAAGAACTCGTGGGCCGACGGAGCGCAGTGCAGCCCCGCGCGATGTGCGATGTGATACTTCTCGCCAAGGATTGTTCCAATCTCCGAGGGCTCCCGCCCCTTGACGTTGAACGCAATGGGGCAGCCGCGCATCTCGCTGTCTGTGGGACCCATTAGCTCCACCTGTGGCATTGCCACGAGGTGTTCCAGCATCTGCCGCTGCTTGATATGACCGACGCGCTCAATCTCGGCGACGCCCGTTTCAAGGATGAAGTCCACCGAAGCGTCGAGCGCGATAATCCCTAACACATTGGGAGTGCCCGATTCGTAGAACGTGGGCACCTCCGGCGGAAGCTCGTAAAGCTCGCTGAAGCTGCCGGTGCCTCCAACGCGGAACGGCTGTGGGGAAATCTCTTTCTCCAGATAGAGTATGCCCGTTCCCGGAAGCCCCAGCAGCGACTTGTGCCCCGGCGCCGCGAGGATAGACACATTGGCTGCCTGCACGTCAATAGCGTGAGAGCCCGCCGATTGCGCCGCATCCAGCATAAAGGGAATGCCCAGTCGCTTCGCCTCCGCGCCGATGTCGGCAATCGGCTGCACCGTCCCCGATACGTTGCTGATGTGCGAGACGCAGATGAGCTTCGTCGCATCGCTCACGGCTTCCGCGATGCGCTCCGGAATCACCCTGCCATCAGCGTCCGCCGTCAGTTTCTTGAACCCCACGCCGCGCTCCTTGCCGAGATAATGCAGGGCACGAGTAACTGCATGATGCTCTAGCGGCGAGATGAGTACTTCGTCTCCACGATCAAGCAATCCGAAGAACGCTGTATTGATGCTGTCAGTTGCGGAGTAGGTAAAGATGACGCGGTGGTGATCGGGGATATTGAGCAGGCGAGCTATCTTGGCTCTGGTTCGCTTGACTACTTCATCGGGATTGATGCGGGAGAAGTACTTTCCTCTTCCGGTGGTCAGGCCGACTTCACGCACAGCCTGAGCCACCGCGGTACAGACGCATTCTGGCTTCGGATACGACGTGGAGGCGTTATCCAGGTAAACCTGGCCCTCCGGAATGGAAACAGTCATATTTTCTGCTCCTTAACCAAGCGGGATGGCGGTGTGCGGAAGGAGAACGACTGAGGTTCAGTCCTTCTTTTCATTCTCTTCGTTTTCATCCTCGCCGGATATGCCCTTCTTGAACTCCCGGACTCCGCGGCCGGCCTCGCGCATCACCTGAGCGAGCCTAGCTCCTCCGAAGAGGATGAGAACGATCACGAGGATGATAAGAAGTTCCGGAACTCCAAGACTGGCGAACATATAAGCCTCCTTCCGGGCTCTTTCACATTATACACCAAGATTACTGGCTCAAGGGCGGTGCTCCGAAGGGACCGGACTGTGTGCGCCTACAGGATGAGCATGGAATCCCCCAGGCTGTAGAAGCGATAGCGCCGCGCTATCGCCGATTCATAGGCGCGGCGGATCAGCTCCCGGCCTCCGAAAGCGTACACCAGCGCCAGCAGCGTCGTCCTCGGTAGGTGGAAGTTGGTCAGCATGTGGTCGATGACGCCGAAGCGATAGCCGGGGAGAATGAACAATCTGGTATCACCGCGGAGGGGGAATGCTTCTGCCAGTTGGTCGTCGTTCATCGCTTCCAAATCTCTGGTCGTCTTGATGCCGTGAACTTGCAGTCGCCTTCGCCAATCTGTGAGCACTCCTTCGAGCACGCGTACAGAGGTCGTGCCCACCGCGACAATCCTCCTTCCGGAGAGCTTCGCCTTTAGAATACGCCTCAGTTCTGTAGGCTTCATCGAATATCCTTCCGGGCTCAGACGATGGTCGGTTACGTCATCGGTTCTAATGGGGAGGAAAGTTGCGGTGCCGATATGCAGCGTAACCATCGCCCAGTCGACACCACGTTCCTTGAGTCTGCTGAAGATACGCGGGGTAAAGTGCAGCCCGGCTGTTGGTGCAGCGGCGGAACCGAAGCTCGCCGCATAGGTGGTCTGGTAGCGCTCCTCATCCTGGAGTCTCTCCTTGAGATAAGGCGGAAGCGGTAGCTCTCCACGCTGCAACAGGTCGCGAATCTCCTGCTCCGGTGCTGGGACGCCATTCCGCAGAATGTGCACGATACCTGGATTCTCATGTGTCGTTGGGCGCTCGAGGATGAAGCTCGTTTGGCTGTCCAGTGTCAGTTCGTCACCCGCCTGCAAATGGCCTCGCGATTCCGTTAGGCACTCGGCACGTGAGCCCGGCAGCACTCGGGTAATGAGCACTTCAACTTTCCCGCCAGTGCGGGCGCGGAGGCAGCGGAAGCGGCTGTGCATTACCCGCCCATCATTCAGCACCAGGAAGTCCATCGGCTCCAGGATGTCTGGCAGCTCCCGGAAAGCACGGTGCTCGATATCGGCTGTTTGACGATGCACCACCATCAGACGGCTTGCGTCCCTATCCGCGAGCGGCTGCTGGGGAACAAGCTCGGGTGGCAGGTCATAGTGGAGCAGGCTTGTGGGATACTCTTGGCGTTGGTGTGGAGCTGCCACTTCTTGGTTGCTTTCCTGCTCAATCATCGTTGGCGAAAGGAGTTTAGCAGAGACTTGTTGGCGTGCGGTGCTTCCATGGATGGGATGGGCTTATGCCTTGCCCAACGGCTTGATGCGTGCAACCACGGCAATGCTGAGAAAATACAGCAGGATCATTGGTGCCGACAGGATGATCATCGGAAGCGCGTTTGGAGTTGGTGTGAGCACTGCGGCGGCGACAAGAATGATGATGATGGCATAGTTGAAGTTGCGCCAGAGTCCACGCGCTGTTACCCAGCCCAGTTTGGCAGAGGCAGCCAGTACTACCGGAAGCTCGAAGGTCAGTCCGCCGCCGATGCACAGCCCAAGCACAAACCCAAAATACCTGTCCGCCTGCAGGAGGCTGGTGAGCTGCTGGCCGCCGAAACTAAGCAGGAACCGGATCGTGTACGGCATCAGCACGAAGAAAACAAAGGCGATGCCGGCGGCAAAGAGTAGAATCACTACTGACAGCAGCGGGAGGATAAGACGTTTCTCTTCTGGCTTCAGCGCCGGGGCAAAAAACCCGTATAGCTCGTACAGGATATAGGGGAATGCAGCCGCGATGCCCGCCAGCAGGGCAATCTTGAAGTAGAAGAAAAAAGCCTCCGTAACTGCGAAGTAGTAGAGCTGGCAGTCAGCCGGCAAAGGCCAACGCAAGAAACTGAACAGCGCTTGGCGGAAGTAGAAAGCCGCCGCCACGGTGATGCTGAGCACGCCAATGCTTCGCAGCAATCGGTTCCTGAACTCTCCCACGTGTTGCCAGAAACTCATGTGCTGCTCATCCACGATCTGTTCCCTCGTCACCTACTCCGGGGAGCACCTCCTGTCGGTAGCTGTAGTCGGGTGTGGCATCGACCTGGGCTTCACCTGCTGCAGCAAGGTAGTCATCAGCATCCGTGTCAAGGTCAGCATCATCCATGTGCGGCTGATCCCTTCGGGTAGGCTCCATCTTGGCATCCGATTCCATCTCGCGGCGAATCTCCGTAAGCTGGCGGTCGAACTCCGCCTTCCAGCCTTGAAGCGTGTGGAAAGCCTTCGCCAGCCATCGCGCCACTTCCGGCAGCCGCTTGGGTCCGAGGAATATCACTGCCGCCAGCAGGATGACGCACAGCTCGCCTTCGCCAATGCCAAACATCGCGCTCGATTATATCAACCGCCTCGAGCGAACAGAAAAGCTGTTACAATCATCTATTGTGTAACCCCCAAGGATGGTTGTTTCGCAATGATGACTATCAGCAGATTCTTTGTCGCCATCTGGCGTTTCAAATGGGTATTCCTAGGTGTTATCATAGTCCTGGCAGCTCTTGGCTTCGGCATCTGGGCTAATTCCGACCACGGACGCGGGAAAGCCGAAGAAACCACCTACACGGTCACTCGCGCCGATATCACGCGCACCGAAACCGTCATCGGTGTCCTGGAGGCGACGAGCCAGGTGGAAGTGAAGGCGAAGGTCGGGGGTGTTCTCAAAGAGGTGTTGGTCAAGGAAGGGGATCCGGTGAAGAAGGGCGCGCTGCTGGCGCGCATCGACGAGGCCGATTTGCGCAAAGTCCTGCGACAGGCGCAGGCTCATTACGAGCTGGCGGAGGCACAATATGCAAAGGCGAAGCAGGGCGGCACCCGTGAGCAGGTCAGCTCGCTGGAAGCTTCTCTGAAGAACGCTCAAGTAGAGATGAACTTGGCGCGGGAGAACCTGGAGCGCGTGAAGTCGCTGTACGAGAAGGGGTACTCTTCCGACCAGGAGTATGAGGATGCCAAGGGGCGCTGGGAACGCGCTCAGGCGGCTTACGATGACGCTAAGCGGCGGCTCGATTATGCCAAGACCAGCGCTTCTGCGGAGGATATAGCCATCGCCCGCGCCCAATTGAAGCAAGCTAAGATCCAGCTGGATAGCGCACATGAAGACCTCGAAAACGCCGCTGTTCGCAGCGAGGTCAACGGGAAAGTGCTCTCAGTGGAGATGGATCCTGGCGATACCGTGGTACCCTCCGTGGGTGGCCGCGAGGGACTGCCAATTATGATTGTCGGCGACACGACTTCTATCCTCGTGAAGAGCGAAATCGGTGAGGACCTGATCGGCGTACTCAAAGAAGGAATGCCGGTCGAGTTCTCCCTTTCTTTCATCAAAGACCGAAAGGTCGCTGGGGAGATTAGCCGCATTTCTCATTTCGGAAAGCCCAACGAGAATGGTGTGGTGATGTTCCCCATAGAGATGGAGCTCACCGAATCCATTGGGGAGCCTCGCCTTGGCTCCACCGCTCGCGGGACCATCACCGTGGAATCGGCGAAGAACGCCTTGGCTCTACCGGTTATCGCCATTGGCTCTAGTGGCGAGAAGAAGGTAGTGAAGAAGCTGCTTCAGAACGGGAAGACGGAAACGGTTGAAGTTGAAACCGGTGTTTCGGATGGCAGGCTTGTAGAGATAAAGAGCGGGCTTACGGAAGGGGATAAAGTGGTTGCCGAGTTGACTGAGGATGCGATGACGAAACCATCGGCGTCTTCTCGCCGCGGAATGCGCGTTGTGGTGCGCCACGGTTAGTAGGATCAAGTGCGACTATGTGCGAGCTCTTCAAACTCGCTCTGACCAGCCTGGGCTTGAACAAACTGCGAGCCGGACTCACTATGTTCGGTATCATCTGGGGCATCGCCACCGTGATTATCCTGGTCTCGGTAATCTCCGGCTTCGCCAAACAGAACCAGCAGATGTGGAAGGATATGGGGGTGAATCTGCTCATTATGGAGTACGCCCCCTACTTCACCAGGGACGGCACGCGGATGCCACTTACTCCCGATCCCGCGGATGCGGCCTTCATCGAAGAGTACAACCCGCTGGTGCGAGCGGCGGCTCCGCAGGTGGAAGAGTGGCGTCAGATGCAGGTGGGAGCAAAGAAGGACTTTTTCGGGATATCCGCGACCACGCCGCATATGCGTGGGATTCGAGACTACCGGCTTGCCGCTGGCCGCTTCTTCGGTCCGATCGACTACGACAATTGCTCCAAGGTCGCAGTAGTAGGATGCGAAGTCAAGAACACATTGTGGGGGGAAGGCGCGAGCGTTCTCGGCAAGCAGCTAGCAGTTTCCGGTGTTACTTTTACGGTGATAGGGGAAATGGAGCGGCGGCGGGGAGGCAGTGATCATCGCGTGTTCATTCCGCTTTCCACCTACGAGAAATCGCTGGCGCGACTCGGCGAGTCGCGCGGGCGCGGCAATTTCTCCATCTACGCAGCGCTCAAGAATCAGATGCAGTATGACGCGACACAGACTATGCTGCGTCGCATGCTCGCTGCCCGCCACGGTTTTGATCCTAGCGATGAAGAAGCCATCCGCTTCCGCGACTTCTCCCGCTGGCGGCAGCAAAGCCAGGTTCTACTCTTGATGATGTTCATTGTCAGCTACTTCGTTGGCGTAACTACGCTCGCGGTAGGCGCGGTTGGTGTGATGAACATAATGCTGGTAAGCGTAGGCGAGCGCGTGCGTGAGATCGGTTTGCGCAAGGCGTTGGGGGCACCCTCGGGGTCTATATTGGGGCAGTTCCTCCTGGAAGCACTCATTCTCACGCTGGCTGGCGGGTTCTTTGGAATAGTCCTCGGACTCACTCTGGTGGGATTACTGCGTCTGCTCCCGCTGCCGGAGCAATTTCCTACGCCAGTGATCACTGCGAATACGATTTGCATAGCTGTGGTGGTGAATGTAGTTGTAGGACTTATCGCGGGTACTTACCCGGCGCGGCAGGCCGCTCTGCTAGATCCCATTGTTGCTCTGAGGACGGACTAGACACCAGATGCTGAACGCTTTCGTCAATCTGCTGCGGATGTCGATAGCGAATCTCGCTTCCAGCCTTACGCGCAGCGTGCTCACTATGTTCGGGATCGTCTGGGGACTCGCGAGCGTCATTATCCTCGTGGCTATCGTCTCTGGGTTTCAGGCGCAGACGGAGCGGCGGTGGGAGCAGTTTGGCGTGAACATGTTGGTGATGGAGTATGCCAAGAGCTTTGAGCGCGATGGCACCCGCTATCCTCTGACCTACGATCCCGGGGATCCGGCATTCCTCAAAGCTAACAACCCCTATATCGAGGATGCACAGCCGGAAGTAGATTGCTGGTACCAGATGCAGGTAGGCGACAAGAAGGCGTGGTATGGCGTTGTCGCCACCACGCCGCAAATGCGTGAACTACGCGACTGGAATCCGGACCACGGTAGGTTCTTCAATGGAGTTGATTACGAGCGTTTCAGCAAGGTCGCGGTCATCGGTGGTAGGGTGAAGGAGACTTTCTTCCCGGATGTTGATACAGCTCTCGGGGAAAGTATCACTATTGGCGGTACCACGTTCACTGTCATCGGCTCCTTTGACAGGCATCACTGGATGTCGGATTGGAGTGTCTTCATCCCGCTTTCCACCTACGAGATCTCTATCACGCCAGTGACCGGCGGCTCTCGGCGAAATCGTGCGAATGTCACTATCTATGCAACGCTGAAAAGCTTGCGTGATTACGACAAAGGGAAGCTGCTCGCCCGGCGTCTGCTGGCGGCGCGGCACGGCTTTGACCCCAAGGATGAGAACGCCATCCGCTTCCGTGACTTTGCCGCCCGCTGGCGCGACCAAGCCAAGAAAGTCTTTCTCGCCTTTTTCTTCGTCTTCTACACCGTGGGGACTATGACCCTCACCGTCGGCGCGGTGGGGGTGATGAACATAATGCTGGTCTCAGTGCAGGAACGGACGCGTGAAATCGGCTTGCGCAAGGCACTGGGGGCGACACAGTTCGGCATCATGTCGCAGTTCGTCCTGGAAGCGCTGATGATCACCCTGGCCGGAGGCTTCACCGGCATCGCTTTGGGGATGGCGCTCATCGGCGCGATGCGGATGCTTCCGCTGCCGGAGGCGTTCCCCCCGCCGGCGATAACGACTTCCAGTATCTACATCGCCACCATCGTGGTCATTGTGGTGGGACTCGCCGCCGCCTACTACCCCGCCCGCAAAGCGGCGCTTCTCGACCCCATCGACGCCCTCCGCAGCGAGTAGCGTCCCACCTGTAAGGCGTGGTCTCCGGGGCCCGCCTTCGTTGTTTCGATTAGTCGAGTAATTCCGCAGCTGGATGACCAGCACCGCCCCTTGTACTTGGGTGTCCGCTGACTCCTAAAACGACGGGTATCCACCGTCTTTCTGGGCGATAGTCCTTCCGAGATTGGTTAACCGCCTGAGGAGGGTTTGCACGTCTCTGGAGCGTCCTCACTCGTCATTTCTTCACAAGTAGGCCGGGGCTGACTAGCCCGGCTGCCTAACTACTGCACTGCTCACTTCTTTCGCCTCTCTGGACGAGGGGTGCTTGCACCGCGATGGAGCCTCCCCGCCTGTCGTCTTTCTCTATGGCGCAGGGACTCGTCAGAGTTGGCTGCCTCGGAAGAACTTGCATCTCGCCCTACAGCCCGTACATATCGATGATCTCTTTTTTCCCCTTTCCCAGGATGTCGTACTTCCTGCCGATCTTCGTGAACGCGGCGATGGCTTTGTCCAAATGCTCCTTCTCATGCGCCGCTGAAAGCTGGACCCGGATTCGCGCTTGTCCCTTTGGCACCACCGGGAAGAAGAAGCCGATGACATAGATGCCTTCGTCGAAGAGGTCGCGCGCCATATCCTGTGCCAGCTTGGCGTTGTAAAGCATGATGGGCACGATCGGGTGCACGCCCTCGCGGATATCGAAGCCAGCGGCGGTCATGTTCTCGCGGAAGTACTTCGTGTTCGCCTCTAGCTTGTCGCGCCGCTCGGTGGTGCGGGAGATCAGGTCAATCACCGCATTCGCGGCGGAGACGATTACCGGGGGCATGGTGTTGGAGAAAAGGTAAGGCCGGGCGCGCTGGCGGCACATCTCCACCAGTTCCTTGCGTCCGCTGACGCAGCCACCGGAAGCTCCACCCAGTGCTTTTCCCAGGGTCGTGGTGATGGCGTCGATCCTGCCCAGAACCCCGCAGTGCTCGTGGGTGCCCTTGCCGTGCTTGCCCATGAAGCCGGTGGCGTGGCTGTCATCAACCATGACCATAGCGTCGTACTTGTCGGCCAGCTCGCATATCTCATCGAGTTTCGCGATATCGCCGTCCATGCTGAATACGCCGTCGGTGATAACCATCCGAAACCGAGCGTCCTTGTATTGCTCAAGCTTGGATTCCAGGTGCTTCATATCGGAGTGCTTGTAGGAATCTCGTTGCGCCGAACACAGCCGCATTCCGTCGATGAGCGAGGCATGTACCAGGCGATCGGCGATCATGACGTCATCCTTGGTGAGCACGGCCTCGAAGAATCCGGCGTTAGCATCCATGCACGAGGGGAAGAGAATCGTATCCTCGGTCTCCAGGAACTTGGTTAGCTTGTTCTCCAGCTCTCGGTGAATGTCCTGAGTACCGCATATGAAGCGGACCGAGGACATGCCGTAACCCCGCTCATCGAGTCCTTTTCGCGCAGCCTCGACCACATCAGGGTGGCTGGAAAGACCCAGGTAGTTGTTGGCACAGAAGTTGATCACAGGCTTGGGTGGAGAGCCGGATGGAAACTCAACGTCGACCTCCACTCCCTGGGGAGAGTGGATGTAACGCTCCTCCTTGAACAGTCCTCCTTCGTGCATTCTAGATAGTTCCCTCTGATAAGAATCCCGTGCCTCACTGCTGTAAGTCATAATTCAGTCCTCCTAAGATTTCGTCTCCAGAGGTGTAGCGCCCACGGTGGCAAACATGCCACCGAACAATCCTCCACGAATAGCTTTCCTGCGCTACTCGGCGTCGGGCGCATACTCCTTGACCAGTTTCATGATGCTGGCAACAGTATCGAATGCTTCAGTTGTAGCCTTCTCGTCCGGAATACTGATCTTGTACTTCCTTTCAAGGAACATCTTCAGCGAGACCATAGAGAACGAGTCTACAATCCCACCGGAGATGAGGGGCGTATTCTCGTCAATCTCGGTTTCATCGCCCTCTTCAAGGTACTCGTCTTTAACATAGTCAACAATCACATCTTTCATCGCCATAATGCATATCCTCCATTAGAAATCAGTCGTCCTCAAGTGTTGATATATCTCCGATTTCTTCGCCGGTCTCTTGCGCTCTCAGAAGCCGGCGCATGATCTTCCCGCTCCGCGTCTTCGGCAGTGACTTCACGAATTCAATTTCCTGCGGCATCGCCAGCGGAGACAGATGCTTGCGGATGAAATTGATGATGTTGAGCTCAAGGTCATGGCTGGGTTCATGGCCTGGCTTCAGCGCGACGAAAGCCTTGACAACCTCCATATTCACCGGGTCCGGCTTGCCTATGGCGGCCGACTCCGCAACCGCTTCGTGTTCCAGCAACGCCGACTCGACCTCAAACGGACTCACCAGGTGACCACCGGTATTGATGACGTCGTCATCCCGTCCCACGAACCAGAAGTAGCCCTCCTTGTCGATCCGGGCACGGTCGCCGGTAATGTACCAGCCGTTCTTGAACTTCGCTTCGTAAGTGCTGGGGTTGTTCCAGTAGGTTCTAAACATCGATGGCCAGGGAGGCTTCAGAGCCAGGACGCCGGCTTTCCCCGGCTCAAGTACCGGGTTGTAGTCCGGCCCCAGCACGGCGGCGGTAACACCCGGGAACGGCTTGCCCATGGAACCGGGCTTTATCTTCATCCCCGGAAAGTTCGAAATCATGATGCTTCCGGTCTCGGTCTGCCACCAGGTATCGTGGAAGGGAAGCCCGTAGACCTTTTCCGACCAGATTACAGCCTCGGGATTCAGAGGTTCGCCCACGCTGCAAATGTGCCTCAGCGACGAAAGGTCGAATTTCTTGACCGTGGCTTCTCCTTCTCTCATCAGCAGACGGATTGCTGTGGGTGCGGAATACCATACCGTCACCCCGAAATTCTCAATGGCTCCGTACCATCGCGCGGGGAAAAAGCCCACCTCCAGCACAACTTGGGTTATCCCCAGGCTCCAGGGCCCGATGATCCCGTAGGATGTACCGGTAACCCATCCCGGGTCGGCGGTGCACCAGTAAACGTCGCCTGGCTTCAGGTCGAGCACCCATTTCGTAGTCAGGTGCTGCTGGAAGATGGAACCGTGAACGTGCAGCGCGCCCTTCGGCTGTCCGGTCGTTCCGGAAGTGTAGTGCAGGACCGAAGGCGTGTCAGCCGTCGCAGGGTAAACATCGAAGGATTCCACTTTCGGCGCAGTTTCCACGTTGAAAGCGTGCTCCCTCTCCTTGAGCGCCATTCCGTCGCCGTCAACCACGACAATGTGCTTGAGCTGTGGAAGCCTATCCCTGATCTTGCGCACCTTCTTGACGTGCTTCCGAGTCGTGAATATCGCAGCCGCACCGGAGTTCTCCATCCTCGTCAGCAGCGAGTCCTCACCGAAGGCTGAAAACAGCGGCACTGCAATCGCGCCCAACTTCAGGATGCCAAGAAAGGAGAAATACAGGTCGGGCACCCGATCCATAAAGATGCACACCCGCTCGCCTGAGGCTATCTTCAAATCCGCAAGCAGCGAAGCGTATGCATTGCTGTGAATCCGCAGGTCGTTGAAGGTGTACCGCCGCACGTCGCCGGAACTGTCTTCCCAAATGAGCGCCACCGTGTCGCCCAGCCCGCGCTCGCAGTTGCGGTCGGTGCAGTAGTAGCCTATATTCAGCGGCGAGCCATCTTCGTAACCGAGCTCTTTGCGTGCAAGCTGCCAGTCGAACTTGTCGTATGCCGTTTCGTACGAACCCAAATCAGTCATTCTCCATACGCCTCAGTTGCCTGATTACCGTTATCCTGCCGGTGTTCAACCCGGGACGGCGCCATCACTCGGCTTGCGCCCTGGATCGTCACGCGGCGGCGATTCTAGCACGAGCTTCGCGGACAATCAACAATACCGGGAGCGGTGGATGCTTGAATGCGCACGCTCATACGGCAAATGAGATCGTCTTGCCGTGCCTCTAGCTCCCGCTTCCGTAGAGCTCGCCGCGCTGATGGCGGGCTCTCAGCTTCTCCAGCATGTCCTCGGTCATCCGTGCAAGATCATAAGCTGGTTCCCAGCCCCATTCTTCGCGGGCTGCGGAGTCGTCAATGCTGCTGGGCCAGCTGTCAGCGATCTCCTGGCGGAAGTCGGGTTCATAGGTGACCTCGAAATCCGGAATGTGCTTCTTGATCTCCGCTGCCAGCTCGGCCGCAGTGAAGCTCATCGCCCCGATATTGAAGTCGCCATGATGCTTCAGGCTTTCGAAGGGCGCCGCCATCAAGTCCATCGTCGCCTTGATGCAGTCGGGCATGTACATCATCGGTAGCGAAGTATCCTCCCTTACGAAGCAAGTGTAGCGTCCCTCTTCAATCGCCTTGTAGAAAATCTCTACCGCGTAGTCAGTGGTGCCGCCGCCAGGAAGCGTTTCTGCAGAGATGATTCCGGGATAGCGCAGCCCACGGGCGTCAACGCCGAACCTGCGCACATAATAGTCGCAGAGCAGCTCGCCGGTGACCTTTGTCACGCCGTACATCGTCGTTGGTCTCAATACCGTTTCTTGGGGCGTGTTCTCCTTTGGCGTCTCAGGACCAAACACAGCAATGCTCGATGGGCAGAGCACCTGCGTGAGATTGTGTTCGCGCGCCACCTCCAGCGTGTTGATCAGCCCCGCGACGTTGACGTCCCAACAACGCTGTGGGTTCTTCTCGCCAGTGGCTGATAGGATCGCCGCCATGTTGATGATGGTGTCGATCTTATGCTGCTCAACGGTTGCATCAAGTCTCTTGCGGTCGGTAACATCGCACCAGACAAAGGGTCCAGAATCGCGGAGAGTCGGTGAGGGTTGAGTCTTGCGTCCCGCAGCCACCACATTGTCGGACCCGTACTTCTCACGAAGCGCCATTGTGAGCTCGCTGCCGATCTGGCCTACAGCCCCAACCACGAGGATGCGGTTAATTCCAGCCATGATTACCTCCAAGAAGGATACTCCCTGCCATGCGTGGATACTGAGATGTTCATTTGTCGGGCGAGGCTCTGCGCCCTTCCTTGCCGTGTTTCCAACTTATACAAGACATCCGCCTTTGTCAAGTGAACGGTTTAACAAGGCTTCAATGGTCTGGACGAGTACTTAAGAGCTTTGATAAGCAGTTGCATGGTGGTGGATGCTCGATTAGCTGGGTGCAGGTCCGAGCTTGATCACCACATCCACCGTGCGACCAGGGGGTACGACGACCTTGTCCGGCGATAATATGGGGAGCTCGAGGCCAGAGACATTCTTCACGACAAAGGTGTAGGTGCCAGACTTCATCCCTTCGTTCTTGCCCAGAATCAGGGTGCCACGATCAGTTGCCTGCCCTGAGGATACGACCAGTCCTTGTTCGTTGATGACAGAAATGGACACGAATCCATAGGGGTGCCCGTGCTCATCGAGGACGGTGATCTTCATCACGCTCGGAATGTTCTGCATCATCCCGCAACTGGCGGTTGCACACAGAATCAGGGCAGACGCGAGCACTCCCGTTATTGCCGCCAGCAGCATCCTTGTGTTTGAAGCCATTGGTTCCTCCTTCTCTAGATTATGTTCACGCGTTGGTCGCCAGGTACGACCTCGCCGATATCAAGCAGGCTGAAGCCTTCCTCCTGAGCAACTTCCTTCGCTGGTTCCACATTCGCAGGTCGTACTGCAAGCACCAGACCGACTCCCATGTTGAAGGTCCTCCACATCTCATCCGTCGCCACCGGACCACGCTCGGCGATGAGGTCGAAAATGGGTAGCTTCGGAAGCAGCGATCCTCTGATCTGCGCATCCACTCCGGGTGGCAGAATGCGCGAGAGATTCCCCGGAATACCGCCGCCACTGATGTGGGCCGCACCCCTAATCTGCAACCCCGCATCCAGCAGATGCTTCATCTCCCGAGCGTAGATGCGCGTGGGCTTGAGCATCTCGTCGGCAAGACTGCATCCCAGACGGTCATCGATCTGTTTCCACTGCTCCTCAGACATTCCTTTGAACACCTTCCGCGCCAATGTAAGCCCATTGGCGTGAATCCCACTAGAAGGCACCGCCAGAAGCCGGTCGCCCACAGTAATCTGCTCACCGGTGATGAGCTGGCTCCTGTCAACTACACCAACGGCGAAACCCACAAGATCGAACTCGCCGGGTGAATACAAATCACGCATTTCAGCAAGCTCTCCACCCACTAAAGCCATGGAGGCTTCGAGGCACCCATCACGCATCCCTGTAACCAGCTCTTCAATGACGTTCGGCTCGACGCGATTGCACGCAATGTAGTCGAGGAAGAAGAGCGGTGATGCGCCGCAAGTGAGAACATCGTTGGTTGAGACGGCTACAGTATCTCGCCCCACCTCTTTGTACCTGCCGAAGGCTGCCGCCAGCTTAACCTTGGTTCCGACACCGTCGGTGGAAGCTACCAGCAACGGTTCTTCGTATTGCGCAAAGTCGGCTTGGAAAGCAGCAGCGAATGGGCCGACTCCAGCCAGTACCTGAGGCGTACGTGTGCTCTCCGCGAGTCGCTTAATGCGAGCGACAGCATCCTCGGCGGCAGCGATGGATACACCTGCCTTCTCGTAGGTCAATCCAGACGAAGCAGTGTCGGATAGCGGTTGTTTAGTATCCTCCTGTGGCATCAGCTCACCGGTCAAACATTATATACCACAGGGCGCAAAAGCGTGAATGATGCCCAATGTGTGCTGCAAGCACTGGGTGCGCTACAATTGCAGTGACGGTGAAGCCGCAGAGAAGAGACTTGACGCTGTTGACCCTGCTGGTCGTTGGCGGGCTGTTTATGTGGTCAGTCGGAGCTCCCCCGGGGATTGCTGGTGTTCCCGGGCAGGGAGCGCCTCGGCGACCTGCTCCACCTGCGGGATCGTCCGGTAGTGCCCCTAGAGCAGGGGGTGGCTCAACTCGCGCAACACCCCTTCCCAGAGTCGCGCCTCTCAAGCCGCATCAGGTACTGGTCTCGCAGTATGACCTCTCGGAGTTTCCCGTGGTGCGTCTCTTCGCTTCGGTTTTGGACAGTCGAGGCCTGCCGCTCAAAGACCTCTCGCCAGAGGACTTCGCGCTGACGGAAAACGGCCAGGCTGTGAGTGGATTACGGTTCGCCAATCCTGAGGTGTTCAAGCTGCCCCTGGCAATCCTCTTCATCATAGACGTGAGCGGCTCTATGGAAGGAGCTATCGAAGACGAGAAGGAAGCGGTACGAGCTTTCGTACGCCAGCTGCAACCCGAGGACAAGGTTGCTCTCATCAAGTTCTCGGATGCAGTTATGGTCATGCAAGACTTCACGAATGAGCACGAGGTTATGCTCGACGCGCTGGATCACCTCTATGCCATGGGTCAGACACGGCTTTATGATGCGATTCTTCAGGGGGTCAATCTGATGCTTGAGGAACGTAAGTTCCGCAAGGCAATCATAGTGCTGAGTGACGGGTTGGACAACAAGAGCAGCGAGACGCCGCAGAGCTTGGTCAGTATGTATCATAACGACGTTCTGGCAAAGAACCAGAGCTTCTCGGTCTTCACGCTCGGGCTCGGTGACCAGGTAGACGTGCCGGGACTAACCGCCATCGCAGACGCAACAGGGGGAAAATTCTTTCTTGCGCCGGATGCTGGGGAACTCGCCGAGATCTATCAGACGATCCTCAATCAGATTCTCAACGAGTATGTCATTGAATACGACAGCGCTGAGGGACGCCCAGGGGCGATAGTCGAGGGTACGCTCGCCGCTAAGACTGCTGGTGCTACTGCGAGCGCGGATTTCGTGTTCCGCTCTCCTGGACTTGGCTCGGCGCTGGCAAGGCTGGCATGGCCAGGGCTTGTCCTGATGACCGCGCTTTTCGTCCTGCTGGTTGCTCTGACGATCTTCAAGCTCCTGCGCGCGGCGTGGGTTACGGTGATGGTCGCGCCGTTGGAGGGGAAGGATTTCCCCATACGTCCGCAGACTAATCTCATCGGTCGCGCCGAGGACTGCAATATCCGCATTCGCCATGACCCTGCTGTGCTGCCCCATCACGCTGAGATCCGGCTGGGGCGTGACGGATTCGTGCTGACAGCGCTGGATCAGAGCAACCTTCCTCTTGTCAAAGACGTCCCTCAACGGCGTGCAGTCGTGAGAGACGGTGAGAACTTCTACATTGGTCAGACACGACTCGTGTTCCACGAACGCAAACTCGCACGGGGGCGGAGCGAAGTCGATATAGAGGAGTTGATAGCGGCGGAGGTTGAGGATCAAGCTGCCGCGCACCCAGCCGAAGCTCTCGCCTCAACGCCGTCCAGCGCAATCGTTGTAGTTGGAGCTCATTCTGGAATGACCTTCGACTTGGTGGATAACCTCACCCTCGGTCGCAAGGGCTGCGATGTGAGCCTCTCCGAGGACAAGCAGGTCAGCCGAATGCACGCGCGGTTCCATTGCTCCGCCAATGAAGTTACGCTGGAGGATCTGGGCAGCACTAATGGAACGGTGGTGAACGGCCGCAGGCTGGAACCTCATCGGGCGGAAGAGGTCCATCCAGGGGATATCATCGAGATTGGCGCGACTCACATCAAGCTCCTTTAGGAAGATCTGCACCTCTGGGGCGTGGGCATCCGTCATGCGGGGATGCGGTGTCGGAAACTTACGCGATTGAGATGGGCGCGGTATAATCCCTATGTGATGACAGAGCCCGAAGACCACGATGCATCAGGGTCTTCTCATGATGAACCAACTGAGGAGACCTTTCTCAGCGTCCCACCGTGTCCGTTTAGGCGCGTGAGCTTCGGGTCCGCCTACTGCACGATATCCACGGACGCCTACTTCGCGGAAGTGGATCCATTGACCTGCCTCAATTGTGAAGTGCCGGATATTATCAGCAAGCCGCGCTGCAGGTTCTTGTCTCTGGGCACTGAGTTACGTCCCTTTCGTGGAGAGGGCAAACTGGTAACGGCCATGGCGTGCCGCGAACTTGGCATCCGGATATACAACCTCAATGTTTGCTCCCAATGCTCCCTCTACTCTGAGGCCCCCTCGATTGTAGATGAGATCCGTTATGCCCGGGAGAAAGCCGAAATCAAGTTGCAGGTAACAGATGAGCTGGTGAAGGAAGTTGCAGGAATAATACGCAAAGAACCGGAGGACATGCCAGTTGCCGATGTGGAGGAGCCACCATTCCGCATCTACTGCTGGCGCTTTTCAGATGGACATTGCCGCAAAGCACCGGTCTACACCCGTGGCAAGACCACTGTTTTGCTTCGACGGGACCCGCGTAATGACGAGGTTTTTGCTAGGGCGATTCTGCCTGCCCTGAAGGATCTGCGCCTGTCTGTATATCGTCTCGGTGACGAGATGGATGATGCCGAGCAGCTCTGCCGGGCGTGCGAGAACATACAAGAGTCAGAGTTCGTGATAGCTTCTCTCGATGATTGGAGCTCGAACATCATCTTTCTCCTCGGGCTGGTTCACGGGGTAGGGCGAAGACTGGCTGTGCTAAAACGCGACAACGTGGCAGCTGTTCCACTCACTGAGATCATCGCCCACAATATCGTCGAGTACTCCGCACTGCCGGAGATCATATTCTTGCTCAAGCATCGCTTCTCGCCGTTGGTTAAGCATACCCAGGAGCGTGGCGGATAGTGCTGACACTGCCATCCGATATCACGCTCACTTGCCCGCAGTGCCAGACTTCCTTCTCACTGCCGGTGCGAGCTCTCTCCAACCGAGTTCGTGTGAATTGCCCACTGTGTTGCGAAGGCTTCTTCTGGTTCGATGGTCTTCCTGCAACGTTGAAGCGAGAGGTGAGGCAGGAGGTGGAGGAAACGATAAGGGGCATTTCCCGGGTCCTGCGTGAGCAGATGGCGACCGAACAGGCGGAGATGGATAAGGAAGTCTTGAGACTGATACTCGAGCGCATCGTCAGCGAGTCCGACCGGCACGCAGGGAACCAATGAAATGGAGAGGATTTGCCCGCATCTGGGGTTTATAGTATATTTACGGGGCTGTACTAAGCTCGCATCACGCGAGGGGGCTATGACTTATCTGAAATACGTTGGGATACTGGTGGGCGTTCTCGCCCTTCTTCTGCCGATCGCAGCAAGTGCGGATACCGAGCTGCCGTCTGTTAGAGCAGAGCTCGAAGCACTGCAAAGGCAGGTTCGAGAAGGATCCCCTGTGTATGAAGCTCTTTTGGAGAAAGTGACTTCCGCTCAAGCTGCACGCGTCGCGCCGGAGAGCTACCAGGAGGACTACGACCAACTGATGGCGATGCGCGATGATCTGACGGAGATAGCGTCGAAGCTCTCCTCAGCTCTGGATGAAGTGCTGGACTACTCTCAGGCACACCCCGAAATGCTGGCCCAGCAGCAGAGTGAGATTGCGGCCCTCACGGATCTGGTCGATCGAACGTCGCTTTCTGTAGACAACTACTTGCTACAGATTAGCGTGGTTGTCGTTACACAGTCCGTACTGCTGGGAGGGCAGCCAGCGGCCGAGCGGGTGGAGCCTGAATGGCATGGAAGCGGTGAAATAGGCTTGCTGACCGGGAATGGCACGCTTACTGACCATGATCGGCAGTTCTTCAGCTTCCGGCAGCAGTACCGGAACTCCAGTAATGAGCTTTACACATTGATGCTGGACTACGACAACGATCATTCGTTTCTCAATCTGCGGCGGTGGCAGGTTGGCTTGAAGGAAGAACTGCCGGCCTTTTACGGCGGCGATCTGCGGATGAGGCAGCGTTTTGGCGACTACCGGGATCTGGGATCGAACACCAACAGCCGGAAACAGCTGGATCTTCGTCTTGACTACGATCTGCCATTCAATCAGGGCTGCAGCGAAGCTGATTTCTCCTATGCTTATGCCTCGAAGAACTACCGCGCGGTTTCAGCTCGCTCGTTACTCAGCCATCGCGCCAGCGTCTCGCTCACACATGAGTTTGAGCCGCGGGTGATTGGAGATGCGTTCTGGAAGGTCTACGATTACCAGTATGCTTTGGGCGATGCGCTGGGGAGCAACGCCACCTATATCGGCGCAGGCGTGCAGTACCTTCCGACTGACATCTGGAGCTGGCAACTCGACTATCGGAGCCTGGAGAAGTCCTACGACGTTCGTAAGAGCAGCGCATACTTCGAGCAGCAATGGAAGCTTGGCGCCCGGTATCAGCCGGACCTGCAGACACTGGTCGAAGCTGACTGGCGCTACCTTGACCGCAACCAGCGGCGGAGCAGCACGCTTGGGTACAACGAAGACCGGTTGCGGCTGCGCTTCTACCGCAGCTTCAATCCGGCTACCGATGGTGACTTCAAACTGGAATGGCGGAGTAAGGATTATCAGGTGGCGAGTGGCAACGATTACGATTTCTGGCACGGACAGCTCTACCTGAACTACTATCCGAGCTATCGAGCGCGCTGGTACTACAACTCTGACTACTTCAGTTACGGCTATTCCGATGATGCTCGCAGCTACAGGCGGTGGTTCAATCGGGTGGGAATGAACTACAACTTCCCCCGAGGTGCAGCTCTGACTACAGAACTCGGTTACACCGACCAGAGCTATAGCACCAATACAGGCCGGGATTACAGCATCCTTGATCTATTTGCGGATTTCTTCTATCCGCTCTCCGATGACCAGGACATCCGTTGTTACGTTGCTTACAACCGCCTGAATCAGGCGATGCTGGCTTCGGTGAACGATTACAAGTCCTTCAACTTGGGGTTGGAATACCGCTACCGTTTCGACGGTAACTATCGGCTGATCCTGAGCTACACCTATGATCGTCGGGACTATGCCCGACAGACGGACATAAAGGACGATGCACTCGAGGCTCGTTTGGGCTTTGAGTTCTAAGGAGTGAAACCTGATGACGGCAGTGATTGAAAAACTGAGAAGGGCGATTCTCGCAGGAGTAGTTCTTCTGCTTGTGGCTGGAGGAGCCATACTAGCACAGGATCTTGCGGTGAAGGTGACGCGGCTCGCAGGGCCGGTTCAGGTGCGCAGCGTCGGCAGTACCTCGTGGGCGCGGGCTACACTTGATCAGATTCTGGGCAAAGGTGATGCCCTTCGTACGCTCAAGGGCGGCAAGGTGCAGTTGCTGTTTCCGGGCAACAATGTGGTGTTGATCAAGGAGAACTCGGTTCTCAGCCTGAAGGAGCTGGGTAAAGATGGCAGCGGGAAGGTCAAGACTCTTGCCGGCGGCTTTCTTTTCAATCTGAAGGCAGCGCTCTCGCCAGGTTCCAGCTTTGAAGTCGAGACGCCGACGGCGTTGGCCGTGGTGCGTGGCACCAAGTTCGGTGTGGACATTCAACCGGATGGAACGACCGTCTTCACAGGGTATGAGGGTACCTTTGAAGTTGTGGCGGCAGGGGAGACTTTCCAGGTTGGGCCGGGGCAGAAACTGCAGGTAGACGACGAGGGGCAGCCCGGAGAAGTGGGCAGTGCTGAGGAGGAGTGGCCCGAGGACATCTTCGCGCCTGGGGAGTCCGCTGGTATCGCCCCAGACACGCTGGTCGCCGGCTGTGCCGCATTGAGAACGCGTTATCGGGAACTATACGAGCGTATCCATGAGCAGTTTTTCCGCGAGTTTCAGCGATATGAGCAGGCTGGCGACCAGGCGCGCATGTCGTTCATCTACTACAACATGCAGGAGCAGATGAGGCTCTATTCTGGACTGGAAAGCAGGTATGCTCAGTTGCTGGATGTGCTGCGGGACGATCCCTTGCTTTCCTGGATTCCTGCGGGCACCGAGCCGATTCCCGGGACAGAGGAGCAAGGCAACAAGCTGCGAGGCTGCCTTGAGGATATCGACAGGTTCCGCAGTGCCATAGAGGATGATTACGCCTATATTGAGGAAACGGTTCTGGAGTTTGCCCCTAGTTCAGAGGAACTGCTCGACCGGATGCGCGGCACCATAGAATCGGCGCATCCCACAATGGACATCCGCTATGGAACGTTGGATACCGACGGCGATGGTATCCCCGATGTGGTGGAGCTGGCGCTGGGGATTCAGCCAGGCAGCGACGAGTATCCCATTATTCTGATGGCTCCTGATGACGGTGCTGAGTTCGCCTTCCCGGATGACCGCTCAATCAGCTTCGAGTGGGAACTCAACCATGAGGAGTGCTTCAACAACTTCGACCTGGTGATAGAGGCCGGAGGTATCACTTCCACTCGAGAGTTGACGGGCACGTCAGCCGAAGTACTCATCAATAGTCTGATAAACGGCACACCTTCGTTCGCTTCGCTTTTCACCGACGAAGAACCGGTAGAGTTCTCCTGGTTCGTCCGTGGCTACTTTGACTTCGAGTCGTTTATGGAATCCAGCGGATGGTCTTGGGGTGGAACCGACGAATACGGTCACCATGATGGATGGCACGAGTCCTCGTCGATTCAAGACCCATCCGCTGTGCCGGTTACTTCCGAGGTGCGTCACTTCAGACTTCGCTATGCGCCGAGCGGGATTGTTGATCTCTCGCTAACCCCCGTAGGCCCCTCGACGGTGCAAATGGGAAACACCATACGCGTGCGCCTGGAAATGGGGGACGTCACCAACCTGATGAGCTGGAGCATTGTCCTGACTTATGACCCCTCGATGGTTGAGTTCTCGCGGGGGAACAAGGCCGGCCTTACGAGTGGTAGTACGCTGTTCTTCTATGACGATGAACACGGACGAGTTGCCGTTTCAGGGCAGGTCCCGTCAGGTGCTGAACCGATTTCAGGAAGTGGTGCTTTCGCCGAATTGGAGTTCATGCCGCTGGAAGTCGGAACTGCGCTCTTCGATATCGTGGAGGCAAGCCTCAGTGGGCCAGGAGACCAGCCCATCGGCGTTGGAGGCATGGTCGGAACCGATATCATCATCGAGCAGGAATCGGAGACTGGCTTTGAGCAATAAGTAGCCTGGAGCCAAGCAGGAGCACGGTGAGAGAGCTGGCCCTTCGGGAGTTTAGATGCCGATGAATTGGAAACGGAGACTTCTGGCTCTGGCTTTCAGCTTTCTCGGCCTGGGGATAGCATGGCTTATTGCCGCCTATGGGCTTTCAGCATTCGGAGAGCGGTGGTTCTGGAGCATGGCATTTGCCCTGCGCGGACCGAAGGTCCCTGATTCCCGCATCTGCATCGTTGGCATTGACGACGCCTCCATATCCGACCTGCAGGACGCCGGTATCCCGTATCCATTCCCGCGCAGCCTCCATGGGGAGCTGTTACGTCGGTTAGCTGATGCCGGTGCGCAAGAAGTTATCTTCGACATCCTTTTCTCCACTGAGCCTTGGGACGAAAGCGAGGATCAGGCGCTGCGCGATGCCATCAGGTATGCCCAGGAACACGGCACGACGGTGATTTTATCTGCACTGTGGGAGGTGAGAGGCAAGTCTATACAGGGGCGTGAAGTCGCCAGTGTGGCGACGCTTGAGCTGCCAACAGATACGCTAATGGAAGCGGAACCAGAACTGGCGATAGTCTCTGCTCTGACGAAGCTTTCGTTCAAAGAGAGGGAGCTGGCGTTTCGGGATTATCAGGGGAAGCGCTACTACTCGCAGGCAGTGCAGGCTTTCCGCCAGTTGCTAAAGGACGAGGGGAAGCTCTCTCGGTTCGACGCCGCACCTGGGGAGTTCGGTATCAGTCGCTACCATGATTTCCTCATCAACTACTACGGTCCCAGTGAGACGATACGCACCTGGCAGCTGGCAACTCTGTTTCCCGATAAGACCGCCGCAACTTGGGAACAGGGATCGGCTGAACTTCCTGATATGTCGTCTTTCAAGGGCGCAATCGTATTCGTGGGCAGCGTGGCGACCGCAGACAACGATTACTTCCTCACTCCGTTCGATAGGATGTTCGGGGTAGAAACGAACGCACAAGCACTGAATACGCTCATGAAGCACGACCTCATCTACCCAGTAGACTGGAGACTGACCATCGTCGTGCTCATCCTGCTGGCGCTGGTTTCCTGGCTGTTGGCAGTGAGCCTGCGACCTCTCTGGAGTATGTTCGCCTTCATCGTTCTTGGCGCCCTGTTTGTGAGTTTGGTTTTCCTGCTGTTCACGCAGTTCAACGTGCTAATGGAATTCACGATGTCGAGCACGGCGTTTTTCGCGACTTTCTTCTTCTCGTTGGGTTTTCGCGTCCTGGCAGAGGAGTCGGACAAGCGACGCATTCGCGCCACTTTCGGTCGCTATATGGCACCGGACATCGTGAAGGAAATCATCGAGAATCCACAACTGGCGGTTCTTGGCGGCACGGAGCGGGAAGTGGCGCTCCTGTTCTCTGATATCCGCAACTATTCTACTATTTCAGAGCCGCTGGATCCGGGGCAGACTGTGGATTTTCTGAATCGTTTCCTGACGGAAGTGTCCGAGATCATAATGGGGAACGGCGGTTTCGTGGACAAGTTTATGGGTGATGGCGTGATGGCGGTCTTCGGAGCACCGGTGCCACTTGAGAACCCTTGCGCAAGTGCCGTGCGCGCTGGGCTGCAGATGGTAGAGGCTGTTTACAGGCGCTCCGCCAGTTTCACTGAAGGGATTCCGGTTTCTACTTTCCGTATAGGTGTGGGTATCCACTACGGAACTGTTGTTATGGGCAACGTAGGCTCCGGGCGTCGGATGGATTACACATGCATTGGCGATGTAGTTAATGTGGCATCGCGGCTGGAAAGCGAGACTAAGGCATACCATACAGCCATTCTGGTGAGTGAAGAAGTGGCGCAACATCTGGGTGGCGACTTCAGCTACAGCTATCTGGATGAGACAATGGTGAAGGGTCGTTCGACGCCCGTGAGAATCTACGAGGTGCATCACCCGGAGGGTCCGGAGATTACAGACCTTTCTTCTGTTGTGAAGACCCCGCGGAAGATCTCTGCCGGACGAGGGCAGGTCTCGGCTGTGAGATCGAAGCAGCACGGGAGTGATGCGAAATCTCCCGCCGAGGGTACCGACCAAACTGGAGATGGCTCCCGCGAGGCAGCGGGAGCGGAGCACGATTCCTAGGTTTCAGCCTTCTCCTGGCCTTCCATTTCGAGAAGCCCGCGTAGGCGACCTGATTCCAGCTCGACCCCTTGCGGCACTACCTCAGCCTTGAATTCGAGCTCGTCGACGTTCGCCGTCGCCAGCAAGTCTGTTTCCACGACTTTCAGATGCTCGCCCACGACTGGATTCACCTTCTGTTCGTTGGTGAATCCGATGGTGAGCTTCTTCGCCTGCTTCTTGATGGAAACGCCAAGCTCGCTCTTGGCCTTGCGGGCGAGTGCGAGCGCTTCAACAAGGTCCTCACCGATTGTGAAAAGCTCCTCGTCGACCAGATCCGCAAACTCCTCTCTACGTGGCCAAGAGAGCAGATGCACGCTTGGTAAGTCACTGAATCCAGCGAAGTACCAATGCCAGATCTCCTCGGTAATGAATGGGATAAACGGAGCGAACAGCTTGAGCAGGCTTTCGAGCGCCACGTAGAGAGTCTGCTTTGCCGATAGCTGCACACGCGCGGCATGGTCTTTCTCAAGATGGAGGATAGCATCCCCGTACAGCCGGCCCTTGACTAGTTCGAGGTAATTGTCGCAGAAATCATTCCAGAAGAATCGCTCGGTGACTGCAAGCGCCTCTGCGAAATCATACTCTTCGAGGTGTCTGGTGGCTGCCTCCACGGTTCGTGTGAGCTTCGTCATTGCCCAGCGGTCGACTGGGTGGGTTATGATGCTGGCCAATGGTTGGTTTGCCGCCGGCGTGAAGCCGATGAGGTGCCGGAGTGCAAGCTTGCTGGCGTTGTACAGCTTGGTCACGAGTCTCTTCCCTGCTTCGAAGTCCTTTCTCGGATCGTCCATGTCGATGAACGTATCGGTGCCCAGTTTAGCCGAAGCCGCCCAGTAACGAATGACATCGGCTGAGTACTGCTCCACCAACTCTCGCGGACTGCGGGTGCCCTTGCCTTTACTCTTAGATATCTTGTGGCGACTGGAATCCTGCGCATGACCGCTGACCACCACGTCGAACCACGGTATCTCGCCTGTGTGCAAGTAGGCCTTGACGATAGTATAGAAAGCCCAGGTGCGTATGATGTCGTGTGCCTGCGGGCGCAGACTCATGGGAAAGAGCAACTGGCTGCGGTCATTCGGCTCTCCCCACCTGGTATTCAGTTGAGGAGTGAGCGAGCTCGTTGCCCAGGTGTCGAGCACGTCTTTCTCTGGCACGATGTTGCTGGAGCCGCAATGAGGGCAGACCTCCACTGGGGGGGCATCGTGTAACGGGTTCACCGGCAGGTCTTCCTCGCGAGCGGGAATCACCTCATCGCAGTCCGCGCAGTACCACACTGGGAACGGCACTCCGAAGTAACGCTGCCGACTGATGCCCCAGTCCCATTTCAGATTCTCCACCCAGTGGCGGTAGCGAACACCCATGTGTTCCGGGAACCACCGGCACTTCGCGCCCTGGGCGACCAACTGCTCCTTCTTGTCCAGCAGCCGCACATACCATTGCCTGGTTATGAGGAATTCCAGCGGCGTGCCGCAGCGCTCGTGGCAGTTCACCGGATGCTGGATACTCCAGCTCCGGGTAAGAAATCCGCCCTCGCGAAGCTGTTCAACCACAGCTCGGCGTCCTTCGTCGAGACTCATACCTGCAAATGCCTGTGCGTGCTCATTGAGTCGTCCCCTTTCGTCGATGACCACTCGCGTATCTAGATGGTGTCGCTGCCACCAGTCGATATCTGTGGTGTCCCCAAAGGTGCAACACATCACGATGCCGGTACCCTTTTCGGGATCCGCCAGTTCGTCGGCCATCACTTCGACTTCATGGTTGAAGTGCGGAGTCTGCAGGTTCTTCCCGATGAGGTCCTGGTAGCGTGCATCATCGGGATGTACGAACACGGCTACGCAGGCCGGAAGGAGCTCCGGTCGTGTAGTTGCGATTGGTACGCGACGCCCATCACTGGCCGTGAAGATGATCTCGTAGAATTCGCTATCGCGCTCCTGATCCTCGATTTCGGCTTGGGCAATAGCGGTTCTGCACTCCGGGCACCAGAGGGTCGGCGACTCCTTGCGGTAGAGGTGTCCATCCTGAAGCAGGTGCAGGAAACTGCGCTGAG
Source organism: Planctomycetales bacterium 4484_113 (assembly GCA_002050035.1). Classification (GTDB taxonomy): domain Bacteria; phylum 4484-113; class 4484-113; order 4484-113; family 4484-113; genus 4484-113. Next base: position 8,523 of record MVCR01000001.1, on the reverse strand, counting down.
AGATGCGCCGACTCCGCTCGCTGATGGTGGTGTACACTTCCGACCAGTCGCAGGATAGCCCCACTGCCTGCCAGAGATCCTTGAACTTTGACTCCTGTTCCTGGCTGACCTCATGGCATAGCTTGATGAACTCGTCGCGAGGCAGTTCAGCGGCGCGTACGCCCTTGGTCTTTTCGACCAGCCGCTCCGTAGGCAGACCGTTGTCATCGAATCCGAATGGGTAGAAGACCTCGAATCCCTGCATGCGTTTGTAGCGGACGATGAAGTCCTGGTGTGCATAGGAAAAAACGTGCCCAATGTGCAGGTCCCCTGATACAGTGGGGGGCGGGGTATCAACCGAGTAAATACGCTCCCGCGTGGCATCTTTCCTGAAATGGAAAACACCACGCTCCTCCCAATAGCGCTTCCATTTCTCCTCCACTTGCGTCGCTGAGTACCGTTTCGGGAGTTCCGACACTGATTTGATGCTGTTTACAGCTGATTCGAACGTGCCCATGAGTGTATCATCACCTTCAGTGTAAGTTGACGGTGCCTCAAAGCCAACGTGCGCTAGGGTTTGAAGAACCGGCGGGGACGTCAGCCTTGGCCATACTCATTTGGGAGCCTGCAAGGACCATGCACCCGCTGCCAGAGACACCCGCGAACATGTGTCTTTCAGATTCGCCTCCTGTCAACCTGCTGTGAGTACTCAATCCGGATTCTAGCATATGGGAGGCGACGCAGATGGCATAAGTCGTCTTTGCAGCGGAGCAATGAACAATGCGTGCGTGGGAAACGCCCTCGCTGGACATGCTCGTGACTGCGTGAAGCAACTCGGGCGTTCTGTCCCTATGCTGCTGGGCCACTCGATCCAGCTGCATCTCCCACGTCCGCGAACTCGCTACGGATGTGCTGAAACACCTCCTCGATGTTCACGAATGCTTCCACGATGCGGGGATCGAAATGGGTTCCGCTCTTGTCGACTATCAGCTCTATTATCTCCTTATGACCGAACCGGTATGGCCGGTAGATGCGGGGGAATGCGAGTGCGTCATAGACATCGGCCAATGCCAGTATCCTTGCGCTGAGAGGGATATCTTGACCCGCGAGGCCGGAAGGATAGCCGGTCCCATCCCACCACTCGTGGTGAGCGAGGGCGATTTCCACAGCCAGAGTGAGGAACGAAGCCCTTGGAAGCTTCCTTTGGATGGATGCAATCGCGTGTGCTCCGGCGGTAGTGTGGGTTTTCATGATCTCGAATTCGCGCGGAGTAAGCTGGTCTGGCTTGAGGAGAATGCTATCGGGAATCGCAACCTTCCCCACGTCGTGCAGTGGTGCCGCCTTGAAGATGTCGTCGATAAGCTCTTCTGATAGCTCCTCGCTCAGCCCTCGCTCCACTAGAGCGCGGCACAGCTCGCGGCTGTAGTGGGCCATACGTTCGACGTGATAGCCTGTCTCCGGGTCGCGGAACTCGACGATAGTCGTCAGGCCGAAAGTGAGGGCATCACGGGTGCTGGCGACTTCGTTAAAGTAGCGATCGACCTGCAGAACCATGTCCTCAAGCGCCTGGGATATCTTGTCGACCTCCTCATAGACGGTGGGAATCGCACGCACCTGCGCGGGTGAGAAGTCCTTCCGCGCCACCGCCATGGCAACACTCTTCAGCCGAGTTATCGGTATGACTACGAAGTTCGAGAGCAGGGCTGCCAGCACGACCACGATGAGGAAAGTGATCATCAACATTCCGATAGATGACCAGTGGAATTCCTCGATGCGCTTGGCGACGAAGTCCTCAGGAATACGCACGAGGACATACCAGCGAATTCCGGGTATCCGCATGTGCACGCCGGGACTGTATCTTAGGCTGCCCGCCTTTTGCTCTGGCAGCCACCCTCGTTGCGCGCTCTGGATGTAGTTCCAGAGCAATACGTCAGCTATCGGTGCGATGTATCCGGGCACTTTCCCCCCGCTCAATATCTGATTTCCCGCGCTGTCTATGACCTGAACCTGAGTCGGGAAATCAGAGGGCACTGAAGTCGCCCATTCGATGTCTCGGAGATCGACCGTGCAAGCCAAGAGTCCCCACGGCTTGCTGCCGGAGGAGCCAAGAGGCACCGATATCCGTACGCAGGGGTGCTCTGTAGCTGCACTGACGAAGACGTCTGTGATGCCAAAGCCAGTCGGACCCAGTGCTAGTTCCAAGTCTGAGCGTTGTGCGAGAGACAGTCCGATCTGTCCTTCCAGCGGTCCCTTTTGAGTGTCGTAGGCGGCAAGCACTTTGAGCTGCCTGTCCACAACCTGCACCACCCGGAAGCTCTCCCTGAGCCTTGGTGCTTGCGCGGCAAGTGCGGCCTGCAATCCCGCGACGTCTTCTGGGTTTATCGTGGTCAGCATGCCTGCCAACAGGCTTGCTTCCCGCCGGCGGCTATCTGCATAAATCTGAACGTTGCGTGAAACAGCTTGGCACACACCATCCATATCCTGCTGCAGGCGCTCGGCAAAGCCATCGCGCTCAACTTTGAGCTTGTAGAAAGTGAGGGCAGTTAAAGGTACACCACTTGCTAGAATAAGCACGAGGAAGACTACGTAGAAGAGTCGTGCTTTCCGGGTTCTTGGCAGGTCGTTCATTGGATAATTGTGTTGGCTCTCCGGCTCATCCGAGTTCTATATTCTATCATCATTTGAGCTCCGTGGTCACTCAGTCCATTCCCAGGTTCTCATCAGTGTCCACACGTCGTTCGCAAAACTAGCGTCACCGTTGCCGTTCTGCCCCATCACCTCCGGCCGGGTCTACTTCACCGGTTTGATTTCGAACTTGAACTCGTAGTGCATCAGTTCGACTCCGGGAACTGCACGCGCTGCGTACTTCAGCTGCTCGGAGGGCCCAGAGGTTAGAATGATGCTTCGCACTTTCCGATTGCCGGCGAGGTTCTCCTGGACCCAACCCAGCTGCGCACACAGATTGCCGATCAAGCCGCCATCGCCGCTGCCCTCCTCCAGTTCAACCAAGACCAGATTGTCGCGAGCATCAGTAACCAGAAGGTCGATGCGACCTAGTGGAGTCTGGTAGTCCACACCGCTGGCTCCCTGGGAATCCGTGAAGAGCTTCATTCCCTCTTCTAGCATACCCAGGTTTGACTTGATGATGTCCCGCAGATACGATTCTGTCGCTGGCTTGTGGGATTCAGTGATCATGGTTCCTCCTTCGGCTTGTGCGCCACCTGGAGCGGTGGCTTGCTTAACAGGCGGCGCAGCTTGCGTGGCGGGAGGTGCCCTGTGCGGGAGCGTTCCCTCCTGATCTGCTGGGGCCGCCTGTCTAGTAAGGGAAGACGCCTCCTCCTGTTCGGCCATAGGCGAGCTGGGCTCTACCTGGCGCACTATCAGCTCACCGCCGAACTCGGCTATCTCCCAGACACCGTGCTCGCAGGCGTCGTAAGTTACATACTGCCCGAAGTCCAGCCGGTACAGAATATCCTCCGAGGGATCCTGGGCAATGCGTGGATGGTCGTTGGGGGCGAAGTTCACGCGTGAGGGCATATTCACGCAACAGGCCGTAATCTGAGCGCGGATCGTGCTCTCGTGAACCCCGGGATACTGCTTCGTAATCCAGCGCACGATGTCTGCGGGAGTGGCTGGTTGAGGAAGGAGTTTCATTGCTTCCCCAATCATCTCCGGGACTTTCTTTTCTGGGGACGCGGTATCCACCTTTGTTCCTTTTGCGCGAGCCCCTCCATTATACATTGGACGGTCGATTTGCGCTAGGAGGCCAGTTTCACCTGGGCAGAGTCCGAAAGGTATTGCAGCTCTCGGAGTCTGTTCATTTCATCTCCGCGCTATGTTAAGCTATCGGGAAGCGGATTATGATTATCGGCACTAGAGGTGGTGAGTTTGCCCTGCACCAAGCACAGCTGGTTCGGGGAATCATGGTTGACCGCGGGGTCACCGAAACCTCGGTGAAAGTGCTGCGCACGGCGGACGATGTTCTCGCCGAGGCAGCGATGAACGGGAGTGTAGAGGGGGGGTTTGCCCTCGAGACTCTGGAGTCGGCGCTGCTTTCTGGAGACATCGACTTGGCGGTATTCTGCGTTGATCAGCTGCCGCTTGTCATGCCCGAAGGGTTGGTGCTCGGTGCGATTCCTCATCGAGGCGAGCGACGTATGGTGGTGGTTATCCGGTATGCTGCCTGGGAGGAAAGGGCACCTCTGGAGCTGAAGAGTGGCGCGTGCTTGGGAATCCAGCCTCTGCGCTGCAGAGCGCAGCTCATCGACCTGCGACCTGACATCAAGGTTGTGCCACTGCAGGGCAACGTGGCATCTCAGCTGCGCAGACTGAGGCAGAAGAGGATGGACGGTCTAGTGCTACCGGGCCTCCATCTGGAGCTTCTGGAGGTGGATTTGAGCGGTTTCGCTGTCAGCAAGGTGTCGGTGAGCCAGCTCGTGCCGCCGCCGGGGCAGGGAGCGCTCGCAGTACTGTGTCGGCAGGATGACATCGACGCGATCAACGCCTGCAAGCTGATCCACGATCCGCGGGTGGGTGTGGAGATAGAGGTGGAAAGGGAAGTCCAACGGAGAATCCAGGTCTCCGACAGTGGTTCATTTGCCGCGAGTTGCGAGCGTTCGGATGGGACATTCCGCCTCTCGGTTTTTCTGGACGCTGCGGATAACCCTCGAGGGGAGCACCTGCGAAAAGAGTTCGTCGCCGATTCGGCTGAGGAAGTGATAGCCGCCGCCTGCGATTTCCTCGCCACAGCGGGCTTTCCTCAACTCTGATCCCAGCTTTCCTGCAGCACGGTCCATCTTGCGTTATCGTTTCAGCGAGTGCTCGGGTTAGTGGAGAGGGCTATGGCAATGATACGCCGTCGCGTTTGGGTGGCGCAGCGGTGGCGACCACTCAACACTGTTCAACCGCCCTTTCGACGGGAAGCACGTGCTGGGATAGAGCAAGCACTGATTGCCGAGAGAGGATGATAGTATGCCGGCAAGAGGAAGCCAATGTGACTGCAGGTCGCGCGATTTCTTACGGGAGGTTGCCTTGCGGCACTCGCCATCACCTGCACATTTATTCTCATCACCTACAGCGGCGGGCAGTCGTTGGGCGCGTCAGGGCGGGTGAACATCAGATTTCAGTCGTCAGACAATTGGGTAGCGCCGGGGGGGTATCCGTGCCCCGCCTGTTGGTGCAGGCGAGACGCCCGTGCTCCAGGGAGAGAAGGAAACGCCGCCTGGAAAGCTTGCCCGCCGGATTGGATTCTCCACGCAACCGGTGAGGAGGAAGGGACCGGCAGTTACCGTCAGCGGTGCCAGGCGCTCGTAGGCTTTCGGGAAGAGCACCGCTTCGTAGGTTCCCGTGAGGTCTTCCATGCTCATAAACTTCATCGCGCGTCCGGCGGGAATGAACTTCCGTTCGCCGCTTGCGATGATTCCGAGCTCTTCCGCCGCACTCTGCCGTGAATCATCCCCCTCTCCTTCGCCGTCGTTACGAGCCGATGCCATATCCATTGCCGCACGTTTTCCCGCTTCGCGGCTCGCTTGTGCGCGATGCACCATCCGATGATGCGCACGGTTTCTCCCACGTGTTGCGGCAGGTCTTTTGCGGAGACGACATCACCGCCTGAAGCCGCAATAAACGCCAGCGGATGGTCGGTGACTCCGAAGCCCAGATACTTCATCTCGTGGTAGCAGCGAACGACGCGGTCGTAATCGGCAAGGTTGGGAAGGCTCTCGGCAAGGGCGCGAAATTGCGCTTCATCGGCAAGCGGAAGGAAGTCCCCCTGCGTGTGGTTGGGCGCGAACTCGCTCCTAAGCAGCGCCATCAGTTGCGGGCGGGTGAAGCCGAGGCTGTCGAGTGCTCCTACCCTGATGAGAACGGTAAGGTCGCTCAGACGCGCATCGGTGCGGCGGATGAGATCGGCGAGGCTGGTGAATCGCCCGCCGCGCTTCCTTGCGGCGAGGATGGATTCAATGGTGGAGGTGCGCACTTCGCCGATTTGCGAAAGTCCCACGCGAATGGCGCTGCCGTTTTCCGCCGCGGTGAAGTCAAGCTCGCTCGCGTTCACATCGGGAAGCAGAATCCTCAGCCCCAGACGGCGGCATTCCTGGATGTAGGCGCTGGTCGAGTAAAAGCCGCCGTGATTGCTCATCACCGCCGCCATAAACTCCGCAGGATGGTGCGCCTTGAGATAGGCGACCTGGAAGCTGAGCACGGCGAAGGCTGCACTGTGCGCCTTGCAGAAGGCATAACCGGCGAAGGAGCGAATCTGCCGCCAGAGCTCTGCCGCCGCCGACTGCGAAAGCCCGTTCCTTGCACAGGCTCGCAGGAACTTCTCGCGCACTCCCGCCATCGCCTCGGAGCTTCTAAGCTTCCCGCTCATCGCCCGGCGAAGAAGATCGGCTTCCGCAAGAGTCATTCCCGCAAGCTCGTGCGCCACGCGAATCACGTCTTCCTGGTAGACCATCACACCGTAGGTTTCGGCGAGGATTTTCTTGAGCTTGGGATGCAGGTAGGTCGCAGCAGATGGGTCACGGTGGCGCTTGATGAACTCCTGCATCATTCCACTCTCGGCGACGCCGGGACGGATGACACTGCTCGCGGCGGTGAGCTCCTCGAAGGTCTGCGTGCCCAGCTTCCGGAGAAGCTGACGCATTCCGGGGCTTTCGATGTAAAAGCAGCCCATAGTGCGCCCCTCACGGATGAGGCGCACCGTTTCCGCATCGCGAGTGATGGCGGCGAAGTCGTTCACCGGCGGCTGGATGTCGCGCTCTCGCAGCGTCGCCAGGGTATCCTCCAGCACGCCCAGCGAGCGGTTTCCGAGCAGGTCAATCTTGATGAGTCCTACATCCTCGATGGGAAACATATCGTACTGCGTGACCACGAAGCCCTTGGCGGAGCGCGCGAGCGCGGTGTAATTGCAGATGTCGTCAGGGGCGATGACGATGCCGCCGACGTGGATGCCCAGATGGCGCGGAAGCCCGCCGAGCTTCATCGCCTGCGCAATCAGCGCGCGGTATTCGGGCGCGGAGAGGTCGATCCCGCGAGTCTCGGGGTAGCGCTCGGCAAAATCCACCAGCACATCGGAGCCGGCGTAGAAGGGAAGGCGCTTGAGCACGCGCTCAAGCTCGCCATCTAGAAATCCGAGCGCCTTCGCGGTCTCCCGCAGCGCCGAGCGCGCCTGGAAGGTGACGTGCGTGGATATCATCGCCACGCGATGGTCGCCGTACTTTTCGTAGACGTAGTGGATAACTTCATCGCGGCGCTTCCAGTTGAAGTCGATGTCAATATCCGGCGGCGAGGTGCGCTCGGGATTGAGAAAGCGCTCGAAGTAGAGGTTGTAGGCGAGCGGGTCGACGTGTGTGAGGAAAAGCGCGTAGCAGACAAGCGAATTGGCAGCGCTTCCGCGACCCAGATTGGGAATGCCACGACGGTTGGCTTCCGCCACGATGTCGTGCACCGCGAGAATATAAGTCGCATAGCCGAGGCGGCTGATGACCCCAAGCTCGTAGTCGAGGCGGCGGAGGATCTTGGAAGTGAGCTTTTCGTAGCGGCGCGAAAGCCCCGCGATGCAGAGCTCGCGCAGGCGCCTCGCCGGCGTCATCCCGGCGGGCAGCGCGAACTCCGGGAACACCCACCTGCCAAGCTCAAACTCCACCTCGCAGGCGTCGGCAATCTCGCGAGTCGTCGCCAGCGCATCCGGAAGCTCGCGGAAGGCGCGGCGCATCTCCTTGGCGTTGAGCAGGTAGCGGCTATTCGGGACGGTATCCTTCACCGTGTAGATGGTCTCGTTTTCGCCAATGGCGCGCAGCAGCCGATGGATATTCCAATCCGCGGGCGAGATGAAATGCACATCGTTCACCGCAACCGGCTTGCGGTGAAGTTCCGCAGCCAGCGCCAGCATTTCCCGCGCCGCACGAGCGCTGTCTTTATCCAGCGGCGGAAGTATCGCCGCGAAGAGCTGCTCCGGCGGGAAACGCGGGTGCAGCGTGCGCAAAAGCGCGGGGTCGGCGGTGAGGAGGATGCAGTCGGCGGTCTGCGAGATGGCAAAGCTCCGCATAGCCGAGGCGGTTCTTCGCCAGAAGTGTGAGGGGTTGCGTAGGCTCCTCTGCTCGTTTCCCGCTCGTTCGTCCACCGCCATCGCCAGTCGTCAACGGCTCGTCAAGGCTCACGCCGATGATAGGCTTGACGCCGGCTTCCTTCGCGAGCTTGTAGAACTGAATCGCGCCGTAGAGGCCGTTGCGGTCGGTTACCGCCAGCGCATCGAAGCCGCGTTCTTTCGCCACCGCAATGAGCTCCGAAAGCCGCGCTGTCCCGCGATGGAAACTGTAGCAACTGGCGACGGAAAGATGGACCGGAGGGGGTGGGCGCCGTCCAGGGACGGCAGTAGCGCAGTAGCTGGTAGTATCGTAGTTGGAAAGAGGAGGAGGCGCGACGCAAAGACTGCGCCCTTCAGCAGGCGAAATGACGGGCGAGGACGCCCGTCGTCCAGTAGGAGAGAGAGAAGAGGCGGGGCGCGGAGACCCCGCCCCACAAGCAAGGGCATCGACATGGGAG
>MVCR01000076.1 GCA_002050035.1 Planctomycetales bacterium 4484_113 | reverse complement strand
CCGCTTGGCGAAGTCCTTGACGGTCTGTTCCCAGGTGTCCAGTAGCTGCCGTTTGAAATCCTCCAGTGAGCCGTTGTTCAGCAAGACATAATCAGCGTACGCTTCTTTCTCGCGCAGCGGAAGTTGCGCGTTGATTCGGCGGTACGCCTCGATATCACTGAAACCATACATGTTGCGTAGCCGCTTGGCTTGGAGCCGTTCTTCAGAGCTGATTACCCAGATGATGTCGACCATATCCTGGAAGTTCGCTTCAATGAGCAGCGGGGCGATTACAGCGATATTACAGCCCTTTTCGCGGCCATAGTGGATGACGTTTGCCAGCACCTCCTTGATGGGAGGGTGCAGGATTTGCTCTAGCTTGGCCCGTTCCGGTGGATGGGCGAAAACTCTGTCCGCCAGCGCCCGACGGTCAATCTGACCGTGCTCGCTGAGGATGCCGGGCCCGAATGCCGCAACGACTGCATCAATAACGCTGGTCTCGTAGTTGGTTAGGTAATGGGAGACCTCATCAGCGTCCAGCACCCAAACGCCCTGTTCGCCCAGCGTTCTGCCAGCAACGGACTTGCCGCAGGCGATACCGCCGGTCAATCCAAGAATCACCTACTCCTCTTCCTCCACCTTGATCACAGTCGTATCCACCAGATCTCCCAGCGTCACGGGCCCTGCGGTAGGTGAGATGTCCACCGGCTGAGCAATCTCCATAACCGGCTTGTCACCGCTATCTTCCATCAGCAGAGCCTTACGCGACAGTCGGATGCGCCGGCGTTGCTTGTCTATGTTGATAATGCGCGTTGTAATCGTCTCGCCAATGCGGTGTTTCTTCTTGGGATGTTCGATGTGCTCAATCGCGATCTCGCCGATAGGCACGAAGCCTTCGAAGAAGTCGTCAATGCGCACTACCATCCCGTTGTTGAGAAGACGCGTGATGGTGCCTCCTACTTCTTGTCCCACCTGGTATTTCTCGTGCACACCAACCCACGGATCCTGCTCGCATGCCTTGACCGATAGGGAGATTCTCCGCTGCTCCACGTCCACCTTGAGGAGCTTGACTTTCACCTTCTGTCCTTTCTTGAAAAGCTCCGAAGGATGCTCGAAGTGAGCATACGAGAGTTCCGATGCGTGGGCAAGTCCGGTAATGCCACTGGGCAGCCGGACGAATATGCCGAAATCAGCGAGGGTCTCCACGGTCCCGGTCATCTCCTCGCCAGGGAGCAAACTGAGCAGTGGATCCGGTTGGGTGGCTTTTAGCGAAAGGGAGACCTTCTTCTCCTCCGGTTCCACGTCCAGCACCTTAACCATAATCTTGTCGCCCTTCTTCACAATCTCGGAAGGTCTCTTGACCTGACGCCATGCCAGCTCGGAAATGTGCAGGAGTCCGGTGATGTTATCGGAGATCTTCACGAATGCGCCATAGGGCGTAATGCTCTCAACGACTCCCTCAACAACCATGCCGGGCTGGAAACGGTCAAACTCTTCCTGCAGTCGTTGGGCTTGGTGCTCGCGGAGGATCTGGCGGCGGGTGAAAACCAGCTTGTGGTTGCGGCGGTCGAAGTCGAGGATATAAGCCTTGTAAGTTCCTCCAACTTCTGGTTCGTCCTCGAAGTTGGAACGGTGTACGAAACCCTCAATGATGCCGAACGCCCGCGCAAGGTAGCCGTTTTTTGCCGGGCCTGCCAGTACGATATCGAGTTGTTCCCGGTCCTTGTACTTCGCCTGGAGCTGGTTCCACGCTTGGTCGTAATCCACAGCCTTCTTGGAAAGCATGTACACTCCGTCTGCTTTCCGCATGACCTTAACCTTGATTGTATCTCCAACCTGCAGTCGAGGTAGATCCTGTGGAAGCACTTGGTCGAGTGGGAGGATGCCTTCACGCTTAGTGCCGATATCTACGAATATTCCACTCTCGTCAATCTGTACCAGTTTGCCCAGGACGACTGCGCCCTGCCGCAACTGCGGCGCATTAAAATCTTCTTCGAGTAGTTGATTGAAATCGGCCATCAAAGGGTCCAGCTTTCTAGCCCGATTTATCCCGAACTCGTAATTGTAGCAGCCTTCAGCTACTTTGTCATTAGTGCCGGCTGATCCCTATGCGCGTGTCAGAAGACGTCCGGGAGTCGCGGTGCTATAATGGCATCATTCCGATGGAATCCCAAGTCGCCGGTGCGAGCTTCACGGTGGATGATGAACTTGTCGCTGCAAGCGCGCTCGATCCAGCAGGCTATCCCCAGGCTGGGCGAACAGGGGGACGCGCGCATAGCGAGATAAGCCTTGCCCGTCTGGTGGTCGGAGATGGGACTTTCACCGTCATTGCGGGCCCCTGCGCGATAGAGGGCTACCAGCAGTTTGGCGAGACCGCGAAGGTTCTCAAAGCTCTCGGCGTGAAGTTAATCCGCGGGGGCGCGTTCAAGCCTCGTACCTCGCCGTATTCCTTTCAGGGGCTCCAGCGCGAAGGGCTAGCCATCATCTCGCAAGTCAAGGCGGAAACCGGGCTCTGCTTCGTCACCGAGCTGATGTCTTCCGAGCTCGTCGAGGAGGTCACGGCGGTGGCAGATGTCGTGCAGATTGGCAGCCGGAACATGCAGAACTTCCCGCTGCTCAAGGTCGCGGGAAAGCTGAACATTCCGGTGCTTCTGAAGCGCGGCTTCGGCAACACGCTCCACGAGCTGTTGATGGCGGCGGAATACATTATGAATGAGGGCAATCAGCAGGTGATACTCTGCGAACGCGGCATTCGCACGTTCGATCCGGCACAGCGGAATACGCTGGATCTGATGGCGGTGCCCATTCTCAAGAGCGTGACCCACCTACCGGTTATCGTTGACCCCAGCCATGCTCTGGGGAAGCGTGAGTTCGTTCCACAGGCGGTGAAGGCAGCTCTGGCGGTAGGGGCGGATGGCGTGTTGGTGGAAGTGCATCCGCGACCGGAAGAAGCACTCTCCGACGGCCGGCAGAGCATTACCCCGCAGACACTGGCGGGTCTCATCGGCGAGCTAAAGCCGCTCGCTGCCGCTGCTGGACGCGAGCTCGCGTAGTTTCAGCGAGCATTTCTCGGTTCGTCTCCAGGTTGCGATACTACCATTCTGGCGCGGGTAAACGTAACTGAGGGCTATCTTCCCCCATAGCCCGAAAGTATCGGACCGGCTGCGGTCCGGTAGTGAACCCACGCTATCCCTCCGGCGTGGGTTTTCTCAGGTTGCAGATTGCCGGCTCACCAGCATCGTTGCGGCTTTACCTTCGTGGACGATGTTTTGCCTCGCCCGCCTGGGGATTGGTTACAATAGGATGCGGAGGGGTGGCCGAGTGGACGAAGGCGGTGGTCTTGAAAACCACTGTGCGGCAACGCACCGGGGGTTCGAATCCCTCCCCCTCCGCGGTCTAATCGCGGACGAAGGGGACCTCCATGGGATGCCAGACGAAGTAGTGCTACTGGCGCGACTGCTGCTTCAAGAAGCCCGAGCGGCGGGTGCACAAACTGAATCTACTCCCGCAGGGCATTTTCTTACTGCGTTTTCCGCGCTTCCAGCCGGCCCGCCGTGAGCCAGGTGAGAAAGCCGCCGAAGAGGAGCAGTGAGAAGATCACCTTCAGATAGTAGAGATGCATTCGCTCTGCCTGCGAGTAGATATCGGGCTGCTTAAGCATCTCTGCCCCCAGCGGGGTCACGAAAGCCTCGATCAACCCGGCAATAATCAAGAGCAACACAGCCGCCAGGATGAGATGATATACCTCGCGCGCCGTCTCCTGAAACGCCTGCAGGCGCATCCGATGCCCGGGAAATATCCATGAAACTCCCAGCGCCACCCCGGCGGTTGCTCCCAGCACTATCGCCGGAATCTCCAGAACTCCGTGCGGCATTACCCCAGCGGCGAAATACCACGCCAGTTCAGGGCGCCCGGTCGTTAGCCCGGTATAGACGTAGAGCAGCGTGACGAAACCGAGCATGTACCCGTTGACGAACATAATCGCGAGTGTCCAGTAGCCGAGCAGTATCCCGATGAGGAAGGCGAACACGGTGAGGAAGCTGTTGTTGATGATGATGCCGGCGCTGGCGGCGGGTCGCATTACCTGCGGGATGGAGGCAGCGAGCATCCAATTGGCATCGCGATTGACCGCTTCTTCGAAGCTGCGAGTGAGCCCTTCACCAAGCACCGCTGTTGGCGTTACGGTATCGCCGGTGAGCACGGCAACGACGCCGGCGCTGGCGGCAATCAAGAATACTGCCAGCGTGATGAACAGATACAGGCGATACTTCCATGCCACCAGCGGAGTCTCGCGGTAGAAGTCGAGCAGGAACTGAAACGGTCGTCGTCGTGTGAAAGGAACGCCGCCATACACTTCGTTGAAGGAGTCTGCGACCAGCGGGGTGAGCACGCTCTGCTCCGTGCCTTCAGTCTCCCGACTGAGTGAAAGATCGGCACTCGCTCGCTCGTGAAGCGCTACCAGCTCGCGGGTCTCCTCGAAGGTCAGCCCCTGTGCGCGCTTCTTCGCGAGCAGCTCGCGAAGCCGAGTGTAGGGGTTGTCGCCCTGCGCGCTCATCGGTTTCAGGTTTCGGGTTTAGGGTTTAGGGCTTTGCTCTTCGTAACACTCCTGAGTCGGAGTGCGAGTGTCATTATCATATTTCGAAGTTGGAGCATTTCGCCTTCAAGCGCTTCATTGCTCGATGAGGACAAGTATCCCTGTCTGAATGCAATGGTTCGCTGTGTATCCAGTTCCGCTAGGGATCCAAGGGCGTGGTAAAGAAACTGCCGGTACTCCGTCCTGTATTGTCGGGACTTCCCTTCGGCGGTATTTGATGGCACCGAAACAGCAGCTCTTCTCATCTGGGATGCGAGTCCATACTTCTCCCGCTCGGGAAAACTAGCAGTTAGCGAATACACGTGATCGACCAGACTAAGAGCGCGCTGCCAAACCTTCAGATCCCGATGAGATCGTATCTTCGCTGATTCGGGCATCATCTTTCCATTATAGCGACTGCCGAATGCGGCGCCGTACCACGTGTCATCTCACGCTCGCCCTGGCGGGTGAACTTGAAACCTCAAACCTAACAATCAGCCTTGGAGCCGATGCCCCTGCAAAATCGAATGTGTTATCCAGTAGACACCACGTGCACGTAAACCTTCCTGTGGCGCGGTCCGTCAAACTCGCAGAACATCACGCCCTGCCAGGTTCCCAGCACCAGCCGACCGTTGGCAATGGGAATCGTCAGCGAGTGCCCCGTAAGCGTGCTCTTGATGTGCGCGGGCGAATTGCCCTCGGCATGCGAATACGCGAGGTCGTCGGGCACCAGCTTCTTGAGCGCCATCAGGATGTCGGCTTTCACCGAGGGGTCGGCGTTTTCGTTGATGGTAAGTCCGGCGGTCGTGTGCAGCGCCAGCAGGTGGCAGACGCCATCATTCACGCCCGACTCGCTTACCGCTCGCTGAACCTCCGCGGTAATGTCAAGGAGCGCTTCCTTCCCCGGCGTCCGAATAGTGATTTCCCTTTGCTGCATGGAGGGAAGTATACCTCAGCCACGCACCAGCTCCGCCCTTCGGACGCGTGCCCGCGCTGCTCCATTTAGAGTAGTGTTTTCGCAATCATTAAGACTGCGGCGACCATGGCTATCAATGCAAAAAGCACCTTGAGATACTTGGGCTTTACCTTCAGGGTCATACTACCTCCGACGATGCCTCCGACGACGGTGACTGCTGCCAGGGGTAGTATCCACGAGGGATTGAAGCCCGCGTGAATAACGTGACCGAGAAAACCCATAAGCGCCGTCGCCGCGATCATTGCCGACGCGGTTCCCACGGCAACCCGCATAGGCACGCGGCAAGCAAGCACCATCAACGGTACCAGCAACGATCCACCGGAGACGCCAACCATTCCCGCGAAGAAGCCCGCCCCAAGAGTTACCGGCACCACGAACCACAGGTTAACCATATAGGTGGCTGTGGATGTGCGCAATCGCCAATAGCCGAATCTGCCGCTGCGGAGAACCGGCTGTTCCCGGATTGGCAGAAGCATAAGCACCGCGGCGATTATCAACATCGCAGAGAATATCAACTTGAGGGCGACTCCACTGAAGCCGTAGGCGCAGAAGCCACCAATAAACGCTCCGCTGGCGGTCAGTCCGCCGATGAAGAACACAAGCTGCCAGGACACAACCTTATGCCGTCCGAAAACAATCATCGCGGCAGTTGCGGTGGCGAAGAGGATGAACTGCGCTGCCATCGCCGCCTGATGCATCGGAATGCCGGCAAGTACTAGGGTGAGGACGTAGAAGTTACCGCCGCCGTGTCCGGCCATCGTCATCAGCACTGCCACCAGCGGCAGAACAAGCATCACAACAACGAACTTCATGGTTCAAGCTTGGTTTCGGCAGTCGCCCCGTCGGCAGCGCTTCGGGGAAGCTTCGGCACCTCGGCCCAGAAGCCGCCCTCCTCCGCCTTATGTACCAGCACCTTGTAGACCATAGCATTCACCCGGGTGATTATACCCTCGGCTGCGCCCGCCACTCCCCAAGCAGCC
>MVCR01000075.1 GCA_002050035.1 Planctomycetales bacterium 4484_113 | reverse complement strand
GGGCATTCTACTCTGCGACCTGCGAGGGCAGCGATGGCTCCGCCTTCAACTGGACGCAGGCGTTCACCCTTGACTTCAGCGACTATCCCCGCTGGTAAGCGATGCCGATCTGCTGCTAGCGTCCTTTCTACGCCGCACGAATGGGGGTCGTTCCGCCACCAGTTGACACTCCGAACGGCACGTTGGTATCCGTGCACCGGCGGGAGCGTTCTGCTCTGCGAAGCATCTAACTCATTCGAAGGTCACAGCCAGCGGCAAGTGGCAAGAGCGCTATTGGGAACGGACTGAGTGCGCTATCTGAGCGAAACGGCACAATACGTCTGAACATCGCATCCCCCGTCGAATCTCCAAGCCTCGCAGACGTCCTTCTCGATCCAAGGAGGATCACAACACCGCCTGTAGATTACTACGATTTTTCACTTGGAGTCCGCGCCAACGTGGTGACTTCTCGCCTGCTTCCGTGTAGAATAAGCCAACAAATGCGGATGGGCAGGGATATGCGCAATGACTAAATACATCTTCGTAACCGGGGGAAATGTAAGCTCCATCGGCAAGGGAATCCTTTCCGCTTCTTTGGGGCTTTTGCTCAAGAGCATGGGGCACCGGGTCTCCGTTCTCAAGATCGACCCCTACCTCAATGTGGATGCGGGGACGATGAATCCGATTCAGCACGGGGAGGTCTTCGTCACCGACGACGGCGCGGAGACCGACCTCGACCTGGGGCACTACGAGCGCTTCATCGACGAGAACCTCACGCAGTTCAGCAGTTTGACCACCGGTCAGGTGTATCAGGAGGTCATCGATAAGGAGCGGAGGGGGGACTATCTGGGCAAGTGCGTGCAGGTGATTCCGCACGTCACCGACGAGATCAAGCGGCGCATCAGCCTGGTGGCACGCCACACGCGGGCGGAAGTGGTGGTCGTGGAGATTGGCGGCACCGTGGGCGACATCGAGGGGCTGCCCTATCTGGAATCCATCCGCCAGTTCAGAAACGACATCGGGCGCGACAACGCGGTCAACATCCATGTGACGCTGGTGCCGTTTCTGCATCCAGGCGGGGAGCAGAAGACGAAACTGACGCAGCATTCGGTGAAGGAGCTGCGAAGCATCGGGATTCAGCCGGACCTGATTCTCGCCCGCACCCACTATCGACTGAAGGACGAGCAGCGGGGGAAGATAAGCCTGTTCTGCGATGTGCCGCGCGAGTGCGTGCTGGAGGGGCTGGACGTGGCGAGCATCTACGATGTGCCGGGCATGCTCCATGAGCAGCGGCTTCCCGCCCTGGTCTCGGAGCGGCTGGGGTTGGAGAATGGGGAGCCGGACCTTGCCGCCTGGAATGATTTCCTCAAGCGCCAGGCGCACCTCGACGGGCAGGTGAAGGTGGCGATTGTCGGCAAGTACAACCGGCTCAAGGACGCCTATATCTCGATTCTGGAGAGTCTGACGCACGCGGCGGTGCATGCGGGAGTCTCTACAAAGCTCTACTGGGTGGACGCCGAGCGGCTGACGGAGAAGAACGTCGAGCGCCGGCTTTCCAAGGTTCACGGGGTGCTGGTGCCCTACGGATTCGGCGAGCGCGGCATAGCCGGGAAGGTCGCCGCCGCGCACTTCGCGCGCGAGCGGCTGAAGCCGTTTCTGGGGCTCTGCCTGGGCTTGCAGGTGGCGGTCATCGAGTTCGCGCGCAACGCCTGCGGTCTGACGGGCGCTAATTCCACTGAGTTCGATGACAAGACGCCGCATCCGGTGATCGACTTCCTGCCGCAGCAACGGAAAATCATTCAGAAGGGGGGAACGATGCGGCTGGGAGCCTATCCCTGCGAGCTGCAGCCGCGCACGATTCTGCGGCAGCTCTACGGGAAGGCGCGCATAAGCGAGCGGCATCGGCATCGCTACGAGGTGAATCCGAAGTATCATTCCAAGTTGCAGAAGGCGGGAATGGTGTTTTCGGGGATGAGTCCGGACGGGCTGCTGGTGGAGACGGTGGAGCTTCGAGACCATCCTTACTTCGTGGCTAGCCAGTTCCATCCCGAGTTCAAGGGGCGTCCGGTGCGCCCGCATCCGATGTTCGCCGGCTTCGTAGAGGCGATGAAGGGTCTCGCAGGGGAAGAAGGAGCGTCTGCTGCGGAAGGCAGCGAGTAGCGGCTAGCGGCGATCGGGGCGATCGGTTTCGGGATCCCAAAACTCGCCTCCAGCGGCAAATTGTGGTAGTCTATCTGCCATGCTGGGGCTGCTTCAAGCATGTCCCATCGATATATATGAGTCCCCACGATGAAGGGGATGGGTGATGGATAAAGCGATTTCGCGGGAGGCAGCAGGTTCGGTATCGCCAGCAAAGGCGCTCGTTCTTCCGAGCACAACGCTGGCACGTGAGGCAAGGGAGCATTTCCACGAGGTCGGCACTGGGGCTGCGGCCGTAGTGGAGGATGCACGTCACTTCAGCGGTGTCCTACTGCGCTCCGAGGTGGACGAAGCGGTCGCCAACGGAGCCGCCTCCAAGCCCATCGGCGCGCTGGGGCTGCGCAAATACAGTCTGCTTCCTGATGCGTCCCCACTGGCGATCAGACGCTTCTGTCAGAAGCACGGGCTTGACCTGGTACCTTTTGTTGATGAAATGGGTTTTCTGCGGGAAGCTGCATCGCGGGAGGAAGCCTATCGCCGACATACTCAGGAGAATGCAGTCGTCATAATGGCGGGAGGTCGCGGCATGCGTCTGCGACCAATGACGGAGAATCGCCCCAAACCGATGCTGCCGCTGGGGGATGGGCCGCTGCTGGAGCACATCGTTGACCACCTGGTGGATTGCGGCTTCTACCGCTTTCATATCGCGGTGCATTACCTGAAGGAACAGATTATCGAGCATTTCGGGGATGGTAACGGGCGCGGTCTGAGCATTTCCTACCTCATCGAGGAGACACCGCTTGGAACCGCTGGGGCACTGAGCCGGCTGGCGGATCGCGAGAATCTACCCCTTATTGTGAACAACGGCGACGTCATCACCACACAGCCAATGGGAGAGGTGCTGAGGTTCCACCGCGACCAGAAAGCGCAGTTGACGGTGCTCTGCAAGGCGGAGCGCCATGATATCAGTTATGGTGTGGTGGAAGTGAATGAATCTGGTGAGCTCGCGTCTATTAGCGAAAAACCATCGCTCAACTACCTGATAAACACGGGGATTTACGTGGTGGATCCTGAAGTGCTGAAGCTGGTGCCCGCGCGAGAGTGCTATATGACTGAGGTCATTCGCGCGGTGCGGGCAGCTGGCGGTCGTGTGGTGGTTTTTGAGACCAAAGAGTACTGGCGCGATGTTGGCACATTCGATAGTTATGCGCGCGTGATTCGGGATATGCGTGCGGGTTTGGTTTAGCGTGAGCCAGCGAAGGATTCTGGTTATTGGCAGGGGTTCTCTGGGGTCGGCGCTAATCTCCGCTGCCTCGCTTCCCGTAGATTCGGTGGATCTTCCGGAGATCGACCTTGCCGTGCGCGGGCAGGCACGTGATTTCCTGCGGCGAGTGGAGCCGGACTGGGTCCTGCACACCGCCGCGATCGCCGATGTGGACTTCTGCGAGCAGCATCCGAATGATGCGTGGGCAGTTAACGCCGAGGGAACCCGCGAGGTTGCAGAGGTCTGCGCGGCGCTTGGAGCGCGGCTTCTCTATACTTCAAGCGATAGCGTCTTCGGAAAGGGAGAAGGTCCGCATTCGGAATCCGACCGGCCCCAGCCGGTGAATGTCTATGCCGAGACAAAGCTCGCCGGGGAGGATGCGGTGCGGGAGGTGCCGGGCAGCATCATCGTGCGTCTGCCCTGGCTGGTCGGCGGGGAGCGACCGGATTTCGTGAGCTTCTGCATCGATCGGCTCCGTTCAGGAGAAGAGGTTGTCGCTTTCACCGACTACATCGGCTACATCCTGACTTATGAGGATGCAGCGCGGGTTATCTGGGCGCTGCTGGCGGACGAAGGAGCAACTGGGATTTTCCATCTTCACCGTCCCCCGTTCCTCAGCCGCTACGAGCAAGCACAGGCTGTCGCGCGCGAACTGGGCAAGCTGGTGGATAAGCCTGCGCGTGTGCCCCGTCCGACCAAGATGAACCTGGCTAATTCGCATGGGGACCATCCAGCGATGCGGCTGCTTCCAAGCATGGAGGACACGCTGCGCAAGCTGGTGCGAAGAGCCGGGTAGAGGACATCTGCGCGTCACCATAATCCTCCTGTACCTACTGGCTCTCCGGATACAGCTTCTCGTACGCATCCGCCACCGCGGAAGGTGAGCAGTGTTTCAGTACGTACTCATCGGGGGCGAACTTGCGCGGTGTGGCGATAAGCCAGTACGGGAAGACCGTTCGCCCGCGCTTCCAGCGCTGTGAGCGGTACACCCTCACGATGGCTCGTCATCAGCAGGGCATCTGCCGCATTAAGGAAGCCTTCCACCTTTGGTACCCGCCCGAGAAAGCGAATGCGACCGCGCGATGCGACCGATGCCTCGCGAGCGGCGTCGAGCATGCTACCTGCGCCCACCCAGAGGAAATTCACCGGCACCTGCGGATAGGTCCCCATCATCTCCCGCGCCACGGCAATGAATCTCAGCGGGTCTTTCACCGCCTCGACACGACCAATGTTGAAGATGAGCGGTGCAGCATCAGCGAGTCCCAGCTCCTCGCGCATCATCCTGCGCTGCGCGGAGTTGAAGGTCAGCTGTTCCGTATCTACAGGTGCGGGAATGACTTCGAACTTCCGGCTTCCGAAGGCGCGGCGGAAGCTGTGGCTCTTAGTAAGCAATTCCGCCGCTGCCACGAGATGACTTGCCGCGCGGCTGGAGAGGCGAAACGTCACAAACTCGGCGGGCCGGACGGGACGGCTGGCGAGGCCGCCGGCAATCCAGGCAATCCAGCAGCGGTGCCTGCCGGCGCCAGCCAGCAGGGCATAGTGATGGAGATGCAGATAGGAATGGACGATATCGTAGCCCGCGATGGCGCGTCGCAGTGGCGAGACCAAGAAAGGATTGAACCCACCTCGCTTCGGAATGTGCACGAAATCTACGCCAGCGCGGGCAAGCTCATCTACTAGCTCGCTCTCCGGGGGCTCACCCATGGAGATGATGCGCATGTGATGGCCGCGCACTGCCTGTTCCTGCGCCAGCAGCATCACTCCGTGCTCGACGCCGCCGTAAAGGAGGGTGCGGATGATATGGACAATCTTCAAGCTGCAGCGGCTCTCCTTCTTAAGGCCCGCCCGGGTACCCATGGAACCAGCCCCGGCGCGGTTTGTTCATTATATCACGAAGCTGCGGAGGGAGCGGGTTAGCGGGAGCAGGATTGCCGCCGACAAAGGTGGCGGCGCTTTTTTCATATTGAATAGGCCGGGCTAACCAGCCCAAGCTTCCCTGGAGCAGACGCGCGGTGGTAGCGCTCACTGGTCCCACTGCGGGAACCGAGGCGGTTGTGGTGATTCTCAAGGGTTACTTCAGAATGGGCGGGCGTGAGCGTGGGTATCTGCTATACTACGCAGCGGCTGCGCGGGAGGGTGCATTTCCCGCAGCGCTCATTTGCCAGGAGTATTCGCGAACGCATATGGCACCGACATCGCAGATGAATCAACCGCCGCCGGCGGAGGAAGGGCCCCCGGCGCCGGAGGGATGGGACATCGCGGGGTTTGTCCGCCTCATACGTACGCGGTGGCGCACCATTTTCTACGTTGCGCTGACGTTCTTCTTGCTCGTTTTCTTCTTCAGCATCGGGCAGCCCTGGCGTTACGAATCGCACGCAAGACTGGTCGTGCAGTCGGTATCGCCGGAGCAGGCAGCGCTGATTTCGGGGCAGGTGCCGATGCTGCAGCGCTTCTTCGGCTTGGATAAGGTCGCCAATCAGCTTCAATTCCTGCACAGCCGTACTCTGGCGACCCGGGTGGTGGACGAGATGAACCTTCAGGTGCGTGTGGGCGACCCTCGCTATCCCAGCGGATTCTTCACCCTCATCTTCCATCGACTCGCCAAGATTCCCAAGCTCATCTGGGGACGCCTTACCGGCTGGCGCGAGGAGCGCGAGTTCAGTCGCCGCAATGAGTACCGCCGCATCATCGTAAGCGGCGCCAACATCGCCCCGATGGACTACAAGGCACGCATCGTCTATCGCCTGCGCGTGGGCGAGAATGGCAACTTCACGCTCACGCAGCTCAAGCCGCGCAAGACCGCGAGCGGCAAGTTCGGCGAGCCGGTCAAGCTCGGCAAAGCGGAACTCACCCTCCAAGCCTCTCCTGCCGCCAAGGCAGGCGACTACTTCAAGCTCACCGTGGTGAGCCGCGACTTCGCAGTGGACGAGCTGGCGCGGGCGCTAACCGTGGTGCGCTCTGCCATGGACGCCAATCACATTCTGGTCACGCTCGCGGGACAGAATCCGATTCTGGCGCAGGACGTTCTGCGGTGCTTCCTCGACGATTATCTCTCGCTGAACCGCGAGGTGCGGGCGCGCGACACCGAGCAGATGCTGACCTATCTGCAATCGGAAGTGTCACAGATCAAGGATGAGCTTGAATCTGCACAGGCGGAGCTGGACGCCTTCCGCGAATCGGCGGGAGTGTTCAATCTCACCGCCGAGGGTCAGCAGGTGGTGGATCTGCTGACCGACCTGCAGACGAACCTCAACCACACCGAGCTTTACGCGAGCGAGCTGACGCGTGCGCTTGGCGATGTCCGCGAGGGACGCTACGGGGGCTTCGCCGGCATTCCATTTCCTACTACTGCGGAAGTGGGTCAATCGGAGATCATTCGCCGCTTCTCGCAACTGGTGCAGAGCCGCCAGGCGCAGCTTCTCTATAAGACTCCGCAGCATCCGGACATCGTCAGCCTTGACGAGCAGCTTGCGGGTTTGCGCGACCAGGTCATCTCCATCCTACAGGCGGACTACGATAGGACGAAGCGCCGGCTGACAGAGACTCGCGGCAAGATTGCCAAGCTTCAGGGCAAGCTCGCCACCTTCCCCGCGCTGCAATCCAAGCTGATGCGGCTTCAGCTCGCGGTCTCCGTGAGCAGCGAGACCTACAAGTACCTCAAAGGACGCGAAGCCGATGCGCGCATCGTTCTCAACTCCATAATGCCGGACGCGGAAGTGCTCGATCCGCCCAGCGAGCCGTGGAAGTGCTCGCGGCCGGATTACAGGTTGAACTTGGGAACAGGGCTGGTGTTCGCGCTGGTGCTGGGGCTGATAGTGGCTTTTGTCGGAGCCGGTACTGACGTGCGAAGATTGACTAGCGGGCGGAGTTAGTTGAAACACAAACCTTCAAGCGGCTGCCGGAGGGAGAATAGCTGGTGAATCCGCTCTGGTGGGACCATCTGTTCTGGATGCTTGCGCTCACCGGCGTGGCGATAGGCGCGCTGCTCCTGCTTCCCTCTCCTCTTGGCCGTCTTTTTGATGGACGGATTTCCGCATCTTCGCTCGCAGTGGCGTTCTACCTCATCTACAGTATTCCCTTCGCTTTCGACTACATCTTCAGCATCATCGGACCGGAAGATGTCAGCATTCACACGGTGGCGATGCTAAAGATTAGCTTCATCGGCATGAGCGGGCTGCTCGCAGGGGTCGTCATCGCGCGGGGGATTATCCGTCGCCGCGAGGCACAGACCCCCGCGCCCTTTGAGCCTGCTCATCTGCGGCGATTCCTCTGGCTGGGGGGCATATTGCTGGTTTTGGGTTGGGGCCTGATATGGCTAGGGTCGAAGCCCTTCGGCGGGATAATCGCGTTTCTGAGCACTCCCTACCTAGCAAGGCTGCTCAAGATGACCGCTGGATTCTCTTTCCTGCATTACGCGGTTATCGTTTACATGGCAGCGGGACAGGTGGGTGGCTTTCTGCTTGCCGGCTATCTACGGCTGCGGCGACCCTTGAGGGAGAAGCTGCTTCCGCTTCTTCTCAGCGCGGTGATTCTCCTTCTTCCTGCGTTATGGTTCGCGCTCTGGGGACAGCGGCGAGGAATGATCGTGGGTACCTTGGTGTTCTTGGTTTTCTTCTCCTGCTACGTCCGTCGCATCCGTTTCGGCTACGCAATGCTTGCGCTGGCATCGTTCTACGCAATCCTGGTGGCGGTCTCGATCATTCGCTCGATGACAATCGCCACGTACAGCCCAGAGTATGCGAAAAAGATCTTCCAGGCGGAGATGCGAACCGGTATCATGGGCATGTTCAGTCTGAGCAAGAACGACCCGGGGCTAACCCTGATACCTGTAGGCGATATTTATGATTATCAGGAGCGGGGGGGGGAATTGCTGTGGGGCCGCAGTTATGCTGTTGCGATTGCGTGGGCAATCCCGCGCCCACTTCGTTTTACCGGAGAGCGCCCGGAGGGTGTTGGTCGCTGGTATACGAGGAAATTCGACCCGGAGCATCATGCCCGCGGCGGCGTTGTCGCAGTGACCTCTACGGCAGAAGCACTGGCGAACTTCGGGCTGACCGGAGTCTTCCTTATTCATCTGCTCATCATGTTCGTCTTCGTCAGCTTTGAAGCTCTGGTTTCCCGTGGTGTCATCGGCACCGCCTTACTAATAGGTAGCATTCCCTTCTACGTGCTCATCCTGCATCACCACTCGAATATGAATCTTGTCAAGCTGACCTATGTTCTCGGGTTATTCTTGTTCTTCGTTTTCCTTATCTACGGTCCTGGATTGCTGCGCGGGCGGGGCAGGGCTAGTCCGGAGTCGCAGGTTCAGGCCGGTACTTTGCCTTCGTTGGCAACGCCTGCCGAATGACCTCCGCATAAGCCTGCGCAAGCCGTGCCGGGGCGAACTCGCGGCGAATCATCTCCCTTGCCTCGTAATAATCCTGTTGAGTGAGCGTACGGGCATGGCGGCTGGCTTCATTGAGAGCCTGTAGATACCCTTGAGCGGTGGCTTCCGGTGCTCGCAGGATGAATGGAGAATCTACAAGCGACGGCGGAAGCGGAAGCTCCGAAGGGACGATAGTCACAATTCCGTGCGCAACAAGCTCTGGAATCTTCGCCGGCCACATACTGGCGCACCAGTTGGGCTTGACCGGCAGGAGGGCAATGTCCCACGATGCATACTCGGCGAGCAACTGCTCGTGCCGCATCCATCCGTAATGCACCGAGAGATTGGTGCGGTCTTGCTGCGCGAACTCGCGAACTCCATTTTCCCAGTAACCACTGCCGATGAGACGGAAGTTGAACTCGGAAGCATCCGCCTGCTCAATCACCGAAAGCAGCGCGGGGAAGTCGTATCCACGTCCCCAGAGACCAGCGTAGCCCACGGTGAGGGATTCCGACAGTCTACTATCGCGATACGCATCGCCCTCCGATAGCTCCACCGGATTCATCGCCATTCTCAGCTTGCGAGGCGGCAGCCGCTTGCTGAGACTCGCGTGCAAGCTCGGCTGATTGACAACGACGAAGGATGAACCCTCGTAAAGTCGGTGCGCCCACCCGCAGAGATAACGATAGAGCAAAGCCGGCACCGCAATGCGAGCCAGACGCAGACTCTCCGGGTAGAGATCCCGCACATCGTAGATGAATGGGCAGCCCCAGTGCCTGGATAGTCGCCACGCGAGGCAAGCGGCGGTAAAGAACGGGCTGCTCCCGATGACGATGTCCAGAGGGGGGAGCTTGCGACCTCGCGCCAGCCCGCGAGTGTAGAAGCGCATTTGCTCGATCATTCTCGGCAGCACCTTGCCATTCGACACCGGAACTGGAAAGTAGCGCAACGCAACGCGCTCGGTTGAGATGCCCTCTTCCTTGCCCAACGACGGGCTGAACTTGTGTCCGTGCGGGTAGCGCGGGTTGCAGGTGAGGACTTCCACATCCGCGCCCAGTTGCACAAGCCCGCGGCTCAAGGCGCCCATCCTCGCAGGCGCCGGTCCCAGCTCCGGCGGGAAGTAGCTCGCGACCAATAGAACGCGAACTCCGTCAAGGCTCGGCGGAGAATCCATCGCTTCAATTCTAGCCCCAACTGCGCGGTGCGCAAAGTGCTCACCTGCCGAGCGGCAAGCCTCCATATGGAAGGCTACGTCCCCACGCCGAAGTAGGTGAGTCCGGCAGCTTCGACATCCTGACGCTTCCAGAGGTTGCGACCGTCAAATACGACTTTGTCCGCAAGCGCAGCGGCAATGCGTGCAAAGTCGGGCTCGCGGAACTCTCCCCATTCGGTGATGAGGACAAGCGCATTGGCACCATCGAGTGCGCGGTAGGCGTCGTCAACGTATGCAATCTCGACATCGTCAAGCGCCTGCTTTGCCTCTTCCATTCCTTGGGGGTCATATGCCTGCACGCGTGCTCCCGCCCGTACGAGCCCCCGAATGATGGGAATACTGGGCGCGTTGCGCATATCATCGGTGTCCGGCTTGAAGGTGAGTCCCCAGACGGCGATGGTCTTGCCACTGATGCCGTCAGGCAAATGCGCTTGCACCAGTGCGAGGAAGCGTTGCGGTTGCAGCTCGTTGACCTTCAGCGTTGCTTCGGCGAGCTGAAGCGGTAGCTCTTGCTCCCTCCCGAGCTCGGTGAGCGCCCGCACATCTTTGGGAAAACAGCTCCCGCCAAAGCCCACCCCTGCTCGCAGGAAACTCGCGCCGATTCGCTTGTCCGCGCCCACGCCGCGCTCCACATCGTGGTAGTTCGCTCCTACCTTCTCGCACAGATTCGCAATCTCGTTGGCGAAACTTATCCGCATCGCTAGCATAGCGTTACTCGCGTACTTGACGAGCTCGCTGCTCGCGATGTCCATTGTGAGAATGGGTACCTTGTCGCCTACAACCCCGCGATAAAGCTGCACCAGCTTATCGCGTGCGAAAGCGCTCGCGGTGCCGATGACGATTCTATCTGGATGGCGCAGGTTTCTTACCGCCGTCCCTTCCTGCAAAAACTCCGGATTATTGGCGATGTGGAAGCGCACCCGCGTGCTCTCGGCGATTGTTTGCTCGACCTTG
>MVCR01000074.1 GCA_002050035.1 Planctomycetales bacterium 4484_113 | reverse complement strand
CTGCTGGAACTGGTGAATAAGACCGGTGTCGGTCCTGGCGGGCTTGGCGGCACGCAGACAGCGGTGGCGGTGAAGGTGGAAGTGCATCCGTGCCATATCGCCTCCTTCCCGGTGGCGATTAACATCGAATGCAACGCCGCACGGCACAAAGAAGTGGTAATCTAGATAGAGGAATCAGGACGATGCGAGAAAGCGAGCATCAATTGCCCTCGGAATCAGCCGGCAACCCGGCGGAGAGCGCCGGCACGGGTGCGGGCAAGGACGAGGCGAGCGCGAAGCTCAAGTGCCCCGCGTGCGGCTTCCTCAACGAGCCGGACGCTGAGTCCTGCGCTCGTTGCGGGCAGCGTTTCAAGGCGCGAGAACCGTCAGAGCTGGCGAGCCCGTGGGGTGAGGTGCCATCCCGAGCGGAGCCGGATGAGCGGACGCCTACGGGCGGCGGTCAGGAACCGGTCGGGCGGAAGACGCCTTCGCAGGAGCCTGAACGCCGATTGACTGCGCCTCCTGAGGCAGCCGCAGAGCCGACTCTCCGGGAGCCGTCAGGGGAGGCGCACCAGCCTGCTGAAGAACCAGCGGAGCCGCCGTCCGAAGAAAGCGTGCGCTACTCCTTTGTCCCATCAGCTTCAGGTACGCCGACGGGGGTGAGGGTAGTGCCGGCAAGTTTGGGTCGGCGGAGCATGGCGCTGGTCATCGACTTCATAGTCATCATGATTCTGCTTAACCTCCTGGTTGCGCTCACGGGGTTGGAGGCGACGGTGGCGGACTATCAGGCACGCGTGCTCTCCAGCGGTCAGGGTATTCTCGGCATCGCATCTCAGGAATCTCAGCTCGGCGTGTCGATGACTTGTCTGGCGATATTCTTCTTCATCCTTGTTGTCGGTTACTTCGGCATCTTCTCCGGTTATGGGGGACAGACGCCCGGCAAAGCAGTGCTGGGAATCAAGCTGCTGTACCGTGACGGACGTGAGGTCGGCCTGTGGGTGGCGATTCTTCGGGCACTTCTGATGTGGCTGGCGGTGCAGTTCACTATGGGTCTCTACCTGATCCTAGCTGCTATGACGATTTTCCTGGATTCTGAAAGTCGGGCTATCCACGACTTCTTCTTCAACACGAACGTCTATCACGTGCCGCGAACGTAGCGCGAATGTAAGGGGCACGTCTCCATTGACTGACGACTTTTCTCGGTTTCGTTGGCAGGACCTGCGTGACAAGGCTGCAGTCAGGCTCTCGTCTTGCTGCGGTAATCAGACCACCAATGAAGCCAGGCTCCAATACACTGTTGCTTATATCACCGATGATACTGCTCGTAATACCGCTTCCACGCCTTGTAGCGCTTGTGGTAAGGGTTCTGCAGGAACTGGGCGAGCGAATAGATGAGCGCACGGGGGGCTCCCATCTGAACCAGAGCATCGTAGGCGGTGCTTTCGCACTCGTATTCCTCAGCGATTCCGCCTACCGAGAGTCCGCTCTTGAAGAGTTCACGGTGCCGGGCTTCGTGGACGAGGACGCCTGCGAGGTAGAAGATGTCCCGGTCGAAGAGGACATTTGTCCCGCTAAGGTATGCGCCGGGAATGCGCACCCGCGTGGCACCTGATGCCGGATCAACATACGCTGCGACGCCGGTCAAGTAGATGTTACGTCCATGGCGCCTCAGCGTGCCCTCGGGAAGGTAAGTTACGCTTGTGAGATTGCCGGTCACGCGCTGGTAGAACCTAGGAGCGCGGCTTCGGAGGAGATTGAGCGCCAGATCCACGCGATGGCTGAAGTCGGAGGGACCCAGAACAGGAATCGGTGCGGCTTCAATCCCTTGCTCGACCAGTTGGTTGATCGTGCGGGCGGTATAGCCTTCGCCGAAGGTGTAGCCGGTGAGCGTGAAATAGAGTGAGAATGCGAGGAGCCCCACAAAGAGGGTGAGGCGGGCGAGGAAGCCGCGCAAGTTCCACGGCTCAGGAGGCGGCGGCTTCTCGAGTTCGCAGATGAATGGGAAGCCGCAGGAGGGGCATACCCCTGCTTGCACCAGCACGGTGCGACCGCAGTTAGGGCAGCGGTTGAGGAACTTCTCTGGCTCTGGGTCGCTCATTACGCTCTAAATGGTGACCTTGCTGCCGGTGAGGCGGCTCAGCAGCGCCAGGTACATGCGCGGCAGCTCTTCAGTGAGGAAGCCTAGGTGCACCCGTTCCTGCACCGTATGCGCACCCTTTCCCCAAGGACCTAGGTTGACCACAGGAATCGATACCTGACTGGCTACTGGCGGAAGCTCTGATGGGTCGAGCAGCGGCATCTCTCCGAGGAGAGGTCGCAGCTTGCTGCTGCGCGGCATGCGTACGAAGCTCATATCGCTGATGTAGGGGTAGAACTGTCGCTGACGCAGGGAGAAAGCTCCTTTCCACTCGCGGGCGAAAGTACGGACAAGCGAAAACAGTTGCGCGACCTGCGAATCGACTGCCATCGCGTAGGCGGGATAGAACGGAGGGAGTACGCTGACAATCACAGTGGGGCGGGACCATCCGGTCATCATCATCGCCCTGGTAACTCCGGCAAACGCCTGCTGACGGATATCCATCTTGCTCTGTGGGGGCTTAGGCGCCTCATCACCGGCAGGCAATTCGGTCTCCGCGTCATCTCGGTTGACTCTCTCTGCCGTTTGCACAATGGCTCGGTCCCCACTGACGCGGGGAGACGCTCGCCTGGCAAGCTCACTATAGGGGATGACTTCCGGCTTCAGAAGGTGTTGGGTTGCTTTCATATCGGTCTTGGCGATAAATCGGCGGTAGCGGCGGCGCAGCGCCGTGAGATGAAGCCGAGAGGCTCGCCGGACCTCGTTCACGACTTCGCGGAAGTAGGATGCGAAATTGGAGTGCACGAAGAAAAGGTTCACATAGGCATGAGCCTGAGACGGGGTCATCACCGAGTAGCTGAGCTGGCGTCCGTCCAGCGTGAGCACTGTCGGCGGCGGGGTGAATTCGCCTTTGACATGCTGCGTGAGCTTGTGGTTGCCTTCGAGGTGTGAAACGATAGCTCCGGCGAGTGCCGACGCATTGACGCCCTCGAAGGGAGCACCGGCGTGCGTTGACATCCCGAATACCGAAATGCCGATAAGCAACTTCCCGATGGTTCCGGTGAAGATGTAGGAGTTGCGGTCGGCCGCGACGAGGGGAGAGGTATAGTCGCAATTGATGAGCAGCTTGAAATCGAGTCCTCGCTCCTGCTGCAACTGTTTGAGATGCGGCACCGCCACGCGCATGCCAGTGGAAGCGCCTTCCTCATCGAAGGTCAGCAGCAGCGCGAGATTCCACGGGAACCGACCGTTGGCGGTCAGCCGCTCGAAGAGGGCAATTAGCAGCGCTACACCGCCCTTCATGTCCAGACTGCCGCGTCCGAACATAAAGTCGCCGCTTCTGATGTCTGCCAGCAGCTCTTCATCCGAGGAATAGCGGTTGGAGAGCCAGTCCTGAGCCGATAACGGGTCGAAAGCCATCTCAGGGGTCGGCGCAAACTCATCAACACCTACAGTGTCAATATGGCCGCAGAGAACAATGGTCTCTGGAATAGCTCTAGGCGGGCGATACAGCGCCAGTAGTGAGTAGGGGTTGCCTGGCAGACCGGCCTGAATCCGGTGAAGATTAGCAGGCTGCTTCTGAATGCAGTCGGTTTGGCGGAGAATCCTGGTCAGCAAGTCGGCGAGCTCGCGCTGCCCGTAGGAGGTGGATGAATCAATCCGCACCATCTCCTCGGTCAGTTGCCGAATTCTCGTCGCGAGAGCCTTCATCAGCTAGAAGTGTATCACGGATACATTGCTCCGACGTTTACCTGCTACAATATGCTTGATGGACGAGCGCGTGCCACGCGTTGGGATTATGGGCGGTTCCTTCAATCCCATCCACCATGGCCACCTTTTTGCCGCTCAGGAAGCTCTCAGCAGATTCCACCTCGATCGCATCATCTTCGTGCCTGCATATCGCAACCCCTTCAAGACGACCGAGGAATGGGAGCATGAGATGGCGAGCGGGTTTCATCGCTTCGCAATGGTGGAGCTTGCGACTTCCACCAACCCGCGTTTCTTTGTGAGCCGCTTCGAGCTCGACCGCAAGATGGATTCGTATGCACTGGAAACGGTGAAGCATTTCCACGACGAGTTCGGGGAGCAGGCGCAACTCTACTTCATCACGGGCACCGACGCGGTTCTGACGATGCCCGAGTGGAGAGGCATTGAGGAGTTCCACAAGTACTGTGAAGTCATCGCCGTGAGCCGCCCGACGCACATTCCGGACTATGAGCAGTTCATTGCGCGAATGCACTCTCTGGGGCTGAAAGTCTACTTCCTTACCATCCCGGCACTGGAGATAAGCAGCAGCGACATCCGTGATCGGCTGCGTCGCGGCCGCCCTATTCGCTATCTGACTCCTACTGCCGTGGCCATCTACATCGAGAAGTACGGGATATACTTGAACGGCAGTGGCTGAGCCTTCGCTGCTGCCGCTACACTGATTTCTCAATGCGGACTTTGCGGATGCGCTGGCGCTCCACGCGAAGCACACGAAGCGACACCCCATTGATTTCAAGTTGCTCTCCTTCTGCCGGAATCCTGCCGAGGCGCTCGAGGATGAGCCCGCCGAGCGTTTCGTAGTCTTCGGATAGTGGCAGCCTGACTCCCAGTACTCCGGAAAGTTCCTTCAACCCGATGCCGGCATCCACAAGGTAGGAGCCGTCGTCAGCCCGCCGCCACTTGCGCGGCTGACGATCAGACTCATCAAAGACCTCGCCCACAAGCTCCTCCAGCAGGTCTTCCACCGTTACCAGCCCAACCACCTGCCCGAATTCATCTATCACGATCGCCATCTGCTGCCTGGCTTCACGCATCTGGGTGAGTGCGTTCAGTCCGGAAACTGACTCTGGAACGGCAAGGGCGGGCTTCACATGTCGTGCAATCGGCTCATTACCGTGACCGTCCCGCGCAAGCCGACTCGCCTCCTTGACGTGGAACACTCCGACGACCTCGTCGACATTTGCTCCGTGGATGGGCAGACGGCTGAAGCCGCTCCTAAGCGCAACCTCGATGAACTCGTTCAGTGTTGCTTCTGCGCCTACGGCGACCCAGTCGGTTCGCGGCACCATGGTCTCGCGCACTTCGGTCTCTGTGAACGCGAGTACGCGTCGAGTCAGCTCCCGCTCGTCACGGGTGAGATCCTCCGTCAAGTCAACGACCAGTGCCAGCTCCGCCTGCGTGTAGCGTCGGGTATCGGTAGTACGAACTCCGAGAAGACGGCTAATCCCGTTGGTGCATCTGGCGAGCAGCCAAATTACGGGGTAGATGAACCAGATCAACCCTCGCATCACCGGTGCAACTGCCAGTGCGATCCCTTCCGCCCGCTGGTAGGCAATCCGCTTGGGGGCAAGCTCACCGAGGAGAATCACCAGGAGCGAGAAGGCTACGGTGCCGATGGCCAAACCAAGACCGTAAGCACTCACGGAGGACCAGCCAAGCGAGTGGAGAAGGTGTCCTAAGCTAGTGCCGACGGCTGTGACTACGGTAGCACCAGCTAGGACACCGATAAGAGTAACTGCAATCTGAACCGCCGCAAGGAGTCCCGATAGGTCATCGAGCAGCGCCAGCGCAAGGCGGGCGCGCCGGTCCTGTCTGTCCGCCAGCTCTTGGAGGCGACTGCGGCGTGCGGAAACGTACGCGATTTCTACCGCCGCAAAGAACGCGTTCAACGCGATGAGGCTCACCGCGGCTATCAGCGCAATGTATGGGGCATCCCCCACGACTGAGCCTGCTTCATCCACTTGTCGATATTGTAAGGGCGACCTCGCCAGCGCGTCAATGCAGTGAACCGCTCGAAAGTTCAAGCACAAGGCAACAGGGTCTTTGGTAGAATGGCTGCGATGACTATGAAACCAGGAGTTCTGCTCATCCTCGACGGCTGGGGTTACCGCAGAAGCCGGAACGGGAATGCGGTCGCGCTTGCTCACACACCCACCTGGGATTACCTCATGCGAGCTTTTCCCTGGACACTGCTGCACTCTCACGGTGAATGGGTGGGGCTGAGCGATGAGCAGATGGGTAACTCCGAAGTGGGGCATCTGAATATCGGTGCCGGGCGAAAAGTACTGCAGCCGCTTGCGAGAATCCATCGGATGATCGAGGAGGGCAGTTTCTTCACGCATCCGGCACTGTCATCCTTCCTTCATGAAACTGAGGCAGCGGGCAGCCGACTGCATCTCATGGGGCTGCTCTCGGACGGCGGTGTGCATAGTCACATCGGTCACCTGATGGCGCTAATAGATGCCGCCGAGAAAATGGGAGTGCGACAGCTCGCCGTGCATGCCATGCTGGACGGGCGTGATACCAGTCCTACAGCGGGGCGTGGTTTCATCGGGCAACTGCTTCCTCGACTGGCGTCGTACTCTGGCACCGCCGAGCTCGCCAGCGTTTCCGGTCGCTACTACCCGATGGATCGAGACCAGAGGTGGGAGCGTACCGAACGCGGCTATCGGGCGATTGTGCAGGGGCAGGCGGATGAAGTAAGTCGTGACCCTCTCGCCAGCTTGATGCAACGGTACGAACGGGGAGAAACCGACGAGTTCGTGCAGCCGTTCGTGGTTGCAGGCTCCTCAGTTGCGGGGGCGCGCG
>MVCR01000016.1 GCA_002050035.1 Planctomycetales bacterium 4484_113 | reverse complement strand
CCGGCATCCCTGGCTCTAAAAAAAACAGCACCCCTTGCGGGGTGCTTACACCGCGAAATAATCCACCTTCAGCGCTTCTTTCACCATTGCCACCGTCTCCTGCCCGATACGGCGTGCCTTCTTGGTGCCCTCGCGGAGGATCTCCTCCACGCGCTCCGGATGCGCCTCGTAACCTTTCCGGCGTTCGCGGAATGGCGCCAGCATCCCGTGCAGTACGTCCGTCAGCCGTCCCTTGCACTCTACGCACCCGAGCGCACCGCTTCGGCAGTCCTGCTCGATTGTCGCCACATCCTCCTCGGTGTTGAATATCTTGTGGTACTTGAACACATTGCAGATATCGGGATGCCCCGCATCGTTCTTGCGAATCTTCTGCGGATCGGTCACCGCCTTCCACACTGTGCTCCGAATCTCATCATAACTGTCGCTGATGTTGATGACGTTTCCCAGGCTCTTGCTCATCTTGGTGCCGCCGTCGAGCGCGGTCAGTCGCGGCACATCGCTCACCAGCGCCTCCGGCATCGGGATGATTTCCTTGCCCCGACCGTAAAGCTCGTTGAATTTCTTCACGATATCGCGCGTAAGCTCAATGTGCGGCTTCTGGTCCTCGCCCACCGGCACCAGATGCGCCCGCACGAAAGTGATGTCCGCCGCCTGCGACAGCGGATAGCCGAAGAAGCCGTAGGTGAGCTGGTCGAAGCCGGTCATCAAATCGCCGTTTTCGTGGATCATCCCGTACTGCAGCGCCTCCGCTTTCGTCGTCGGGTTGTGGCGGAGCTTGTTCATATGCGTGAAGAGCCCGTAGAAGACGGTGAGCTCGGCTATTTCCGGAATCATCGACTGCACGCAGAGCGTGGCGACTTCCGGGTCCACCCCCACCGCGAGGTTATCCATCGCCACATCCATTACCGACTCCCGAATGAGCTCCGGCTGCTCCCAGTGCGTGGTCAGCGCCTGCACATCGGCGATGAGCAGGAAGGTGTCGTAGTCGTGCTGCAACTTCACGCGGTTAATCAGGCTGCCGACGTAGTGCCCCAGGTGCAGCTTGCCCGTCGGCCGGTCGCCCGTGAGAATGCGTTTTTTCCGGCTCACCTTCATCGGAGGAGATTATACCCCGAACGGGCGAGAAATCACCCCTCTTCTCTCTCTATGGGGAGCGGTTTTACCAGCCTGCGGATGGATCCAGCCCGCGCCTTCGCCAACTACCAACCACTGACAACCGCTCGCCCACGTGCCGACGGATTCGCTCCCTGAGTGCATAACGCCAGCTACCTGCCGGTCGAATGCCCTCTATGATATAAACACCCCGATGCTTGCGAAGTCTCCACAGCAATCGGAATCAGCGCTTCCCTCGGGTTTGAGCCTGTTTCACCTGGAGAATGGCTTCCAACTACTGGTGCGAGAAAGCCATGAGAACCCCACGGTTTCACTCAGCGGCAGTGTCTCCGGCGGAAGCCTGCTCGATGCCGAGGGCAAGCGCGGGGCTTCGGTTATGGTGACGAATCTGCTGCTTCGCGGCACCCACAAGCACTCCTGGCAGGAAATCGCCCGCGAGCTGGAAGACCGGGGAATGATGCTCACCTTCCGCAGTGGTCGCGAGAACGTGAGCCTCGCCGCACGCTGCCTGACCGAGGATACGGAGAAGTTGCTCTCGTTACTGGCGGAAGTGCTTCGCTATCCGTCCTTTCCGCCTGAGCAGGTGGAGCTGGTGCGCAAGGCGATTGACCAGAGCATTTTGCGCTCGGAGGATGAGACTTTCGACCGCGCCTACTACACCGGTCGCGATTTGCTCTACGGCGAAGTCAGTGCGTATGCGGGACGCACCTCCGGAACCCACGAATCGTTGGCAAGCATCACCACCGACGACCTCTTTGCCACTCACGGGTTAGCTTTCCGTCCCGGCAACACGATTCTCGCAGTGGTCGGCGACGTGAGGCCGGAACAGGTGCGCCAGCAGGTGGAAGAACTTCTTGGCGACTGGCAGGGCAAGGCCACTCCGCTTGAGCGATTCATCGCAACCGCGCAAGAGGCGCGAGCGCTCTCCGGCAGGCGAGTGGAGCTCCCGATGCCTCACAAGAGCAACGCGACTCTCGTGGCGATGCGTCCGGGACTGAGTCGCACCTCATCGGATTACTACGCTGCGCTGCTCGCCAACTACATCTTCGGCGGCGACTTTATGTCGCGTCTGAATGAGCGGCTGCGAGTGCAGGAAGGACTCACCTACGGCGCCTATAGCTTTATGAACGCCGGTCTGGGCGCAGGACCGTGGAATCTGGTGGCGCAGGTGGCTCCGGGACAGGTGGATGCGGCGGAAGAGCTTTTGCTCGCCGAATGGGAGCGCTTCGCCCAGGATGGGGTGAGCCAGGAGGAGCTTGCGCGAGGAAAAGCCTTTCTCACCGGCAACCATCCGGTGCGCCTGCATACACCGCTGGCTCTAGCCGGTGCGCTTACCGATGTCGCTTTTTACCGGCTGGACTATGGACTCATCGAGGAGTTCCCCGCGGTGATTGACGCGCTCTCGCTGGAGGAGGTCAACACCGCGATCCGCAAGCACTTCACCCGCAAGCGATACGTCATCCTCATAGCAGGGTCACTGGCATGAAGCTTCTCTCTGGAAGCTCTAGAAAAGGACCCAACCGTAAATCACTTCTCCACCTGATGGGCACGATTAGCCTGGACAACTCTCCGACTAGATGCTGCTCGCACGCTCCACGGCCTTCACGAATCCGTGGTAAACTCATATAAGGAGAGGTTTCGGGCTTTCCATCTTGAGCACCGAAGCAGTGGCACGGGGGTCGTTATGAGGATACTGAGAACAGTGGGTACCGCAGCGGCTCTTCTTTTGCTGCTTTCCTGCGGAGGCGGGAAGCAGGCATCAGTCCTCAGCGGTCAGTCGCCAGATTGGATGACGGCCGTTTCACCCGCCGGCGCGGGCTTGCCCGTCACTATTCAAGGAGCAGTCCCGATCGAGAGGAACGATCAGCCCCGCGAGGTTGCCCTCGATGAGGCGCTCGCGGAGCTTGATGCCCTGGAAACTCCCACAGGCGTGGACGATGTCCTCTTTTCGCAGCTCAAGGAGGCGCTGCGCGAAGCCCTCAGAAACACCTGGACGACAGGACTCCCGCCTGTCGGCACGGGCGAGACGCCCGTGCTCCAGGGAAAACAAGGGAAGCTCGTCTCCACTCCCCCCACCGGCGAAGCCAACCGCGTGGAGGACCTCGAGCTCATCAACAACGGCGACGGCACCTACACTCTCACCTGGAGCTATCGCAACTGCGGCGACTACAACCAGGACGGCATCGTCAATATCATGGACATCACCCCGCTGGCGGTGCACTTCAACGAAACAGCCGGTGAGACCAACGAATGGATAGATGGAAACGCAGACACCGTCATCAACATAATGGATATCACACCGCTGGCAGCGAACTTCCTGACTGAATGCGCAGGCTACTCCATACGCGGCGCTTCCACTCATCCCGCCAGTCTCGCTGAGACTTCCGAGGTCGAAACGGCTAACTTCTCTCTAGCGTCTGGCGAGGGGCGGAAGCGATTCAATGTGCAGCTTCCGGAAAGCGCCTTCGGCTACATCGCGGTCGCGCCCTTCGACAGTGCGCGGGAGTTCGGCGAACTGTCCAATATCGTTGAGATGCCCAATCAGCCGCCGGTGGGTGACCTGGTTGCCGACAAGACGGCGGGAGATGTCCCACTTCTCGTTCACTTCGATGCTTCAGCTTCCTACGACCGCGACGGCTCGATTGTTGAGTTCAAGTGGAACTTTGACGGCGATGCCACCTATGATGACACGACACCCGAGCCAACGAACTCTCACCTCTATGAATCCGGCGGCGACTACAACGCCACCGTCCGGGTAACCGACGACGAAGGCGCCTGGGACACCGCCTACGTCACCATCCGGGCAAACCAGCCGCCGGTGGCTGTCCTGGCTGCCGAGCCGATGGAAGGGCCAGCGCCCCTTACGGTCAACTTCGACGCCAGCGATTCTTCAGATGAGGACGGTGAGATTGTGAGCTACGAATGGGACTTCGATGCCGATGGAGTATATGAGTACGATTCCGAGGGCGACTCGACGGTTGACCACACTTATGAGGCTTACGGGAGTTATCAGGCGGCACTGCAGGTCACCGATGACGACGGGGCTCAGAGCACCGACAGCGTAACCATCGAGGTCAACCGGCAACCAGTCGCGCAACTTTCAGCAACCCCGACCGAAGGTGCAATACCGCTTGAGGTCAGCTTTGATGCCGGTGCTTCCTACGACCCCGACGGCACCATTGTGCAGTACGAATGGGATTTTGACGGCGATTCCACCTACGATGATACGACTACCGAGCCGGTGAATGCCCACACCTACGGTCGCTTTGGGAGTTTCGACGCGGTCGTTCGCGTGACGGATGACGATGGCGCAACTGATAGCGATTCCGTGCAAGTAACTGTTGAAGGCTGGGCGCACACCTGGGGCGCCGAGGATGACGATAAGGCCTATGGCGTTTGCGTGGATTCCTCGCAAAATCTTTATGTCGCAGGACGTTCAAGCAGCTTTGAGCCATCAGCGGACGTGCTTCTGCTCAAGTACAACGCTCAGGGAGAGCTCGCTTTCAGCGAGACCTGGGGTGGCGACGATATCGACTCTGCCCAAGCTGTAGCGGTCGATTCTTCCCAGGACATCTACGTCGCTGGATATACGAGGAGTTTCGGCGCCGGGCGTTCGGACGTTTTTCTGCTCAAGTTCGGCCCTAACGGGAACATGCTCTGGCAGAAGACATGGGGTGGCGAGAACGATGACAGAGCCTATGCGCTCGCTGTAGATTCACTGGGAAATGTCTATGTGGCAGGTTATACCGATAATCCCGACTGGGGACGCAACAACGTGCTCGTCCTGAAGTACGATGCTCTGGGAAGTCTCCTCTGGGAGGAAATATGGGGCGGCATGGAACCGGAGGAAGCTCGCGCCGTTTTCGTGGACGACTTGGGAAATATCTAT
Organism: Planctomycetales bacterium 4484_113; assembly: GCA_002050035.1. Classification (GTDB taxonomy): domain Bacteria; phylum 4484-113; class 4484-113; order 4484-113; family 4484-113; genus 4484-113. The sequence continues at coordinate 12,645 of MVCR01000016.1, read as the reverse complement.
GTCACCGGCTCGACATCGAGCTTCAATGATTACCAGAACGTCTTCTTGCTCAAGTTGAATTCCGATGGCGAGCTTCTCTTCGATAGGTCATGGGGAACGCACAGCCTTGAAGAGACGGGTTACGCGGTTCTCGCAGATTCTTCAGGGAACATCTATCTGACGGGATATACGAAGAGCTTTGGCGCTGGCGCTTCCGATGTGCTGCTTCTGAAGTTTGATTCCAGCGGCGACCCGCTCTGGCAGAGGACCTGGGGCGGGGTCGAGGATGAAACCGCCTATGCTCTCCTTACAGATTCTCTGGAGAATATCTACGTCGCAGGATATACCTCGAGCTTCGGCGCCGGCAACCACGACGTGTTGCTTCTCAAGTACGATTCCACTGGCGAGCTCGTTTTCAGCCAGACGTGGGGCGGAGGCGATGATGATGAAGCTTATGCTCTTGTCATTGCCGACGATGGAAACGTGTACATCGGCGGTCTTGCACCCAATGCTTTTGGCAGCGCTCGCAGTGTAACCGGTGGTTCATCCTCCCCCGGTGGTTCCGTGAGCACTCCAAGCGGCCTGACCGGTCCTGCCATTGGTGAGGAAGCCATACCCGAGGGCACCGTGACGGAGCGGGAAGGAGTCGAGGATGAAGGTGGAGATTACGCCGACGTGCTACTCATCAAGTACATCCCATAGCAAGTGAATGCAGGGATACTGGCAGGACAAGACCGCCGACAAGACCGCCGGTGGGAGGGAGCCTTGACAAACCTCTGATGGTCACATCGTCTGTCTCTGGCTTTCGAGTCGCCAAGCCCTGCTGCTCCGGCGCTTTCTGGTCATCCTCATCCTTAGTTTCGCCGGCGCTTTCATCGTCGCTTGCGCAACTTCACCCTTGAACCCCGGCTGCTTTGGAGAAGATCCGTCAGCCCCCTCAGTCTCAGCGGCAACTTCCTCACCAGTCCAAGATTCATCTTCTGCCGACAGCACCGGTGTTACCACTGACGGCGTTACACCTGCGTTCAATAGCACCGTATCTACCGGCAGAGCAGGGCGCAGTCGCCAGCCTCGGCTGTGCTAGAATGCAGCCATCCGGGGAGCGGGCGTGGCTCTGCTTCCGGTAGCAGCATGACACGAATCATCATTCTCGGCGGTGTGGGTGTATTCCTCATATCCCTGCTGCTGACTCCAGTCGTTCTCGCCGCCTGCTATCGTTTTCGCCTCTTCGATTTGCCGGGAGCCCGCAAGGTTCACCGTGGTGAACGCCCGCGGCTGGGTGGTCTCGCCATCTTCGTTGGCAGCTTTCTCGGCATCCTGTTCATAGCCACAAGTCTAGAAGGCATCAGCCTGAACCTCCAGCAACTGATTGCCTTTCTCCTCGGCGCGGTGCTGTTTTTCGCCCTGGGTCTCGCTGACGATGTGCGCGGTCTTCCCGCCGGGGTGAAGCTCCCTCTGCAGATTGTATTCGCCCTCGGAGTCGCCGTGTGGGGCGTACGTATTGACACTCTCTTCGGTACGGTGGCGCTCCCGCTGGCGCTGTCGCTCACGATTACCGTTATCTGGATCGTCGGTATTGTCAACGCTATCAACTTCATCGACGGACTGGACGGGCTCGCCGCAGGCATTTCCACGATTGCTTTGCTGGCGATACTCGTTATCTCGATGTCGCGCACCGACTACTTCTTTGCTCTCATCGCACTGGTCATTGTGGCGGCGCTGCTGGGATTCCTGCCTTATAATTTCTTTCCTGCGCGCATCTTCCTAGGCGACGGAGGGGCGCTGCTGCTGGGATACTATCTCGCCACGCTCTCCATCCTCGGTTTTTTCAAGCAGACGGCTATCATCGCTTTCGTCTTGCCAATCCTGGTGTTGAGCATCCCCATCGCCGACACCACACTCGCCATCGTGCGTCGGCTTCTCCGCGGGCAATCGCCAGCTCGCGCCGATATGAAGCACATCCATCATCGGCTGCTGCTGGTTTTTAGCCGGCGTGCGCGGATGCAGGCTCACAGGAACGGTCGCGCTCTTGACGCGCTGACGCAAGAGCTGGTCCGCGGGCAGGCGCATCGCAATGCTGTGCTCTGGCTGTGGGGTCTCTCGACTCTGTTCGCCCTTGCAGCCACATATCTGGGCACGCGCCCGCCAGCTTGACGCCAATTCCACCACTCCTTCGCCGTGGATGGTAATATCTCAGCAAGGTTATGAGTCGAACGGCTGCTATGTGGGATGAACTGCGGGGCTTCTTCCTCCTCTTCGCTCGCGAGCAGTTCGCCCGTATCATTAGCGTCTATCTGCTCATCCTCCTAGCCGGCAGTAGTCTGGCGTTCATCTTTGAGCATGCCGCGGACCCTGCCCGGTTCCGGAACCTGTGGGACGCCGTCTATTTCGTTTTCATCAGTATGACCACGGTTGGCTACGGAGATTACACCCCCAGTACCACCGCCGGGCGCGTCATCATTATGCTTATGGTCGCGGTAAATGTGGTATTCGTATCGTTCATATCCGCGACGATTGCTTCCATCCTGGTGGCGAGGAAGCTGAAGGAGGGAATGGGTTTGGAAAAGATAAATCTGCGCAATCATCTCATCGTCTGTGGCTGGAACCTCAACGCCCACAGCATCCTCCAGCACCTGTCCCAGCTCTCCGCACTGGAGGACAAGGAGTTACCCACCGTGCTGGTGAATTCACTGCCGGAAGAGGAGACCACCGACATCATCGCCACCTACCCGCGGCTGGAGATCAAGTGGGTAAGCGGCGACCACACCCACGAGGTAGTGCTCGATCGGGCAGCGGCGCGAACCGCCCGGGCGGCAATCATCCTCGCCGACTACAGCCTGCACGCCCCGGACAAGAGCGATGAACGCGCCATCCTGACCACCCTCGCGTTGAAGAGCTTGAATCCTGACATCATTGTCTCAGCGCAGGTGTTTAACGAATCCACCCGCGCGCACCTCAAACGTGCGCGAGCCGACGACGTCATCGTAGCCGGCGACCAGGATGGGTTCTTCTTGCTGGCGAGTTCACTTGCGCCGGGTCTCAACCGCATGGTGCAGGAAATCCTCGGCCCGGGAGGCGCTCATGAAGTCTGGGTACGACCGATCCCTCGCTCCTTTGTCGGCAAGAGCTTCGGGGAGTTGATGCAGTATTGGTTCAGTGAGAATGGTGACATCCTGCTGGGAGTCATCGGTTTCGAGCCGGGAATCACCCTGAGTGAAGTGCTCTCCGACGACTACACGGTTATTGACCGCTTCATCGAGAGCAAGTTCAAGAAGGCAAAGCTGGGAGGGATTGGGCGCAAGGGCGGTTACTTCCCCCGTTTGAATCCCGGGGCCGACTACACCATCGCGGAGCGTGATCTTGCGGTGTGCCTCACCACGGTTAAGAAGGAAGGCTAGCGCTCGCAAACTTGCGCCGACACGCTACCGCCTCTTCCTGATTGGGAATCGCTGAAAGCGGGTCAGGCTTCCAGTACAGAGCACTGGCTCTCCGTCTATTACAATTCCATCTGTCCCCACCCGCACGCCCTGGCGCGGTGCACACTGCGCTACAGGGAATTGCGCTATAATCCCTGCGTGCCACCCATTCTGATCACGGTATTCCTCTTTGTCCTCGGGCTGGTTTTCGGCAGCTTCTTCAACGTGCTCATCTATCGTCTGCCCCGAGAACTATCCATCGTGAAGCCTGGGAGTTTCTGCCCCTCCTGCCGCCATCCCATCGCCTGGTATGACAACATCCCGCTTCTATCATGGCTCATCCTGCGGGGACGCTGCCGCCATTGCGGTGCCGCCATTTCTCTACGCTACCCCCTGGTCGAGCTGATGACGGGCATCATCTTCGCTGGCGTGCCGCCACTGGTGAAGGCGGTCGGACTGGCGAATGTGCCCGCGGCAGGTGTGAGTCCGCTTCACATCGCCTTCGCCATCATCTTCATCAGCATTCTGGCGCTGGTGCTCATCATTGACCTGGAGCATCAGATCATTCCAGACGAACTGAGTGTCGCTCTGTTCGTGCTGGGGTGGATGGCGGTGTTTGCTCTAAGACCACCCATCAGTCCGGGATGGGTCTCATCACTCATTGGTATGTTCGTGCTCTCGCTGTTCTTCCTGGCATTTGCCCTCCTCCTAGGCGGGTTCGGCTTGGGCGATGTCAAGCTGGCGGTGGGGCTGGGAGCTTTCTTCGGATGGCAGCTCCTCGTAGTAGCGGCGTTTCTATCCTTCGCCGTGGGCGGAGTCTTTGCCATCAGCTTCGCGCTCTACTTGATGTCCCAGCGCAAGCTGAAGGCTCGCATCGCCATCCCTTTCGGCCCCTATCTCGCCATCGGAGCTGCTCTTACACTGTTCATCGGCGACCGACTCCTTGTCTGGTATCTCAGCTTCTTCCGACCGGTCTAGGAATCAGCAGTGTAGGATTTCGCGCAGCAGTAAGTTCTAGGGTATAATTATGTCGCGGGCAAGTGGATGGGACGCGGCACTGCTGCAGGATGGCCGTGTCCGCCGCCGCCGCTCGGAACAAAGTTGCTATGATCTGTGGGGAACTCATGAAAAAGTATCTGTTCTTTGGAATCATCGTGTCCCTAACTGCAGTGCTCGCGGGTTGCGGGGCCCACAAGGTGCTGGCGCCGCCCTATCAGGGGGTGATGTTGCCGCCGATCCCAATCAGCGTGGTGCTCCCTCCTGACTCGCCGATTAGCGCAGCCGATGTGTCAGTTGCACGCCTCACCCAAGAACAAGCACTGAGCCAGGAGCGAGCTCCCAGCGACCTGCCGGATGAGTTCGCATTTATTGAGGGCTTCGTGCTGGAGCCGCTGGCAACACGGTTTACCACCCCCGCTCGGGTGCGCATCGAGCCGGAGATAGACCTGCCGGCGGGCACCAGGCTATTCCTCTTCTGGGTGGGCAGTTCGCGCCACGGCACAGCCATCGACGAGAGCCCTGTGCAGGCTGACGGAAGCGTGACCTTCGATACCCCGACCTTCGGGTTCTTCATTGTTGCCGAGAACACACTGATTCCGCGTCCGTCCGATCAGTTCATTGTGTTCGGATACACGGACATCATCGAGGGAGCGATTCCTCTGACCGCCCATTTCCGCGCAGTTCCAGCCGGCGGCAGTCCGCCCTACACTTTCACCTGGGACTTCGGCGATGGGAGCGAGAGCGCCAGCGGCGAAACCACCGCGCACACCTATCTTGAAGCTGGGGAATATCACGTCTCGGTGGAAGCCAACGACGCCTACGGACGCTCCGCCACAGGCTCGTTCACACCCATCGTTGCCACCACCGAGTACACCGAACTCTCGTCCGTCGGCATAGATGCGTTTCCCATCGATCCGGGCGAGCCGCTGCGATGCGGCTTCTTCCCTTCCATCACCGGCGGCGTCCCGCCTTTCACCTATGAGTGGAGCTTCGGCGATGGCGACACCTCGGCTGACCCGCAGCCCGAGCATCTTTACCCCGACTACGGCCTTTACCAGGTCCATCTGACGGTCACTGACGCGGTAGACGACTCAGCCGACGCTGAGCGGGTGATTGACCTGCGATCAGTGAAGCTGGATGCTGCGCCCACTTTCGGTAGTGTCCCGCTTGAAGTGACGTTCACGATAACGATTCAGGGCGCTGACCCGCAAGCTTCGGCAACGCTCCATTTCGGCGACGGCAACTCGGCGGCGGTCAATCCAACCGCCCCTACCCCCGTGAGCCACACCTATGGCGACACCGGCACGTATTCCGCGCAGCTTGAGCTGACGGAACAATTCGGTGGAGAGGTATTTACGAAACGGTCGACTCCGATTGCGCTGGTGGCGCTGCCGCCGCCGGTGCCTTACATCTACTCAATACATCCAACTCAGGCTGCCGCGGGCGATGCCGTGAGCATCTACGGTCAGGACTTCGGCATCTACCACGAGGATGTCGACCGAGTCGTTTTCACCCCCTCTCTGGATGCCGAGATTCTCGAATGGGGTGACACCATCATTCGCGTGATAGTCCCTGAAGGCGCCGAGGACGGTGATGTCTACGTTGCCCGTGGGATCTATGAGAGCAACCGGCACCACTTCAATGTGATAGAGCCCGGTTCCGAGCCGCAGCCGCCCGTCATTGGACTGATCTCCCCGCAGAAAGGCCCCCCGGGCACTCAGGTTGCGATTCTTGGCGCTAACTTCGGAGATGCCCAGCTTCCGACGGATCGGGTGATGCTCAACAATCTGGACCTTGAAGTCCTGTCCTGGGCGGACACACAGATCCAGGCGGTGATACCGAGCTTCGCCGAGGATGGCGACATCGTGGTTTACCATCAGGATCTCGCCAGCAATGGATACTTCTTTGATGTGGGCGTTTTCCCGTCATCGCCACCACCGGTGATAATCAGCATAGATCCCGTTGAGGGGTCGCCAGGAACCAGCGTAAGCATCGTGGGAGTTGGTTTCGGTGAACCCGGGGCTGATTCTATGGCTTTTCTTGGCACCACACCGATGGTAACCATAGTCTGGAGTGACACGCAGATCCTGGCCGCGGTGCCCACAGGCGGCGGGGATGGAGAGATTCGGGTCTTGCGTGGAGGTTACTTCTCCAACGCCTTTGCGTTCAAGGTCATCCCCTCACCGCCGAACATCGGTGGGCTTCAGCAGCTCTAGGAACTGAAATCAGGAGACGCGCTTATGAAAAGGCAAAGCATAACTGCAGTTCTTCTAGCGGCAATGGCATTGCTTGTCTTGTTGCTTGTGAACGCTTGTGGAGCACGGCACCGCGCCGCACCCCTTGCCGAACCAGCGACCACACCTGAAGGCGCCCCGCCAGCACAAACGCCCGACAGCCAGATGTGGCTGAGCGCGCTGAAGGATGCCGCGGGCGCACCTATGGGTGTCAGAGTCAGCTGGGATCGCTCGGCAGAGACGTCGGTTCAGGGCTACTACATCTACCGGGATACCCAGCCGCTCAGCACGCGGGATCCGCAGAAGCGAATCAACAACGGTAATCTCATTCCTCAGGGACCACCCGAAACACCGCTGATGAGCTTCGATGACCTATTCACTCCCGTCGTGGACGCCACATACTACTACCGGATCACGGCGGTGGACTACGAGGGGGACGAAAGCCCCTTCTCCGCCCAGCGCAGCATCACCATCGGTCGCTTTGATATGAGCGGCTTTACCCCTCACGCGGGACCGGTGGGCTGCGAAGTGCGCATTGATGGAAGTCACTTCGGAACCTATAACCCGCTCACGGACCATATCTACTTCTCCGGCGTCGTCGATGACAAGGCGCCATCAACTCTCCAGCCGGGCAAAGTCGAAGCTACGATCGATCCCGCCGACTGGACAGACCGGAGAATATTGGTGAAAGTCCCGCGTGGGACAACTTTCGGACCCATCACTCTCGTCGTGGGCGGCTCGTCTGTGGACACGGCGGATGATTTCAACTGCACCTCTCCCTACATCACCAGCGTTACTCCCGATCCGGTAACTTCGGGTGAGAGCTTGAGCATCGACGGCAGCAATCTGGGCTCGCACCAGATTGAGAACCGCCTGCTCCTGAACGGTGTTCCCTACGCGACCATAACTGACTGGAGCAGCACGCATGTATCGGCGACGGTTCCCACGGGGATTGAGCCAGGTCTTTACGAAGTGCAACTGCGGGTGAAACTACTTACACGGATGGAGGATACTAACAGCGCATGGATTGATATCATTGGTCTTCCTCCGCAGCCGCAGATAGACAAGGTGAGTCCGCTTTACGGTGAACCGGGTGCGACCGAAATAGCCGTTACGGGTCACAACTTCGGGCAGGACCCGAGCATCGCCGAGTTGCACTTCAACGGTGTCACCCTTACCGCCAACGACTTCACGAGCTACAGCGACGACGAGATCCAGCTTGTCCTTCCGGGAGCGGTTACTCGGACGGGCGAAGTGCAGCTCATTCTCCACGCGGCGCAGGATGTTCCCAGCAACAAGTACCGCTACACGGCAAATATACCTGGCCCTACCGTGCCCCCGAACGGAGTCGCCGCGGGCTTTGACCTAGGCCGCTACTCTGCCGTCGCTTACGATTCCACTGGCAAGCTGCACGTGCTGTTCACCGACAATACAGCCAACAGTGAACGCTGCTCCCTGTTCATGGCGCATCAGGAGAGCGGGAACAACTTCAGCTACGAGGCTATTGAATCGCAGTACGGTGCGAAGTACTCGTATGTGGCAATGGCGATCGACTCGTCGGACAACATCCATATCGCATATCAGCGGCAGCCCAGCCAGTTCTCCGAGGACAAGGAGGTTCGTTACGGTTACTTCGATGGGTCAAGCTGGAGTCTCCAGACGGTCTATTCCGCGAGCGGTGAATCCCCGGGTGACTACGTGGACATCGCCCTCTCCGAGGATCCTGATACCCGCACCGAGATTTACATCGCCTGGCGCAACGCCACCACGGGCAACGTCCAGCTCGGCTACTGGCTGCCCGGAGCCACAACCTGGGCTGTCGTCACTGCCTTCACTGGCGATCTAGGCTATCACCTCGCAATAGACACGCTCAGCTACCCCGCGGGAACCTTCGCTCCTCCCAAGACACCTTCAGCTGTGGGCGGCGGCATGATCGGCTTCTCCTTTGCCAGTTATGAGTCGCAAGGCGACAGCTACTACGTTGTCTTCGGTTACTCGGTGGATCTTGAATCGTTCTCCTCGGATCTCGTGGATGACCGCCCGTTCTCAGAAGTCAAAGAGACCGACATCGAGTTCGAGGACGTGGGCAGTTTTCCCATCGTGATGTGGGTCACGAGCAATGCAGTGTATTGCGCGGCGAACATGGAAGGTTGGTCAGTGGAAACCGTGCTCAGCGATACCAGCTCGATTGGAGCCGGCTCGCGTCTGAAGATGAACGCCGGCTTCCTGCCGCGCATATTCGGCCATCGAAGCGGCAGCAACTTCTACTACGCCTATCGAGATATGCAGGGCTGGCACGTGAGCAATCTGCCCGCCGGTAATTCCCACGTGCTCGACGCTTCCGGTCGCTGGGATATGGCATACAACACGAAAACCGACGACTACGCGCTTTCCTTCTACGACGGTACTTACCGCGATGCGCATGTGTTTATTCACGTGGAAGGAGGCTCGAATTCCAACGTGGGTCTGGGAGACAACTTCGCCGAACCCGGTTATGATCTCACGAACCGCTCAGTAGTGGTGGGTTCCGATGGAAGACCGCGAGTGATATTCACCGATCGCGACACCACCACGGGGACCAAGGTGCTCTACTTCGGCAAGTTTGTCGGCGGCGAGACGCCGCCGCCGGGCCCGCCTTTCAACCAGGTCAACCAGTGGGATTTCATCTCCATCGACAGCACCGACCAAGATATCCTGGGCAGAGCGACCATGGCGCTCGACGGTCAGGACCGTTTCAACGCCTGCTACCTGCGGTACTACCAGTGGAGCGATATGATGGGGAGCCATGAGGACCGCTGCCTCTTCTTCAGCCGTGGCGATATCAATGGCTTCTCCACACCAATTATCGTCGCCTACGTCGGTCTCACGAATACGTACACGCCGCGCATCGCCATCGGCTCTTCGGACGAAGTCGCATACATTGTTCATTTCTCGACCGCCGACAATGAGCTCGTGCTCTTCCGCTCCGATAACGGTTACCAATCCTCGGATGCGTGGGCTGTGACCAGGGAAGCGCCCGTTTCGGAATACGATGTCGCCGCGCACCACAACAGCGATTCAGCGGTTGTCGCCTACTACAGTGTGGAATCCAACGGGATTGTGCTTAAGGATTACGCCGATGATTCCACGACGCTGCTTCCGGGCACTGCCGGACTGGATACCGGACTCAGCCTTATGCTCGACGAGGATGAGCACGCTTCCATCATCTGCGCGGATGTCTCCGGAACCGGCGCCCTGAAGTGGATTCATTGGGACACCGGCGCTGGAAGCTACGTGGTGGAAGACATCGCGGCGGACGCCAGCGCGTCCCTGACGACAAGTCAGGCCGGCACCGAATGGGGTCCGGCAGCCACCTACTACAACACCTCCACTGGAAACCACACGCTCCTGCTCAGCTTCCTCAATTCCGTTGGCGACTGGAACGACCTTCAGGTGGCATCAACATTCGGCTCTTCCCAGCCTATCCGGCATTCGGTCGACGCATACGGCATCTCGTGGTTCGTGACCGCACTGAACGGCGGAAATGATTTCGCGAAGGACTTGGTTGTGCTCGATGTCCAGACGCTTGACTGACATCCCGCACACACGGCGAATCCGGCGTCGTGCTTCCCGCCGAAGACCGTAACCTGCTAAAATAGCGGATGTCGTGGGTACTAACCCTGAGCCAATGAATCGCGCCGGCGGCCTTCCGCTGGACGAGAGCGGCAACGCTAACAGCTCCGACAAGGACTCCGCTGCCGATCGGTGGGAGAACGGGAAGCTCCTCGCGGGCAATCCGGAATCGCTGCGTCAGATTGTGCTGGAGGAAGCCAAGTACCTCGAGCGACTGAGCCGCCGCCTGGAAGCCCTCATCGAGAGCCAGACGGAGCTCTCCCGTCGCATCGGCATATACATCCATGCTCTGGGCATCCTCCCGGCCATCGGTCGGGGTATCGCGGCAGGATTCGGGGTCTTTTTGGGCGCGACGCTGGTTGCAGGCTTGTTCGTCGTCTTCCTCAGCCGATGGGAAGCGGTGCCCATAGTCGGGGAGTTCGTCAAGCGTATCCTTGAATACATTCAGACAAAGCCCTAGCTTATGGCAACGCTGATCATCTTCCTTCGTCACGGCGCAACCGAGTTGAACGAGCGGGGACTGATGCAAGGGGATTCGCCAGTACCACTTTCGGAGCTGGGGCGCGAGCAGATTCGGCGAGCGGCCCGTGCGCTATCCCCTTACTATCCGGTCAAGGTGTACCATTCCCCCGCTGTGCGAGCCCACGAGTCAGCCCAACTGGTGGCGAGCGAGCTCAACGTACCAACCGACGAATCCTCCCTGCTGCGGGAGCAAGGTTTGGGCGAGTGGGAAGGCAAGAGGTGGAAAGAGGTCGCAGCGGCAGACCCAGACATTGAACAGCGCCGGGATAATGAAGGCTGGTGGTTCTGCCCGCCGGGAGGAGAGCCGCGCCTGCGCGTCCGCCACCGGATGCTGAATTACTGCTCCCGGATGGAGGCTGAGCATCCGAATGAAACCGTTGTCGCCGTCACCCATGCAGGAGCACTCTACTTCTTCCTGCTGGTGGTGCTGGGACTGGAGCCGCTTGGCCGCCAACCGATTCGCACCGACAACGGTGGTTTCTCGGTGATTCAGGTGGAAGAGGGAAAGCTCACCTGCATCTCGCTCAACGAATCAGCCCATCTCCGGGACTTGCACAAGGACTAGGTCATGCCCTACTCGGCTTCCCGCCTCACGCTGACGGTGAATCCCCGTAAGCATACGCTGCGCGTCTCCGGTCCCATCAAGCGCCTGAATCGCCCCCGACGCTTCCTTGTCGAGCGCTACTTTAACCGATGGGGCAATTTCATGGACCTGCGGCGCTTTCCCGATTTCGAGCGGGAAAGCATTATGGCTGGGCTCGACCTCGCAGGCTTTGAGGCCGCGAGGAAGTTCTACCGTGAGGAGATCTTGCGCCGCACCGTGGTGCTGGAGGCGAAGCTCGCGAGCGGTGTGAAGGTCAAGGTGCTTGCACGACCGCGTGGCAGCGACCTCATTCGCCGCATCAAGAACTTCCTTGCCGAACAGGTGGAAGCGGACTCCTCCCTGCTCCATCCGCTCGATGCGTTCTTCGTCGAGGAGCGAGTGAAAGCGCTGGGCGGAGTTGTGGAATACGCCGAGAGCCTGTCTCCGAGCTCGTCTCCAGCTACGTAGACAAGTTCCATCTGCTTGAAGAGCCGACCAAATTGCAGGAGTTCGCCAGGCGAGCGCGGGAGCTGGGGGCGCAGGTGCGAGTCACCAAGGCGGCGCAGGAGATAAGCGGCTTGCATCATCTGCGCGAAGAGATGCTGGTCCGAGGCGATGGCGATGGCGCGCTTAGCCTGAGTGACGCACTTCGCCGCAAGGAACTGCGGATTCCTCTGAGCGCACGCCTCTATCGCTTTCAACAGCGGGGCGTGGCTTTTCTCTTCCTCACGCACCGAGCGCTGCTCGCCGACGATATGGGGCTCGGCAAGACTTTGCAGGCGATAGCTGCGGCACTGGCGCTGAAGCAGTACGCAGGTCTGAGCCGGGCTCTCGTGGTCTGTCCGGCATCGCTGAAGCTGCAGTGGGAGAAGGAGATTCGCCGCTTCACGAAGGAGAATGTGCAGGTTGTCAGTGGCGACGCCAAAGAGCGCGAGTTCATCTACGAATCGCTGAGGCGTACTGACGCACCGCTATTCACCATTCTCAACTACGAGCTTACGTGGCGCGACGTCAACCAGCTCTCCGATCTGCCGTGGGACCTCATCATCCTTGACGAAGCCCAGCGCATCAAGAATTACCGCACCAAGACCTACGACGCGATTAAGAAGCTCCCGCATCGCTTTATGTTTGCGCTTTCGGGAACGCCGCTGGAGAATGAGCTTGACGAGCTCTACAACATCGTGCGCCTGCTGAATCCCGATGTGCTTCCGGCGAATCCTCTGGTGTTTCGCGAGCGCTACTGCGAGTTCGATCCGTTCGGCAAGATACGCGGCTATACGCGAGTGGACGAGGTTCGGCG
>MVCR01000073.1 GCA_002050035.1 Planctomycetales bacterium 4484_113 | reverse complement strand
CTTATTGCTCTTCGGAGGCATCAGGATGCGGAGCAGCTTTGCGGCGAAGTGCGGGCGCTGGCAATGGCGCATCGCCTGGCACCGCAGCTCTCCGATGCCGAACGCATGCTGGGCGTGATTCTGCGCGAGCGACATCGATACATCGATGCGGAGGAGCATCTCCACGCCGCTTTGCACCTTGCACGCGAGCAGGACGATGCAGTCCGCATATCGCAGGCGCTGAACAATCTGGGGCTGCTCTACTGGGAGCTGCAGCGCTTCCAGCGCTCGCTGCCGGTCTTCGACGAGGCGCTGAAGATCGCTCGTCGGGCGGGTGATAAGCGGGTAATCGCAGCCGCGCTCTGCAATGCGGGGCTCGCCCACGGGCACAGCTCCCAGTTCCGCAATGGACTGGAGCTGCTCGAACGTGCGCTCGCCATTGCCGAAGAGACCGGCGACCGTTGGGGACGGGCGGGGGTCCTAAGCAACATCGCGTTCTTCTGGTCGAATCGGGGTCGCTACGATCTGGCAAAGAAGTACAGTTCTCAGGCGGACACGATACGCAAGGAGATGGGAGTTGAAGGGCGGGGATTGATTGCTTGGTGGGTGTAGTCGCCCGTAATGCTCGCCGATGCGGTGGTTGTCTCACTAAGTTGAGACAAGTGGAGATGTGTATATCTGTGTGCATAACTTGAGGATGGGATTTAATGCGCCAACCCCTTGACACCTCTCTGGGTAGCTGATAGAAAGAAGATGGTATACCAGCAGCCCCGTGGAGGGCGGTACCTTGAAACGAAGGAATCAGCGTTTCGCCAGGAGTCCCTCCCGGCAATAAGAGGGTTCCCCGCTTCGGCGAGGCTCCAACTTACTGTCGGCGAAACTCCGAAGAAACCGTTTCACACCGGGATCCTCCGGGAACTCAAGAGAGACGGTAGCAAAGGGCTCACCGTGGCCCTTTCGGAAAGGCACCTTCGGGTGCCGGGGAAGAAAGAGCCGCTATGAGCCGGGTGAAACCCACTGCTCCTTCGCCCCAGGAGGAAGGTGTGGAACGAGTCTTCGGATTCATTCTGTACCATCCACCGGTAGAGGTCCACCCGGTGAAGCGGGGCTGTTATTTTTCTTCTGTTCCTTCGCTCTTTTTCCCGTGAGCGGGCAGTGCTCTGAACACCTGGCGCGTCCCTCGTCATCGGGTGAACTCGGCGTATCCATGGCTTAATTCCTTCGGCGGTGATTCGCCTAACCAGACCGACGTGAGAGTCTTCTGAATATCACGCGGGCTTGCTGCCGATGATATACTGCTAGCTGCGTGTTTTCGGGGATTATCCAAGAGTTGGGACGTGTGCGGTACTTGCGGAAGAGGGCGCCTGGCGCACGTCTGTTCATCGACTGCGAGCAGGTACTTGATCAATTGCAGGCTGGCGGCTCGGTTGCGGTAAATGGCGTCTGCCTCACCTGCGAGGAACTTGACTCGCAGGGCTTCGCTGCCAGTCTACTGGGGGAAACCCTTGCCGTGAGCAATCTTGGTCGGCTTAAATCGGGCGCGCGAGTCAATCTGGAGCTTCCACTGAGAATGGGAGATCCTATTGGCGGGCATCTCCTGCAGGGACATGTGGATGCTTCGCTGGCAGTACTGTCGTTTCCGCGGGCGCGGGCGGAGCAGGACGCGACTCTTGTATGTGAGCTTCCCGAGGAGCTGAAGCCGTTTGTGTTCAGCGGCGCGAGTATTGGGCTGAATGGCGTCAGCCTGACCGTCCGATCGGTGGTGGATGCTGGCTTCAGTGTGAACCTGATTCCAGAGACGCTTGCCCGCACTAATCTCGGTGAGCTGAAAGCCGGGGCTGAAGTGAACTGCGAAGTTGACCTGATAATCAAGAGTGTTTATCATAGCCTGCAGGTTCGCGCCGCGAAAGGAGAGCTTTCTTCCGAGGCTCTCGGGAGACTGGGATATGATTGAGGATGCAGGTTTCGAATCTCGCGTAGAAACAGCCCTCGAAGAACTCCGCCAGGGACGGATGGTCATCCTGATGGATGATGCCGACCGGGAGAATGAGGGCGACCTGGTCGTGGCGGCGGAGAAATGCACGGCGGAAACCGTCAACTTCATGACGCGCTACGCTCGCGGGCTGGTTTGCGTGCCCCTCACTCCAGAGCGCTTGCGGCAGTTGAATCTGCCTTTGATGAGTGCGGAGAACACAGCTCTGCACGGAACCGCTTTCACTGTGAGCGTGGATGCAGCGAGGGGCACGACTACGGGGATCAGCGCGCAGGATCGTGCCCGCACGGTCCAGGTGCTGGTCGACCCCGCGAGTACGCCGGATGACCTGGTGCGTCCCGGGCATGTGTTCCCGTTGCGCGCGGAGCCGGGGGGAGTGCTCAAGCGGGTGGGGCAGACCGAGGGGAGCGTTGACCTCTGCCGGCTCGCAGGTCTGAAGCCAGCCGCTGTCATCTGCGAGATTATGAACGAAGATGGGTCGATGGCGCGCCTGCCAGATATCCAGGCTTTCGCGAGCGAGCGGAACCTTCACTTCCTTCACGTTGCCGATATTGTGCGCTATCGCCTCAAACGAGAGAGTCTGGTTGTGCGGGTGGATGAAGCTGACCTGCCAACGCGGTACGGGGACTTCCGCATCATTGGCTTCCACGTGCCGATTACGGATGAACAGCATGTGGCGCTGGTTCATGGTGAGATTGACACACACTCAGCAGTTCTGGTGCGGGTGCACAGCGAGTGCTTGACCGGTGATGTTTTCGGGAGCCTGCGTTGCGATTGCGGGCTGCAACTGAAGTACGCGATGGAGCGGATTGTGCAGGAAGGCGCGGGCATCATTGTGTACCTGAGTCAGGAGGGGCGGGGTATCGGTCTCGGCAACAAGATCCGGGCGTATCACTTGCAGGATCAGGGGCTGGATACGGTCGAAGCCAACCTTGAGCTGGGCTTCCCACCGGACAAGCGCGATTATGGTGTGGGTGCGCAAATTCTGCGAGATCTGGGCGCCCGCCGCATACGTGTGATGACGAACAACCCCAAGAAATTGGTGGGGCTGGAAGCATATGGGATTTCTATCGTCGAGCGCGTGGCGATTCCGGTTGACGTTATGCGCACTCGTGAGAACGAGTTCTATCTTGAGACCAAACGCAAGAAGATGGGACACATCATACCACTGGACTGAAGTGATGCGTAAGCTACTCGGAACTTTGTTACTGCTGCTGCTTACCGGTCTGCTGTGCTCGTGCCCGGTCAATCCGGAGCTCTCTTCTTCATCCGCACAGAAGCAGCCGCGAGTGGGTCCCCGTGAGTTCATTCGCTCCTTTGGCGGAGCGGGGATGGAGCCGGGACATTTCCTCGCTATCAGTGGCATTGCGGCTGCTGACGGGGTCGTGGCGGTGGCGGATTCCGACTTGGCTCGCATCCAGCTTTTCGACTATGAGGGGAACTTCATCCGCTCTATCGGTAGCGGCATCAAGCTGGAAGGGCTGGTTCCCCCTCTGGATGAGCTGTACAGCCGCCTTTCGGAGACCGAAGAAGAAATATATCCTGAAGCCGTGGTGGAAGCGATGCGCGAGCGAGTTTTCTTTCGCGCTGCCGACGTGGGCTTCTATGACGGGGAGATATTCGTGCTCAACGCCTTGTACTCCCGATTGCGGCGCGACCAAGCCATTCTAGACCCACGGGTGATTCGTTTCGATTTGAACGGGAACTTCCTGGGCGAGGTGAAGATTCCCTCGGTGCAGGCGAGTTTCTTCTCCGTTGATGAAAGGACTCATCGTATAGCGGTCAACGATAGCATGAGCAACAGCCTGATCTTGCTCGACATCCCTACCGAGAAGACCATCTTCTACGCCGGCAAGTATGACCATACCGATATGGTGGATCTCATTGGGAAACTGCGGGATGCGGAGGATGTTGATAGGCAGTCGCGGATTTTCCGGGAGTGGACACATGCTGGCTCGGGGCAACAGCAGTTCAACAACATACGTGGGGTCGCTGTCTATCGAGATAAGGTGCTGGCGGTCGATCGGAACAACCGACGCATCAAGGTGTACTCCGACGACGGACGTCTGATAGGAATAGTGAACGCCGCCGAACCGGGGCGTCCACCTATCTTTGCCGATCCGGTGGACATTGCGGTTTCTCCCGAAGGCGTGGTCTTCGTCAGCGACCGCTCCGATCTGGTGCACGGCGTGCTTGTGCTGTCTCCGCGTTTCCAGCCTCGCTACGCGATTACGCTTCCGGAAATGACTCAACCCGGGCATCTGGCGCTTTCTCCGGAGGGCTACCTGTTTGTGGCCGATATCGGGACGCAGAAGGTGTATGTGTTCCGACCCCGCGAGTACGAGCGGCAACTCGCTGCGGGAGACGTCGTCGCCGGTGATATAGAGGGACGGCAAGCTAACGCGGGAGCTGCGACCTCGTGAGTTTGCGTGCTGACATAGCCGGCCTCGCGCAGCGGGTGAAGGAGCGCGATTGCCGCGCGGTGGCGCGTATTATCAGCGCTTTGGAAAACGACCCTGAGTTTGCGCCGCAGTTCATTCCTGCCCTGAGCCCATTCTGGACCAAGCGACCTCGACTGGGGATTACCGGCAGCCCGGGTGTCGGCAAGAGCACTGTCATCAATGGTCTGGTGAAGTTGCTGCGAGCCCGCGGGCAGCGAGTGGGTGTAGTCGCGGTCGATCCGACTTCGCCTTTCTCCGGTGGAGCCATTCTGGGAGACCGTGTGCGCATGCAGGGAGTGCAGAATGACGAGGGTGTCTTCATCCGCAGTATGGGCAGCCGGGGTTCCCTCGGCGGTCTTTCGGTAGCCACTGCGAGCGTCGTCCGCGTTCTTGAGTCCTTCGGCTCGGATTTCATCCTTGTGGAAACCGTTGGTATGGGGCAGACCGGGTTCGACATTGCCGACATCGCGGACACGGTCGCTCTGTTGCTGAGTCCGGAAAGCGGCGACGGCGTACAGACGATGAAGGCTGGCGTGATGGAAATTGCTGATATGTATGTGGTGAACAAGGCGGACCGTCCCGGCGCAGAGGGACTGATGATAGAGATTGAATCACTTCTCGGGATGATTGAGGATCGCCTGAGGTGGAAGCCACCGGTCTTTGCGGCGAAGGCGCTGGAGGGCGAAGGGATGGAACGCATACTTGAGGTTTTTGCTGAGCATCAGAACTTCCTGCGCGAGCACGAGCAGTACGAGCAGAGACGGCTTCGCCAGGTGACAAGCGAGATCCGGTTCATCGTAGAAAGTCAGATACGGCGGCGGAGTTTCGCTTCGCCTGATTTCCGCCAGCGGATTGATGACCTCGCGGGGAAGGTGATGGCAGCGGAAATGGATGCTTACACGGCTGCGGCGATTATAATGAAGGAGCTGCCCGAGCGCTTGGGCGAAGGGCAGTCGCAATAATGAGGCGTCGTAGGATCAAACGGATACTGGTCGCCAACCGTGGCGAAATCGCCGTGCGCGTCATTCGCACCTGTCGTGAGATGGGAATCGAGACGGTGAGCTTGTACTCCGATGCCGACCGTAACGCTTTGCACATCGTGCTCTCGAACTTCGCGGAGCGTCTGCCGGGCGAATCGCCGCAGGAGACGTATTTGAATATCGGTTTGCTGGTTGACCTGGCGAAGAAACACCGCGTGCAGGCGGTTCATCCGGGCTACGGTTTCCTGGCTGAGAATGCCGACTTCGCACAGGCGCTAACGGACGAGAAGATTCAGTTCATCGGTCCGCCAGCTCATACGATTACCGCACTGGGGGACAAGCTGGTGGCGAAGGAGAAGGCGGCATCCGCCGGGGTGCCGGTGATTCCGGGTACGGCGAAGCCGCTCAGCGATGTGGCGGAAGCTCGCGCTTTCCTAGCTGAAGCTGGCCTGCCGGTGATGATCAAGGCGGCGGCAGGCGGCGGTGGTCGGGGGATGCGCATCGTGAGGCGCAAGTCCGAGTTCGAGCGCGCGTTTCGCAGCGCGCAGAGCGAGTGCATGACAGCCTTCGGTTCCGACCGCGTGTTCCTGGAGAAGTTCGTGGAGGAGCCGCGGCACATCGAGTTTCAGGTGCTGGTCGATGCGCGGGGCAACGCGGTTCACCTTGGCGAGCGTGAATGCTCCATCCAGCGGCGATATCAGAAGCTGGTGGAGGAAGCGCCAAGTGCCGCGCTTACGCCGGAGCTGCGGCGAGAGATGGGCGAGGTCGCCTGCCGGGTGGCGACGGCGGCGGGCTACGAGAATGCAGGCACCGTGGAGTTCCTCATCGACCAGCAGAAGAACTTCTACTTCATGGAGATGAACACGCGTTTGCAGGTGGAGCATCCGGTTACGGAGATGGTGACCAACACTGACCTCGTGCGAGAACAGATTCGGATTGCTGAGGGAAGGCCTTTGTCCTATCGTCAGGAAGATATCTCGATAAGCGGGCACAGCATTGAATGCCGCATCAATGCTGAAGACCCCCTGCACGACTTCTTGCCGTCACTGGGGACATTGAACCGATACATACCGCCGATGGGCAATGGCGTGCGGCTTGACTCCGCCGCCTACGAAGGGTACACGATTCCGATGCAGTACGATTCGCTGGTGGGGAAGCTGATATCCTTCGGTGAAGACCGTCCCATGGCGATTCGCAAGATGCTGCGCGCACTTGGGGAATTCATCATCACCGGCATCAATACGACCATTCCGTTCCATCAGTATGTGATGAGCCATCCGGCGTTTGTGCGCGGGAAGTTCAGCACTGCTTTTGTCGATGATCACTACAACAGCGAAGCCATCTCCAACTTCCTTGCCCGCCGTGAGGAGAAGCAGAATCTCTCTCGCGT
>MVCR01000072.1 GCA_002050035.1 Planctomycetales bacterium 4484_113 | reverse complement strand
CACTTGATGATGAACACAAGGCTTGTTGTAGTTGCTGTCTTCCTGACGTTCATTATGCTGTTCGCCTGGAGTCCTTCAGCACAAGCAGATGGCGGAATCTGACGCGTGTTGAATCCCTCAATGGATTCATCAGCGCTTGTACCTATACCTCTAAGAATCGTGGTATAATATGAGTTGTGAGCAATCTATCGCTGTTTCGAGGATGAGTGCGGGATGGAGAGACCGAAACAAGGAGGAATATAAATGATGAAGATGTCTGGAAAGCAAGTCCTTTGGGTTCTGCTTGCGCTCCTGGGTGTGGCAACGATATCGTTATTAATCTTGAGCTGCGCCAACACGGGCAGGCACGCGAGCTCTCATAGCCTTTTAGTGGCTGAGGGGAGCCGCGCTGCTCAGGTTCAGGGCGGCGGCTCTGGAATCGGAGAATCGGCTGTTAGTATGGATCCGTTCTACCACACCATGTACTGTGTTGCCGCCTCAAGGTACGGGGAAGTCCGGGGGCGACTCCCGGAATCTCCCGAGGATGTCAAGCCGTATCTGTTCGTCCAGCCTCGGTTAAAGCTAGACAAGTGGCAGATGGATGAAGATCAGCTTGCCATCGCCGCTACGTTGCGTGAAAGTGGTGGTAGCACCCGCGCTGCGGAAGTAACTTTGTATCGACGCGGCACTGCTGCTTGGGACAAGTTTATGGAAGGTGGGAAGAGGTTAATGCTCTCTTCGTTGCGCGAATTCCGCGAGAAGGGTCTACAGCCGGATTACACGGAAGAGGATATTATGCAGGGGCGCTGGTCTAACTACATCTGGGACAATAGACGTGCCCACAGCAGGGATGCCGCGGACTACGAACAGCTCATATGGTCGCTCGACCTGGCGAAGGTTCTTGGATGGGGGGCCCTTCACTTCAAGAGTGCAAACGGCAGGTTTCCAGCGAATCCGCAGGAGCTGATTGATTTCCTGGGCCCGGTGAACGAGGAAGCGTGGATCGCACCCGCAACAGGCAAAGCCGTATGGTTCGTTGCGGAATACGACGGAGAGAACGTGAGTTACACGCCCTCACCTGATCTGAAGCACTTCGAGCTGATTGTGCCTCTCTTTGGCGCCGGTGCTGAGAAACGAGGCTTACCACGGGGTCCCCAGTGGGGCGCTGACAACGGCTACTATCCGGGGTTGTACTTCCGCTATACGGATGAAATGATGCTTGTGTATCCGTAATGAAGAGCGCACCACGCCGTAGGCGTGACTGGCACCTGCCGGTAGAACGGAGAAGACGAAGACTGGAGTTGGAACGGAGGGAGGCGCAACGCCGACACCTCCCGGCGGCGAATCACCGGAGACTCAGCCGTGAACGCGCGAGTCCGGTGACGGGGGAATAGCACACTGCGCTTCACGAATTCGCCGAGCGCGCTTCGGACAGTGCCACAACCCCTTCTTGCTGCGCTAAAATGGCGACGGGCTTGTAGCCTTCGGAGTATCGCCGCGATGGACAGCGTATTCGACGAACTGAGAAGCCGCATCGACTACCACGCGCTCTACAGCGAGTATCTGCGGCTGCACAAGAAGGGGAATCGCTTCTTTGCCCTCTGCCCGTTCCATCAGGAGAAGACCCCGTCCTTCCACATCAATATGCAAAACGGGCTCTGGCACTGCTTCGGCTGCGGCGAAGGGGGAAATGTCTTCCAGTTCATCGAGCGCATGGAAAACCTGGAGATGCGCGAGGTGGTGGAGCTGCTGGCGCGCAAGTATGGGATAGACCTCGCCAAGTATCGTAGGCGGGATGAGAAGCAGACCTACACGCGGCGTCAGTATATGCTGAAGGTGGTGGAGGGGGCGGCGAAGTTCTATCAGGGTCAGCTTTTCAATACCACCCACGGCGGCAAGGCTCTGGATTACCTAAAAAAGCGAGGACTCACCGAAGCCACCATCAAGCGATACCGGCTGGGGGTTACCCCGACGCAAGCTGATGGCTTGACGCAGTTCCTCCTGGGCAAGAATGTGAAGCGAGCGATGCTGGAGGAGCTGCATCTGACGATGGCGGGACGTGGCGGAGCGGCGGAGCCGATTGATGTCTTTCGGAATCGGATTATGTTTCCCCTGTTCGATCGGCGCGGCGAGATTGTCTCTTTCGCCGGTCGCACGCTTACCGATGAAGAGCCGAAGTATCTCAACACGCGCAACACGCCGCTCTATGTAAAGAGCCGCCTGCTCTATGGACTCAACTTCGCCCGCAAGGCGATCACCAGCGCCGACGCCGTCTATGTCGTTGAAGGGTATATGGATGTCATCGCCCTCCAGCAGGCGGGGATTGTGAACGTCGTCGCCACCTGCGGAACCGCGCTCACGGCAGATCACATCCGCGAACTTTCCCGCTACACCGAGGGCTTCTTCCTGGCATTTGACGGTGATGCCGCGGGCATCAGTGCGGCGCTGCGAGCGGGCGAGGAGATCCTGGTCGGCGGGCACTATCCGAAGATTCTGCTGTTTCCGCCTGATACCGACCCTGCCGACGTGGCGATGCAAAGCGGCAAGGAAGGATTCGAGAAGTTCCGCGAGAAGGCGGTGAGTTATCCGCGCCTGGTTGCCGGCGTGCGGCTGCGCACGAAGAGCCCCGAGCCGGCCGAGCTCAAGAAGCTCTTCGCCGAGCTTGGCCCCATCTTCCGCCGCATTGATGATCCGGTAACCGCCTCCGCGTTTGCTCGTGATCTCGCAGAAGTGCTCTCGCTAACAGAGCAGCAAGTGCGCGATATTATGAAGGGCGGGCGGCGCGAGCGGGGCGTGCCCGAGGCTGCGTCGAGCCAGGACCGCCTTGCGCGGATGCTGAGCCATCCCCGGGAAGGACTCTACGCCCGCTTCTTCTCCCGTCTCATCAACGCTCCGGAGACTATCGCGGAAGTGCGAGCTTCCGACCTTTCGCCCGAGGATTTCCCCGAAGGCACGTTTCGCGAGCTCTACGATGTCTTAGTGGTTAAAGGCCTATCCCCGCAGGATGCGAGTTTTCCCTCGGAGCTTACCGGCGCCGCCTCCAGGTTGGCGCAGCTCGATGGGACTGGAAGTGGAGCTACAGCCGGCGCCGGTGAGTTCTCCCTCGCCAGCTACGTTGCTAAGATTCGGCACTTCCGCCTGGAGGCGGTCAATGAGAAGCTGCGGGCACTGCAGAAAAGCCTGGCGCGTGCCAGCGAAGCGAACGCTGAGGGCAGGAAGGATGAGATGAAGCAGCGAATCCAGAAGCTGCTTGCCTATAGGAAGAAACTGGCGGCGGAGCTTGCGGTGAAGGGCAAGAGTCGCCCATCCGGCAGCGGGATGGGGCGGCGTAAAGGTGGCTTACCGGAAGGCGACAGTGGCGGGTCGCCGTGAGTCCGCGAGCCTATTTCTCTTCCTTGAGCGGTCTTCCCATTAGGGCTTTGATGGCGTCCGCCGGTGTCTTGCCTTCGTAGATAACGGCGTAGACCTCGCGGATTATCGGAAGCTCGACGTCAGGTGAATCCTCGTTGATGTACTCCACTATGGCGCGGGTTGTGCGCACGCCTTCCGCCACCTGCCGCGTGGAGCTTTCGATGTCTTCAAGGGTCTTGCCGGTGGTGAGTAGCTTCCCCATGGCGAAGTTACGGCTATTTTCGGAGAAGCCGGTGGTTACCAGGTCGCCCAGACCTGAAAGCCCCATCACCGTTTCAGCTTCCGCGCCGAAGACCTGCAGAAGACGTTTCATTTCCACCAGACCGCGGGTCACCAGCACTGAGCGGGTGTTCACGCCCAGATCCAGCCCTGCCGCCATCCCGCAGGCAAGCGCGAGCACGTTCTTGACCGCGCCGTTGACTTCCACGCCGATAACATCGCGGCTGGTGTAGAGGCGCAGCGAGGAAGTGGACAGCTCCGCCTGGAGCTTCTCGGCGACTTCCGTATCCTGACAGGCAACCACCGCCGCCGTGGGCTGCCCCTGAATCACCTCTGAAGAGATAGTAGGCCCGCAGAATTGCACCCAGGTGAATTCGCCGCTCTTGGCGAGCTGCGCGTTGACGAAATTGCTCACAAGCTCCGTGGGGTCATAGAGAAACCCTTTGATTACGCTCACGAGCGGTATGCCTGCCGCCGGTTGAGCGCTCGCCCAGGCTCCCGCGAGACCCGCCATAAAGCCGCGAAGGTACTTCGCCGGTACCGCGAGAATGACGACTTCAGCCCCGGTGAGAGCTTCGCCGATGTCCCTCGAAGCGCTGATTGCGGGATGCAGTTCGACTTCCGGATAGAAGAGGCAGTTGCGATGATCCTCGTTGATGGAAGCCACCACTTCCGGCTCGCGGGCGAAAACCGACACATCGTGGCCGCTTTCCGCCCAGACTTGCGCCAGCGTGGTGCCGAAACTGCCGGCACCGATTATGCTGATTCTCATAATTACCCCTCCCCCTTGCTCTGAGGATGTCGTTTCACTGCCCGCTTCAAGTGCTCGGCGACGTAATCCTGCTCCTTCGCCGTCAGCCCCGGATAGATGGGCAGGCAGAGGACTTCTCGTGCCGCCCGTTCGGCTTCCGGGAAATCCCCCGGCTTGTGCCCGAGGAAGCTCAACACCTTCATCAGGTGAAGCGGCACCGGGTAGTAAACGGTTGCCCCGATTCCCGCCTCCTTGAGTTCTGCCAGCACATCGTCCCGAGCTCCCACTCGGACTGCATACTGGTGATAGACATGGTAGCAACCGGCGAGCTCGGTTGGCGTTTCGACTTCCGAAATTCCTGCAAGCAGTTCGCCGTAAGTTGCTGCCAGCTTGCGGCGCTCCTGGTTCCACGCAGAGAGGCGACGCAGCTTGACATTGAGAAACGCCGCCTGCAACTCGTCCATTCGGGAGTTCAGCCCGCGGGTGTCGTGATGGTACGGTGCGCTCTGCCCGTGGTTGCGCAATCTTCGTACCGCCGCTGCGTAGTCCGGATAGCGGGTGACCACGGCGCCGGCGTCTCCGAGGGCGCCCAGGTTCTTGGTGGGGTAGAAGGAGAAGGCAGCAAGGTCGCCAAAGCTCCCGACGGGAACGCCGTTCAGGCTCGCGCCCACCGCCTGCGCACAATCCTCTATTAGCAGAAGTCCGCCTTCCGCTTCAGCCACGTCCTCGAGGCGCGGCATATCGGCGGGATGCCCGAACAGGTGCACTGGCAGGAGCGCGCGTGTCCTCGCGGTGAGCGCACGCTCTACGAGTTGCGGGTTTACATTGAAGGTGCCGGGGTCAATGTCCACGAAAACCGGTCGCGCCCCGACTGCTAGGATCGCCTCCACCGTGGCGAAGAAGGTGAACGGTGTGGTAACGACCTCGGCGCCGGATCCGATGCCGGCAGCCATCAGGGCGAGGTTCAGGGCGTCGGTTCCGGAGTTAACCGCGACAGCTTCAGCCGCTCCGGAAAGCTCCGCTATTGCAGCCTCGAAGCCCGAGACCTCTTCGCCGAGCGCGTACCGACCGCTGAGAATCACCTTCTCCGCAGCCGCGAGCAGTTCCACCTCCAGCCCGCGGTGCGCACGGGTCAAGTCAAGCTGCGGTACTTGCACACAGTGGATTGTAGTTCAGGCAGCGCTACTCAGGCAAATCGGGGAGCAAACCAGCGCCCTCCGCCGGAGCCGCCTGGAGACGATACCGGCTTCGTGTGCTTGCGCTTTTTTTCCGGTTGCAGGTGTATAATGAACCGGGTCGCTGATGGGGATTGACGCACGCGAAGCCTGTGCCGTATTCGGTGTCTTCGCGCCGGAGCGCGACGTGTCGCGCATTACCTACTACTCGCTCTTCGCTCTGCAGCATCGGGGGCAGGAAAGCTCCGGAATCGCGGTAGCCACGGACAAACACATCATCTGCTACAAGGAGATGGGTCTGGTGCAGCAGGTGTTCAACGAGTCCATCCTGCGCATGCTGAGAGGGCACGCCGCCATCGGGCACAACCGCTACTCCACCACCGGCAGCTCCACGCTGAAGAACGCCCAGCCGGTTCTGTTTGAAGCACAGGGCAATGAGGCACGTTCTTTCGCACTGGCGCACAACGGGAACCTGGTGAACACGAGCGAGCTGGCAGCCGAGGCTGCACGGTTTGGTGTGTCGATGCGCGCCAGCACCGACACGGAGATGATAGGCTTGCTGCTGCAGCAGGCCTGGCAGGAGAAGCCTTTCGTGGATGCTCTGATTGAGGTCCTCGGGAGGATCAGCGGTGCCTACTCGCTGCTGATTCTGACCACGGACTCCCTCTATGCTATACGCGATCCGCTGGCAATCCGACCGCTCGCGCTGGGGCGCTTCCCGGAAGGATACGTTGTGGCTTCGGAGTCCGCAGCTTTCCCCATCGTGGGCGCTCAGTACCTGCGGGAGGTTCAGCCCGGAGAGATTGTGCGGATTGACGCCGAGGGAGTTTCCTCATTTCGTTTTGCCTCCGGCGAGTGGCGAATGTGCATGTTCGAGTACTTCTATTTCTGCCGCCCCGATTCAATCCTGCGGGGGAAGGAAGTTTACTCCATGCGTATTGAGATGGGTCGCGCCCTGGCGCAAGAAGCACGGGTGGCGGCAGATATCGTCGTGCCGGTGCCGGACTCGGGTGTCCCCGCGGCAATTGGCTACGCTGAGGAAAGTGGCAGTCCGTATCACGAGGCGCTGATCAAGAATCGCTATGTAGGCCGCACCTTTATCGAGCCGCTGCAGATGCAGCGCGAGCTCGGTGTGCGCATGAAGCTCAATCCGCTGCGCGAGGTGATTGCCGGCAAGCGGGTCGTGCTCGTTGATGATTCCATCGTTCGGGGATCCACCAGCCGGCAAATCGTCAAGATGCTCCGGCAGGCTGGAGCGCGCGAGGTTCACTTCCGCGTTTCCTCGCCGCCCATCAAGTATCCCTGCTACTACGGCATTGATTTCGGCACTTACGATGAGCTGATTGCGGCAAACCTCAGCGTCGAGGAAATTCGGCAGCAGCCTACCCCGTGAGGAGTTCTGCCTTGCCTGCTTCAACAACGAGCGCCCTATCCCGCTGCGTGAGCAGATGGAGATAGGCAAGTTCGTGCTGGAGAAGGAAAAGCCCTGACAGGACACTGCGACCGGGACTTCGCTACTCCCACCGCTTCATCGATCGTCGTCGCCGAGTGGCAGCCAAAGCATCGGTGATGGGAAGAGTAGGTGAGTCCGTTCGCTCGTAGGAGGGAGGATTCCTACCGCGGCAGCTCGAAAAGCTCCAGATGCGTGCCGTCTGAGCTGCGTGCTGCCAGATAGTGCTCTCCCGGACTCACCTGGAAACGGTCTGCGCCCTGCATAACCATAAACTCCTGAGCGGAGTCGCGCTCCTGCAGGAAGAGGAAAGCCTCGTTAGGCGGCGGATGGACTTCCACTGCATAAGGCAGACGGTAGAACAGACGCAGGAAGGCCATGAACCTCCCGTCGGGGGATAGATAGGGATTGAAATCGAAGCCCCGAAGTTGCCCCGTGAGGAGCACCTCGGGAGAGTCCTCGCCCTTCTTGCCCCTGCCCTCGGAATCCTGCCTTATGAGGATGATTTGCGATATCAGCCTTTCAGCCTTGCCCTCTTCCGGAGTCTGCGGCGGATGCATTTCAGGCGCCACCATAAGGAAGCCAGGAAAGAACTCCCCTTCCGATTTCTGCGGATTGAGGGTGGCTGCCAGTATCTCTCCACCTACTGTAACCTGGATTCCGCGGAAGAGGTATGCGCCTCCAAGTTGGGCAAGCTCGTTTGTGGTCAGGCTGTATGAAAGCAGGAACTCCTGACGTGGATATGCGCCCTTATAGCCCCGACTCACGATGATGAGTGCATTGTGCGCCGGATCGTAGTTCAGCGATTGAATGAGGTCGAGGTCTGACTTGCGCGTCAGCCCGAGAAAAGTGCCGGTTTCAAGGCTGAGGCGACCCAGGCTGATGTCGCTCTCAGGGCTCATATACTCGCGGGCGGCGACATAGACGTACTTGCCCGTGTTGTCCCAGGCGTGGACGCCAGGAATGAAGCCGGGGGGCAGCTTGGTGAAGCTCACCGGTGTGGCGCGCCCCTTTCCCAAATCGAGAACCTTGAAGAGCGCCGGCGCCAGAGGCCCCGCGGGCGGAGCATAGAAACTGAGATAACGCCGATGAGGCGAAAGACTGAGCCTCAGCTCGCTCCAGTTGGCGTCGGCACCGAAGATGCGCGCAAGGTCTCGTGCCGTCACCAGCTTGCGTCGCTCGCCAGAGCCGATGTTGTGCAGCCAGACGATAGCACCGTTCGGATTCACCGCGTAGAGGCAGAGCTGGTCGTCTTCACCGCGTAGAGGCAGAGCTGGTCGTCGTCCCACCAGGCGAAGTCCTTGATAAGGCTGCCATCGTTGAAGTCGATGCGGAAAGGCTCTCTGGGATCGGCAGCAGCCGCTGGCGCTGGAGAAATCACGACCATCGTGAGCGCGATCGCCCCGAGCAGGCTCAAGCATATGAAACCGCAAGCCGCAAACTGATATCGCGGGAATCT
>MVCR01000071.1 GCA_002050035.1 Planctomycetales bacterium 4484_113 | reverse complement strand
GTTATCGGGCGATGGAAACACGATGAGTGAATCTGGCGGCGGCTGGCGTTAATCCCGCCGCTGGCGGGATTGGGGGTTCGAGTCCCTCCCGCGGAGCCAGGTTTGCTATCACTTGATGAGCGGCGATGCGGGTGCGCATCTCGCGGTGAATCGATGATGCTGGAGGCGCATAAAGCGGCGGGGGTGTGCGGGATAGCACGATAAGCTCGGTTCCTGTCATTGGGATTTCCATAACTTCGCTCATCGAGAGGAATCCGTCGTCTTCCCCAGATTCCGCCTTGGGCTCTAGGCTGTCTCTGTGGTTTGCGCTCATGTAGGTATAGAATCCATTCAACAGCGCGATCGAGGAAAGCTGCCCATGGGTGGCGAGGTGGATAACGCGGTTGCCCGGCAGACTCGCCCTTAGCCAAGATTCGGTAACGGTCGCATCCAGTTGGCGTTTCACGCCGAGGACTTCAGCGACCGCTAGCGTTTCCGCACGGACGCCTGGAAGAGGAGTGAGATTGCTTCGTGAGAATAGAGTTGCTGCAGCGCTCGCCCCCTTAATGGTTTCACCGGAGGTTGCATTCCCGTTGACTCCTTCTTGCGCTGGCGGCTCGTCAGTGAAGGTTATACCGGCGACTAAGGCATCCCGATTGCTTTTCCCTGTGCTCTCGTATGCAAGCATAGTCGCACTAGTGGAGTAGCTCAGCGAGTGCGTATCCAGCAGCAAACGTCCTTCGGGGTCAACCAGCGCATCAAAAGGAACTGAATAGAGCGCATCATCGGGGCAAATGATGAGATGATTCCCTTGGGAAATCGCCTTCTCGACGGGAGCAATGAGCAGTCCATAGAGCGCCTGCCCAGCTTGCCTCTGCATCGCTTCCCGAGGGTCAAGCAGCATCGCCACCTGCCGCTGAATCCATTCACTTAGTGTGGTAGCGTCTCCCATATCGGCGAGTCCGATTTGGCTGGCGGTCACTTTCCCCCTTTTCGGAAGCGCGAAGATGATCACGCTGTGGTCGGTAAGCAGATACTCCAGCGCCACCTGTCCACGACGCAGCACTCTGCGCTGGACTTCCCTGGGGGTCAAGCCTTTGACCTCAAGGATCTCCGTAAGCTGCGGATTGCGTTCATGGATGAAAGACCAGGCGGAATCTGCCTTGCGTGAGTATGCTTCGATGCGTTCTAGCAGCTTCGATTTCGCGGCTTCGCTGTCGTCTGTCAGCCGGCGCAACTCGCTCTGCAGGACCTGCAAGTATGCATTCGTGCTTCGATACTCGTTGAGCTTGGCGCGCACAGCGGTATTGGTAATGGGATAGTGTGATTGTGCGAGCAACTGCAGCAGCGGGACTCCCTTGCAGGATTGCACGCTCTGAAAAGCGCCTGCGGAATCGCCCAGCAGCATCTGCATCTGAGCGAGCAGGGAGCCGGCTCGATAGAGGTTCTCCGTGAGCGAGCCCTTCAGCCCTGATTCCCAGGAGAATTGAGTGACTTGCCGCGAGAAGATATCGAAGGCTTGTCTTGCATCTTGTTCTGCCTTGCCGACCAGGCCGATGTTGCCACTCACGCGTGCGCGTTGCAGCAGACACTCTGCTTGTCCTGAGGGATCGCCAGCTCTGCTGAATGCGGCAACAGCATCGTCGAAGTAATTGAAAGCGGCGACGTATCTTCCGGCGGCTGCGCTGAGATCGGCGATGCTCGCAAGGGTTGCGGCTTCAGCCTGTAGGTCATCTACCTGTTTCGCCACCGCGAGCGCATGCTGGTAGTAGTCGAGAGCCCGCTCATAGTCACCAAGGTTAAGATAAACATCCCCCATACCTTTGAGCGAATCAATCTTGGCGTCCCAGTATCTGGGGGGCTCATCCTTGATGGTAGCAGAAGCGCGTTGGAAGTAATCAAGCGCGACATCGTTTCGCTGCTCACGCAGAGAGAGCCTGCCGAGGCTGACCAGCGCTCTGGCCTCGTAGGGAGGATTACCGTCGTTATGCGCCATTGTGGCAGTCTGGTTGAAGTATTCTCGTGCTGTGCTGTCCATCCCTAGGTTGAGATAGACCTTGCCAATTGCGTAGAGGTTGTTCACCTTTCCCACCTGGTCATCGCAGGCCACGGAAGCGTCATAGGCCTTTCGGAAGCATTCGAGAGCCTTGTCGTATTGCGAGATGGCGCTGTACTCCCAGCCGAGCAGCTTGCATGCCTCAGTTATTCTACCCATGTGCGCAGGACTGGTCGCTTCGCACTCTGTGACTGCGACCTCCGCATACTTGATGGCATCCTCAATGCGCCACAGCTTTCTCAGATTGTCGCTAATCTCGTAGAGAGAATCGAAGTTCCTATCTTCATTTCTCAATAGCAGAGCGAGATAGCGCATCTGCTGCGCGAGGCTCAGCGAAGCCTCGTGGTCGGTGTTCATTCCGGATTTCGGATAGCCGAAGCATAGTATTCTCGCCTTCTTGGACAGGTCGTTAAGAAGCTCTGCAAGCTCTTCGTCTGTCAGCTCCTGCCATTCCGCGGGAAGGTCGGCGCGACTAACTGGCACTTCCCCCATCAGCTTGGTTTCCTCCGGCTGCCACCGGTCGAGCGGCAAGGGAGGCGGCAATGCGGGTGAGGCGGACTTGCGTTGCCCAGATACGCAGCTTACGGCGGCAAGAAGGATGCAGGCTACAGAGAGAACGCGAGCCCAAGCGAATGCCGCTTTCATCGTTTGTGCCACGTGGTTGTTGCCGAATATGCCCGTCTGCAGGCGAGGCGAGAAGAGCACCTCAGAGGCGTCTACTCGGAGCTCGCGAGTATTTCCTGCATTCGCAGTCGTGCCGCTTCTGCCTCGCGGTGCAAGTCATTGCCCGTGAAGATATCGTAGAGCGCGCTCAGCCTCTCCACGTCCTTTAGCGTGCCGACGCCGCGGAGGAGGTCATCTCCAGTGATCCCGCAGGCGGCGGCGGCTTCTTGAACCCACTGCCACTGCGCCTCTCGCAGCACGTGAAACTCCTGCGCGATAGGTATTTCCGCGTCCGGCACGCCAATGCGCCAGTAGTAGGGTCTTCCTGCGTGAACGATAATCTCGTAGTTGCGAGTGCTGCCGTCAAGCTGCTTCTTGAGGAGGACTTCGCCGGCTTCATTTTCCACTGTCAGCTCAAGTGTCTTGGCGTCGCCAGAGTAATCCCAGCGCAGATTCACCTTGCCTGGTGGCACCGATGTATCTACGGGGAAGATGGGCAACGGCAGCTTTCCCGCGCTCGCACGCATAACACCCGCATTCTGCGGCGGCAGATTCATCGCCCAGAATCCGGTATCGGCGATTTGGGGTTCCCGTTTGACCAATCCGACCGGGACTGCTCCTTCATAGGTGATTTGCAGGCGGCAGCACCCGAAGCACTTCAGGCGTTGCCGGTTCTTCAAGTCGTAGAAGATCCCGTAGGCACCATCAGCGATGGTGATTGAATCCCCGGCTCGAAGATTCACTATCGGCTCGATGGGTAGGTTGATGGGCACCAGAGGCTCTGCTTCCGCGCCCGCTTCTTCTCCCGCGGGGGACTTCAACACTTGAATCGCATCGTCTGCGGCTTTCGGCACCACTAAACGGGCGATGATTTCCGCTTTCGGCTGCTGGGTTCTCAACGGGGCGACGGTTGAAGTGCTAAGTAATCTGGGCAGGAAAAACGCCGCCACCAGTATCACCACCGCGCCAGCGGCACCCCAGGACAGCGCGCTGCGCGCTATCCGCCCACGCCGCAGCCGCGCCTTAACGCTCTCGATAGCGCGAAGCGACTCCTCCTTGAAGAGATCCAGTTCTTGCTTCGAGACGCCTGCGCTCTCCGCATCGGGTTTTCGCGTCTCGTTCATCTTTCATCACCTCCCTGTGCTACCACTTCCTCCTTTGGTCCCTGCACCGCCAGCTGCGAGCGCACGCGCTGAATCACTAGGTGGCGGTAGTAATGGACCACGTGCCGCACCGCATCCACCTCCATGGCGACTTCGTCGGCGATTTCGCTGTAAGGCGCTTCGGCGAGCAGTCTTCTCTCCAGGATGCGCGTGGTCTTCAGCGGGTCGCGCGAGCGGCTGGCTGCCATGCGAATGGCTTTCTTGGCGGCGGGGATGATGCTCCTCGCGCGCCACTGAGTTTCCAGCCACTTGAGGGGGTTGAGTGCGGGATCTGCAGCCATCTGGAAACCACTTTCGTTGACGTGGTCTATGCTGACCTCCCGCTTCCACCGTCGCAGGATTCTGCCGTTATTGGACATCACCGTGCGGATGATCCTGCGCAGGTAGCCGCGGTAGGTGGCGAGGGTAGTGCTTCTGCCCATTCTGCCGGCGTACTTCGCCACGCGCAGGTAGATGTCGTGGAGGACTTCCTGGCGGGAATGGTCGTCGTAGTCATCGTAGAGAGCGTAGTCGTGCTTGAGGATATGGAGGATGAAGGGTCCGAAGAGGTCGAGGAACTCGCGCCAGACGTCCTCGCCCCGGGCGAGCGCCCGAAGGATGCGGTGGAGTGATTGGCTCTCTGCGTCCGCGGTGATATGCGCGCTTTTCGCCGCGCTTGAGTTCATCCAAGACCACCTCAACCAGGCTCGGACGCGAAGCCAAGCTCGTGCACGAAAACTCGCCGCCAGCTCCTCGCCACCGAACCCGTAGGCGGCTATTATATCCCGCAACCCGATTGTGAAGCAAACGGTCATGGTTTTCTCATTATCCTGGGCGCATCCAGCCCTTCATAGATAGTCCTTCTCCGCCTCTGGTATCCGCCTGTCGTTCACGACCCCGCATCAGCCCGGCATAGCGGCTGCCCGCCGATGGGTTTACCAGCCTATGACTGGCACCCCCGCCGACGGGCAGCCGTCTCGCTGGGTCATAGGCTAGCGCTGACTGAGCCCTGGCGATGTGGATGGGCTCTTGCGCCGCTTCGTCGCCTTTCATCGGCACAGCCGAATTGAGACGCCGGCCCAGCCCTCCAGTTAACTCAACACCAGCCGTCGCTCAGGTATGAGAATCCCGCGAACAGCAAGGGGAAAATTCGCAGCGGTGGTTCGGAGGCGAGGCGGCGACACGGGATCGCCTTCAGTCAGATGCGCTTTTGGGGTATACTTCAGCTGCTGCGAGGGCGCAGGTTCGCCGGCGTGGCTGAAGCGGACGACGTTGGAGCGTGGATGCGCCAGCAGTTGACCTGTTGAGGGCGGCATTCTGCAGAGGAGGGACTATGCCTAAACAGAAGACGGCATCAACGAAGAAGTCTCGGCGCGCGATTTCCACCAAAATTGTTGAAGACGAAGTCTTCGCGGATGTCCTGGAGATGGAAAAGCCGCGCTTTGTTGTCGACTACGACAAGTACCTGCGGCTCCTGTGGGAAGCGAATCCCGAGATTTGCGATCTCCTGAAGCAGAGCCCGACGCTGGCAAAAGCGAGGGATGCGCTCTACTCCTACCTTGAGCGAGCGGAGCGGGACGTGTTCGCGCTCGATAACCGGCTGCACATTCTCGAAAAGGCGACGGTGCGCGACTGCGTTCAGGTCTTCAAGAGCATCATCGGCCCGATCAACGAGAAGCGCACCGGCGTGAGCGCGCTCGACTGCTTGTGGAAGCTGGCGCGGAACAAGCAGAGGAGCCTGAAGTGGGAAGTCTCGGTGGGCTTCCTGATGGAGTTCATCAATCTCTTTCGCGGGGTCATCGGCAAGGCGAACATCTATCGCGAGCATGAGGCGGTGCAGAAGGGGATTCCCGATTTCCTGCGGCTCAAGGGGCGTGAGGCGGCGGAGAAACGCAGCGAAAGGCTGGATGAAATGGCAGCCGCCGTGCATAAATACTTCAAGCGTTACCCCTGGGGGCTGGACGAGGAGGTGGTTGAGTGGCGCAAGGAAAATCGCGAGCGGATTCTGCGCTTCCTCGGCGCCAAAGAAGAAGACTGGTACAACTACAAGTGGCACATAAGGAATGTTTTCCGGAAGGCAGAGGACGTCTTCGCAGTGATACAGCTTCCGCAGGAGCTGAAAGAATCGGTTGCCAGGGCGTGCGCCAACCACCTGCCCTTCGGCATCACGCCGTATTACTTGAGCCTGATGGATTACGAGCCGTCAATCGGCTACGACCACGCGGTCAGAGCACAGGTGCTTCCGCCGCCGGACTACGTGGATGCCATGACGGCGCACCGCAAAGACCGCAGCGTGTTCTTCGACTTTATGGGAGAGCACGATACTTCGCCGGCTGACCTCATTACGCGGCGCTATCCCCTCATCTGCATCATCAAGCCGTACAATACCTGCCCGCAAATCTGCGTCTACTGCCAGCGGAACTGGGAAATAGATGAGTGCCTGAGCCCAAGAGCCCTGGCAACGAAACAGGAAATGGAAGCGGCGCTCAAGTGGATTGCTGAGCACAACGCGATTGGCGATGTGCTGGTCACCGGCGGCGATCCCGGCATTATGTCGGACTACCAGATGGAGAAGCTACTGGATGCGCTTGCCAAGATGGAGCACATCTACCGCATCCGAATCGGCACGAGAACGCTGGTTACGCTTCCTTTCAGGTGGACTGACAAGTTCGTGAAGCTGATGGCGAAGTACCATCGACCAGGGCGGCGCGAAATCGCCGTGGTCACGCATGCCGAACATTCCTACGAGATCACGCCGGAAATGCGCGATGCGGTGCAAAAGCTGCGGCGTCGGGCGATCAGCGTCTATAACCAGGAAGTCTATACCATTGAGAACTCGCGCCGCTTCGAAACCGCCAAGTTACGGCGCGACCTCAAAGCCATCGGCATCGATCCTTACTACAACTTCAATATGAAGGGGAAGCTGGAGACCATGCGCTATATGGTGCCGATTGCGCGCATCGTCCAGGAGCGGAAAGAGGAGGCGCGGCTGCTTCCCGGGCTGGATCGCACCGATGAGTCGGTGTTCAACGTGCCTAAGCTGGGCAAGAACCACCTGCGCGCCTTTCAGGATCGCCGCCTGGTGATGATACGACCCGACGGGTCGCGCGTCTACGAATTCCATCCCTGGGAGAAGAACATAACCCCGGTTCCTCCCTACAACTACGTGGACGTCCCCATCTACAGCTACCTCGAAGAACTCGCAGCCAGGGGGGAGAACATGGCGGATTACCGCACCATCTGGTTCTATTACTAGTACTAGGGCGAGGTCGTGGTGGGAGGAATCATCAGGGAGCAATGAGCGGCTTCCCTGCGCCGCC
>MVCR01000070.1 GCA_002050035.1 Planctomycetales bacterium 4484_113 | reverse complement strand
TTGAGTATGTGTGGCCCGACGAGTTTCCCTGCATCGAGAGGGTCATGCCTGACATATACGGTTGGCCGTGTGGCTAGCCTGTATCCCGAAGAGACTGCCGACGAGGTCCGGAACATCATCGAGACCTACACGAACCCGTGGTCGCTTCCGCAGTCCCCGGAGCTCCAGTCGTCCCCGCTCATCAGCTTCTATCTGGCGCTGTACTACTGAGAAGCGTGTGGACTCCGGTCGAGAGAAGGAGCTAACGTGGCTTTGTAAAGGAGGTATTGAACAATGAATAGGCGAACTTTAATCTCGATTATGGTGGCAGTAACGATGCTCACGCTGGCCGCCTGCGGCGGCGGGAGGGGCGCTGCGCTGCCTGTCCCACCCGCTCAGCAGCCGCAGGTCGAGGAGGAAAGCGGCACCGATTCTGGTACGGCTGAACAGCCAGAGGCGGAGGACGGAATGGATTCCGAGACCGGAAGCGAGAGCGAGCCAGGTGTTGGCTCTGACGTTCCCATCATCCCGCCCTGGGAGCAGGAGATACCGCCCGGGTATCCGACGTGGACTGACCCTGATGGCTACACGTGGGTCTTTTACGATGAAAGTGTACTCCGCTACGCAGAAGTCATCTTCAAGCCTGACGAGTGGTCGATTGAGGAGGATTACCCGATTGAGGAAGACACGCCGCCCTGGAAGGTCTACGAAGAAGCCGCCGTTGAGGAGCTGAGGTCTCGCGGGTATAGCCTCTCTCCGCAATATGACGGGATGGTGAGAGTACCGCACTGGTACAAGGTGATTCTTCCCGAGGGAATGACCTTCTACGATGTTGAGTATGTGTGGCCTGAGGAGTTTCCGTGCATCGATTTGGTCACACCTACCATATACATTTGGTTCTTCTGAAGATAAGAGGAATGCGATGATTAGGTCGAAACCATCGGTGCTGGCGCCTTGTGTAGGGGCCTTCAGCCTCTGTTGCTACTTCCCATACAGCTTCTTGATCTGCTCCGATGACTTCGGGTCGCTGAAGAGCTTGGCGTCGGTGATGGCCGCAAAGTCCCGCAGAACGATGCCGGACTGCTGATATAGCTTCGTCAGCGCGGCGAGAATGCGAGCGTCCACTTCCTCGCCGGTGAGCGTGCGCTCCGGATGCTGGAAGACGAGGTGGTAGGCGATGCTCTTCATGCCGTCAGGCACCTGGGGACCGTGATAGAGGTCGAAGGGATACACATCGGCGAGTTCATCCCCACAGGCTTCGGCGATGAGCGCCTGCGGTTCCGCTGCCGGTGTCTCAAACGGCATCACCAGCGCGAGATCGCGCTCCACGCGAGGGTAGGGTGAGAAAGCGTGGAAAGACGGATGCGGAGGCGTCAGAGGCTGAATTGCGTCCAGAGAAAGCTCCATGTAGGCGAGCGTCTGCTCGATTCCCTCCTCGTTGCGCGGATGGTCGCTGACTTCGCCGATGAATCCTGCCAGTGCATCGCCGACGCGGAGCTCGAAGGCGCGACCTTCAGCGAGACCGCGTCGAGGAG
The DNA here is from genome assembly GCA_002050035.1 of Planctomycetales bacterium 4484_113. Classification (GTDB taxonomy): domain Bacteria; phylum 4484-113; class 4484-113; order 4484-113; family 4484-113; genus 4484-113. The sequence goes on along the minus strand of MVCR01000070.1, from coordinate 7,144 downwards.
AGGGTGACAGCTTGCAGTGCGCCGACCTTTCATCCAGCAAGTAGTCCGCCACGCCTTTGAGCACGAAGAATGGGCTGGCGGCGGCGAAGCTGGGCGGGTAGTGCGTCGGGGGGATGAAATCGGCGCCGAAGAGCACACCGAGGGCTCGCTGCTCGTGATACTCCTCGCCGCCGGAAGTATGCAGAAGGTAGCTCTCGCCGCTGGCGAAGGGCTTGCGCGAGAAGATGCGTCCCAGCTCGAAGAGAAGCGGCGGATTCTCGCCGTGCCGGAGATTGCGGGCAAGCGCGGAGATGAGACCGGCAAGCAGGGTCGGCGTCATATACTGCTGGTCAGCGCTGTCGGGATTCTGCATCGCTACCAGGCTCTTCGGATCATCCCAGTAAAGCTGCGCTCGTTGCGCGCTGAGGAAAGCGTAGGATGCTATCTCCTGCGCGCCCAGATGAAGGAGGCGGTCCGCTATCGCGTCTTCAAACGCTAGCGCTCGCTCGGGAGCACCGTGTTTTTGCGGAATCAGCGGCGGTATCTCCGGCAGCGAATCAAACAGGTTCAGTCGGAGAACTTCCTCCGCGATATCCTCCTTGCTCAGAAGGTCATGCCGCCACGAAGGGGGCGAAGCGACGATGCTCTCGGCGGCGGATTCAACGGAGAGACCTAGCAGTTCCAGCTTCGCAGCCACTTGCTGCCGGTCGAAGGGGACGCCGAGGAACCGATCGAGAAAACCGGCGGGCAACTCGATGCGGGGAGGCTCGTAGTTGAATTCGCCCGCGTCAACAAGGCTTCCGTCAATAGCTCTGGCGGCCCCGGTTTCCTCTGCCAGATGGATGAAACGGCGGGCGGCAAGGGGGGGCATCTCGGGGTCGATGCCATGCCCGAAGCGAAGAGAGCTTTCACTGGCAAGACCCGTTCGCTTGCTCTCCACCCGAATGTGGCGCGGATTGAAATAGGCGCTTTCCAGCAGCACCTGACGCGTGGTCTCGGATATCTCGGAGTTGAGCCCGCCCATCAAGCCTGCGAGAGCCACCGGTTTCTCCTCATCGGCGATTACGAGGAAGCTATCGTCGAGCTCGTACTCCTGATGGTTGATGGCGACGAACTTCTCGCCAGGGCGAGCGTTTCTCACGATGATGCCGCCTTGGAGCTGCGAGCGGTCGAAGGTGTGCAGCGGCTGCCCCAGCTCCAGCAAGATGTAGTTGCTCAGGTCAACGATGTTGTTCAGCGGGGATACGCCGCATAGGGACAGGCGGTATGCCATCCAGTCCGGCGACGGCGCAATCTGGGTGACGTCAAGAAAGGTGCCGACGTAGCGCGGGCAGAGCTCGGGATTCGCCAGCGTGATGGAAGGGGCGTCGTCACCGCGCCGGGAGGCGTCCATTGCGCTGAGGGGCGGAAATGTCAAGGGGCGACCGTCAATGGCGCTGACCTCGCGGGCGAGACCGAGGTGGCTCAGCAAGTCGCCGCGGTTTGAAAGCACAGCGAAGTCGACGACTGCATCGGCTGCCAGTTCGTCACTCGACATCCGTCGTGGCTGCACCAGCGGGAAGCGCACCGGCGAAAGTCCAAGCTCTTCCAGCGTGGGGATGGACTTCTCTTCGAGGAAGCAACCGACGATGAAGTCATCGGGGATCTCGCGGGCTCGGGATGTGAGGGATAGGCTTTTGCCTTCGACTTCGACCTCAAAACGGGCGCCGGCTTCCGCCGGTCCCAGCCAGGTGGCGACGCGACCGAAGGTGAGCCGCTTCGTTACCGGCGCGAGCGGAAGGAGAACCTCGGCTTCCACACCGCGTTGGGTGAGTTCGTGCGCGAGTTCCGCTGGCGTCTCGCCAACGCTCAGGAAGTCGTGCAGCCAGGATACAAGGATGCGCAAGGAACTCTCCTCCGAAAAGTGATTATAGCAGGCGCCAGAGGGTGTTTGCGGAAGCGGTAGCCTTTTCCGTGCTCGGGCGGCACTGGGACGGCTTCCTTGCGGCAGAGCAAAGGCGTGGTAGAATACACGCTCGGTGGAAGGTGGGAGCAGGTGATTATTGCCGGCAAGTTTCTCATACCGCGTCCGGGCGAAGTGCTGCCGCAGGGCGCGGTGGCGATTGAAGACGGTCGCGTGGTTGCTGTGGGCACCAAGGATGAGGTCGTGCGCTCGCACCCTTCACGCAGCCATGTGGATTACGGCGATGCCCTGATTACACCCGGCTTCGTGAACTACCACTGTCATCTTGAACTGGAGTTCTGTCGCGGAAGAGTGGACTATCGCGGTGACTTCGTGGAATGGCTTCAGCGCATTCGCAACCTCAAGCACGACCTGATGGTGCTTCCCGGGTACTTCCCGGAGCAGAGTGTGCGGGAAGTGCTTGCCAGCGGCACCACGACGCTGCTGGATCACTACACGCTGGAGATGGACTTCGATGCCATCCGGGCGGCGGGTCTGCGTTACTTCGGATTCCGCGAGCTTTTTGACTTCAACAATCACAACCCGGATCTGCGGCGGTTGCGAGAAGCCACCGTGTATTCGTTTGCCATCCACAGCCCTTACACGGCGAGCGCGGAGATTGCGCAGGCGGCGCAGAGAATCGCCAGTGAGCAGAACACCGCAATCTCGATGCATCTTTCGGAGATGCATCAGGAAATCGCCTTCATCGATCGCACCGACCCGGCGATTGTGGATCTCTTGCGACGAGCGGGCGCATACGATGAATCGTGGCAGGGCAAGGGGGTCTCGCCGGTGCGCTATTTCCATGACCTCGGTGTGCTGACCCCTGGAAGTTACTGCGTCCATCTCAACTACGCGCTTCCCGGGGATGTTGAGCTGCTCAAGGGTGATGGAATCACGCATGTGTATTGCCCGCGAAGCCACGCCTATTTCGGTCATCCCCTGCATCCGCTGATGGAGTATCAGGCTGCGGGGATAGCTTCCTGTCTGGGCACCGATAGCTATGGAAGCAACGATGACCTGAGCATTCTGAGCGAGGCGCGGAAGATGTGGGAGGAGTTTCCCGCTCTCACCGCGGAGCGCGTGTTCAGTATGTTCACGAATGGAGGACTCGCTCCTCTGCGAAAGGAGAACGAGCTTGGTCAGCTCGCGCCTGGGTTCCTGGCTGATGTGGGCGTCTGGGCGGAGCCACAGGGTGAGAGTTTTGACGAGCTTGTTCGCTGGCTGGTGACACGAGAGCGGACGCTGGCGACGCTCCGTGAGGGGAGCGTTGTGCACGAGACGTAGCTCCGGGATGCCTTGAGGGTGAGCCGGGTGTTTTGCCGAATCTTCACCTTTTCCCTGATTCCATTGCATACTCCCTGTGTTAGAATAAAGTGAAGAGATTACCAGGAGGGTTTATGTTTGGTCTTACCCGACGTTGGTTATATGCTTCTCTACTACTCGGCGTGATGCTGTCTCTTGCCTGGCTCCTCTCCGGATGTGGCGGGGGCAGGCGCCCGGCGATGGTAGCACCTGCTGGTCATGCCGGAACCGCTGCTGACCTGACAGGGGCGCTGGTGCAGCTCGATGCACTGCCCACCCCGGCGGGAGTCGATGAGGAGCTGTTCGCTCGCTTGAAGTCGGCGCTGCGAGAGGCACTTCGGGAAGAGAAGAGTCCTCGGATGGTGGCGAGTCCGCCCAGCGGTCCGAGCAATGAGGTTGATGATCTCTCTCTGGTTGAAGGTGTCGGCAATTGGGTGCTTTCCTGGTCCTACCGCAATGTTGGCGACTACAACCAGGACGGGATAGTCAACGTTTCCGACCTGACGCCCTTGGCGGTGCACTTCCTCGAAGCCAAGTCGGAGGAGACCGGCTGGCCGAGTGCGGTGGATGAAGTCATCGATGGCGACGGCAATGGCGTTATCAATATCGCTGATATCACTCCCCTGGCAGCGAATTTCTTCCACGATTGCGCCGGCTACTCGCTGCAATCCAGCACCACGCCCGCTGGCGGTTTCAGCGAGTTTGACCAGGTGGACCTGAGGACAGCCACCGGTGAAGGGCGGCTGCGCTTTGAAGTCCTGCTGCCGGTGATAGTGGATAACCCTTACTTGCGGGTGGTGGCTATTGACGCTCAGGGCATGCCGGGCGCTGACTCCAACGTGAGAGGCGTGCCCGGAATGGCGCTGACAGTGGTAAGCCTGAGCCCCCGCGGCGGGCTTGCGGGAACTCAGGTGCAGCTAACCGCAGTGGTGGAGGGTGTCGAGCCGATTGCGTACCAGTGGGATTTCGGCGGCGGCGCGGAGCCCAATACTTCCACCGAAGAATCTCCCATCATTACGCTGGGGGCGGAGGGAACCTATGATGCTAGCCTGACTCTGTCCAACGACTACTGCGATTATACTTACGGCTTCACTCTGACCGCCGGAACTGTAGCCAACGCTCCGCAGATCAACTCGGTGAGTCCATCGGGAGGGATTGCCGGTCAGAGTGTGCGCTTCAGTGTGGATGTAACCGGCACCCCACCGCTTGAGTACTCCTGGGACTTCGGCGATGCCGGCGATCCACAAACGGCGGATGTGGCGAGCCCGTTGATTGAACTGGGAAGTCCCGGCTCGTACGACTGCAGCGTGAGTGTCATCAACGATTTCGGGTCGGACAGCTATGATTTCACGGTGGAAGTGGGCACTATCGGCAGCGCCCCGCGCATTACCAATATCTCGCCGCTCAAGGGCGCGACAGGTCATGACCAGCAGTTTGTGGCGACGGTAGAGGGGAATCCGCCGTTCACCTACCTGTGGGATTTCGGCGCCGCTGCCGATCCGCCGACTTACACCGAGGCTTCGCCGACAGTTCACCTTATTGGAAGCGGTGAATGCCAGTGCAGCCTTACGGTGGACAATGTCTACGGTTCGGACACGCGGGAGTTCACTTTGGACGTGGGACCGGCTCCGGTCATTGAATCGGTGAACTACGGCGAATTGGTGACGGAGCAGGACGTGACCTTCAGCGTCACGCTTTCCGGCGGCGAGGGGCCGTTCGCGTACTCGTGGAACTTCGGCGGCGGCGCGTTTCCCAACATTACCTCGGAAGAGTCTCCGACCGTTACCATGGGTCTTCCCGGACAGTACGACGGCTCGGTCACGGTGGTGAACTACTACGGGCAGGAGAGCTTTCCCTTCTCCTACGAAGTGCTGGGGATTCCGCCGACCGTCATCAGTATCGATCCCACCTACGGAGGGAACGGTGAGGAGGTTGTATTCGGGGCAAGCTACGCCGGCACGGAGCCTTTCACCTTCGCCTGGGATTTCGGCGGAGGTGCAGACCCTGATTCCAGCAGCGAGGAAATGCCCACGGTGACCCTGGGACTGGGCGGTATCTATAGCGCGAGCCTTACTCTTACCAACGATTGGGGAAGCGACACCTTGGACTTCGATTTGCGGGTTGGCGGCAACATGGGCAACGGTGGGTTGTCTCTCGCCATGGTGAACGGACGTCCGGCGGCGGCTTATTATGATTCTACCGATGGTGACCTGCTTTACTGCCGAGCCAACGATGAGTGGGGTAACACCTGGAGCACGCCGGTCACGATTGATGCGACAGGTGATGTTGGGCAGTACGTCTCGCTGTGTGTGGTAAGTGGTAACCCGGCAGTGAGCTACATCGAGCCGGCGCTGGGGGTTCTGAAGTATGCACGAGCCGCCGATGCCGACGGAAGTTCATGGGGAACCCCGGTAACTCCAGATAACACGGGCGGTGTTGCCGGATACACGACGCTGCTTGTGGTGGATGGGCAGCCGGCGATTTCGTACCAGGGGGGCTCGCTCGATCTGATGTATGTCCGCGCCACGGACACGACCGGTGGCAGTTGGGGGAGCGGAGTGGTTGTCTACGGCACTGACGATGTTGGCGAGTATGCAAGCATGGCGGTTGTGAACGGAGCTCCAGCGATTGCCTTCTACGACGCGACCAACAAGGACTTGCTGTATGTGCGCGCGCTTGACTCGACCGGTTCCACCTGGGGCAGCCCGCTGTCCCTGTCCACGATTGGGGACACGGGGAAATACTGTTCGCTGGCAGTCGTCAGCGGGATTCCCTGTGTCGCTTTCCAGAACTCGTCGATGGGCAGCCTGGAACTGGTGGTTGCCCAGAATGCCGACGGCAGTGTGTGGAACACGTCGAGCACGGTGGTTGGCAGCGGAATGGTGGGTGGATATATCAAGCTGCTGGAAGTTGGCGGATGTCCCGGAATTGCGTTTGAGGACATGACCGCCAGCGACCTCGCCTACATACACGCAAAGGACGCGCAGGGAAGCGACTGGGATAGCGTCGTGCTGGTGGACACGCCGGGCAATACCGGTCAGTTCACCAGCGGGGTGGTGATGCTTGATGGCCGTCCGGCGCTGACCACTGTGGAGATGTTCGCCGGTGAAGTGCGCTATCTGCTGGCGAACGACGCTGCGGGGAGCGATTGGCCGCAGCCGTAGCGCATTTGGCTCTCGCCAGTTGCGAGAAACCGCGCGAGAGACTCTGCTCAGTAGCCTACGAGCAGATTCTGGCTGAACCGCTTGAGCGCTGAGATAATGCTTAGCGCGGCGAGGTAGCTCGTCTTCGGATTCGCCGGCGAAGGGACATTCTCCAGTGTGAACTTGAAATGACCCGCCGCGCCGACGGCTTCTATTTCGTGGATGTTGGATTGCACTCCCGGGTCGCTCACGAGCCTCAGCTGCAACCTCTCCAGACCGACGGTGGCAAGCGCCAGCGTAATCGCCACGTTGATATTGGCGGGAAACTCCTTGTAGATGGCGTCAGGGCGGCCGGAGTAGACGAGCTCCGGCTCGGTGTTGTCCTTGCCCAGTGAATGCGGCGGCTTGCGTGTGGTGAGCGTTATCTGATCCACACCCGCGAGCGCCATTGCGGAAAGAGCGTCCAGACCGCCGATAGCTCCCGATGGCGCAATGAGCTTGAGGTAGCTCCCGCTAAGTCGGGAAATGAAGTCAGAAGCGAGGTCGAGGAGTCCGCCCACACTCATGGTGAAAAGGTACTTCGTCGCCTTCACCTGCTCTGCCGCGAGCAGCGCTTTTTCGGCAAGGGGCGGCACCACGGAAGCCGTCGCCGCTTCCACAATTACTTCGGATCGGGCGGCGAGGGTGTCGAGGTCAACTGCCTGCGCTGAAGGCTGGGGAAAAGCGCGCTGGAAAGCCGCTACGCGCTGTGGGTCGATGTCGTTGATGAAGCTCA
>MVCR01000069.1 GCA_002050035.1 Planctomycetales bacterium 4484_113 | reverse complement strand
AGATAATTATACCTGAAGTTGGTGGCTTGCGCATCAGATGCCCGAAACGGATATGGCTGTGCTTACTGTGAGCTTTCCCTCCTGGAATGCGAGCCGATGGAAGAGCCTCTTTCACGCGGTCCCCCCATGCTTGACAGCGGAATCTGGATATGGTATCCTGAGTGACTGACTGGTCAGTCATATGAAGCCACCACTGCAACATTCGACAGCGTCAGCTCACCGGGCGAAGACCCCACGAGCCAGCGGCGGCCCGAGGGCTTCCGCCAACAACAGTGCCGCCGCCAAACAAGCGCGGATTCTGCGCGTCGCCGCTTCTACCTTTGCCCGCCGCGGTTTCGCGCACACCACGATGGAAGATATCGCCAAGGCTGCCGGTGTAGCCAAAGGCACTCTCTACCTCTACTTCCGGAGCAAGCAAGAACTCTTTGTGCAGATGGTTCTCTTCGGAATGAACCGCGTCCATCAGATGATCAAGCGCGAGGCGAGCAAGATGATAGATCCCCGCAAGAGGCTCGAGCGGGCAATGGACATTATGTTTCGCGCGCTTCGACAGTACGAAGAAACGACGCTGCTTACCGAGGTGCCCAAGTTCCTCTCTGCCAACGATGTGATGCGCATCAAGCGGGCTGGTTTCGGTCTGGTTGATCAGTTTGAGTCCATCATCAAGCAATGCCAGCGTCTTGCATCCTTACGAGGTCGCCTGAATCCGCGCGTTCTGGCTATGACTGTGGTTGGCGGTCTCGCTGGTTACGCCCATGGTTGGCTGGAGCTCAAGGAATCCCTACCCCCGCCAGATGAGTATCTCTGCACATATAAGAGGCTTCTGTGGATCGCGATTTACGGTGAGCGGGCGCCGGGAAAGCGGCTGAAGGAGGGTAAACATGCGAACTGATAGCCAGCGTTTCTGGGTGTTGCTGCTGATACTGAGTCTGGCGGCAGTCTCACTGGGTCCAAGTCAGGCTTTCTCGGGCGACGATGCTGACGCCGCAGCCGCTTCCGTTGAGGCGCAAGAATCACCGGTTGCTCAAGCTGATTCGGCGCAACAAGCCCAGGTGTCCGGCGTGCGTGCAAAGGAGCGTTCGGCGGATTCCCCAGCCTATTACATCCTCACTATCTCCGACCTCGTGAACATTGCGCTGGAGAAGAACTACGACTTGCGCATCAAGCAGAAGGAAGCGCAAAGCTCGTTCTTCCAGTACCTTCAGATAGCCGGAGAATCTGGACTCTCAATTAACCTTATGAGCAGCCTGCGCCGCTCGGGTCCACTCCAGACCTTTGAATTCGGGCCTCCCGGCTCGGCGGGGATGGCGCTCCAGAAGGAAACAACCTCTACCACCTCCATTACTGCCGCCTACCCCATCGCCCCGCTCGGCAACTTTGGCTTCGGGAAGAAAGCTGCTTATGCCGCCTACCAGGCGAAACAGGCGCTCGTGGACAAGGAAATGAGCGCAAGCATCACCGCCGCCTACTCCGCGTATGTTGGATACCTGACGGCTGAGCACGCCCAGGCGGTCGCGGAGGAGGGGCTTTCGCTCGCTGAGGAGCAACTGCGGAATGCGACGCTGCGCTTCCAGGCTGGCGATGCACCTCGATTTGAAGTTATCCAAGGCGAAGTCGCGGTATCGCAGGCAAAGGAAGAACTCGTTCAGGCGCACAACGGCTATCAGCTCGCTCGCAGCGCGCTTTTCCTCGCCATCGGCGTTGTGCCGGAGGACTATTTCCATGGCAAACCTGTGGCCATAGGCTATCAGGATACCCTAACTCGTGCGGTGGAGAACATCCGCGACCGGATCTTCCCTACTCTGGATGGGGAGAAGCTGGCGGCGGAATACGTGGAGAAGACGCCTGATTATGCATCGCTCCAGTCCAGCATTGACTCCCTCAACTATCAGGTCAAAGGCTGGCGCCGCGCGCCCTTCGTCACCCTGGATGCCAGTTACAGCCATCAGAGCGGTTCTTTAATGATGAAGCGGAACAACTACTCTTTCGGCATCACAGCCAACCTCAACGTATTCGACAGTCTCAAGACCGAGAGCAAGCAGCGGATGCTCAGTGCGCAGAAACAGGCGCTTGATGTACAGATGGAGCGCTACCGGCAGGCGTTTCGGCTTGGAGTACGCGACGCGGTCTCCACGCTAGAGAGTGCTATCCAGGGCTGGGAGACTTCTCAGCACACACTGGAGCAGGCAACCGAAGGCTTGCGCATGAGCCGCCTGGGTTACCAGGAGGGTGTAGTCACGCACGCCGATCTGTTGAGTTCCCGCACAGCCTACCTCGGCGCGGAGCTGAATGAGTTCTCGCGGCGCCTCGCCGTTCTCACTGCGTACCAGGATCTGCTGACGAAGCTCGGCATCACCGAACCAAGCGCGTATTTGCCGGCAACAGAAGCCGCTCTGCCACGCTCACTAATGCAGGAAAAGGAGGCGCAAGATGAGCAGAATCACTAAGACCATCCTTTGGATAATCCTCTTATTCATCATTGTCGGTGTCGCTTCAGGGCTCTACATGTCCCTCAAGCTGCACTACCAACACCGTCCCGAAGAAGAGGCGATGATACCGGTGCAGGTCATGACGGCGGAAGTCCGACCCCTGCTTGAAGAGCTGCGATATACCGGAAGTGTGCTTGCCGAGCCGAGCGCAATGGTATCGCCCAAGGCTGCGGGCACCATTAGCAAGGTGCTCGTCGCTGAAGGCGACCGCGTTGATGAGGGAGCGGTGCTGGCAGTCATCGATGATGCCATCTATGCCGACCAGGTCTCGCTGGCGCGACATCAGGTTGAAGCCGCCCGCGCTCAGCTCGCATCCGCGCAATCCGCAAGACCGGAAAACATCGCCCAGGCGCGTGCGGCGCTCTCTGCGGCTGAAACCGGTCTCAAGAACGCCCGTAACAACTACGAGCGTCAGAAGAAGCTGTTCGACGAAGGTGTCATCAGCGAAGCCCAGTTTGAGTTTGCCGAATCCCAATACGAAGGCGCCAAGGCTCAGTACACCGCGGCGAAGGAGAATCTGCGAATGGCTGAGACCGGTGCCCGTCCCGAGGATAAGAAGTCGCTACAAATGGCGCTGAAACTGGCGCAGGATCAGCTTGCGCTCGCGCAGACGAACCTCAACTACACGCGCATCCGCGCTCCGTTTGCCGGCACCGTAACCGCGAAACTGACCGAAGTTGGCGAGTTCGCGGCTCCTGGCGCGCCCCTGTTCGAGCTGGCAGATATGGATAACCTGGAGCTGCAGATATTCCTGCCTGCAGATTGGGCGAAGGAGCTTGCCGTGGGTGATACGGCATCCTTCATTCCGGAGGTTGACCACGCAGTGCGCAGCGCCGTCGTTAGTCGCATCTTTCCTGCGGTGAGTCACAAGTCGAAGCAGGTGGAAGTGCGGCTGAGAGTCCTTCCCGATGCAACTCAGGGCTTGCGCCCGGGCGGGTTTGCCGATGTGGTGATTCTCCACGAGGTAAGCCGTGGCAACGTCCTTGTTCCCCTCAAGGCCGTGCTCGACCTGCCTACTGACCACCCGCGCTTGTTCATCGTTGAGGGAGACAAAGCTCGCGAGGTCAAGGCGACGATCGGCGCAACCACGGGACGCGAGGCGGAGATTATCTCACCACTGAAGGGCGGCGAGCTAGTGGTGGTCGAAGGGCAGAACTATCTCAGCGATGGCGCTACTGTCCGTGTGGTAAAGCCTGATAATGATGGAGGCAGCCAGTGAACTGGATTGCTCTCGTCCTGCGTCGACACGTTTTCACTGTGATGATTCTCGCCTTCTTCACCGTCGTCGGCCTCGTCTCCTACTCGCGGCTGGTGCTCAATATGATGCCCCAGGTGGAGATTCCCATCGTCGCAGTGCTCACCATCTATCCCGGTGCCTCGCCCGATGTCGTCGCGGAGCAGGTGACCAGCAAGTTGGAAGATGCCGTCTCGAACATAGAGGGAATCGATGACCTCAACTCGTATTCAACTGAGGGCGCAAGTCTCCTCACTATCACTTTCGAGGAAGGAAGAGATATAGACATCGCCGCTCAGGATGTGCGAGACAAAGTGGCGCTTGCCAAACCCGAATTGCCGGAGGACGCTGAAGAGCCGGTAATAACCAAGGCGGATATCAACGCCATACCGGTGGTGGCGTTCTCGATCACTTCTGCTTCCATGGCGCCACGTGAGCTTAGGGAGTTCGTGGACAAGCGCATCAAGGATTCCCTTGAGCAGGTAACCGGCGTAGCGCAAGTGCAGCTCATCGGCGGGCTCGAACGCGAGATTCGGGTCGTGCTCGATCCGGCGAAGCTGGATGCGCACGGACTCACGCCGGAAGCCGTTGGAGGCGCCATCGCTGCGGGAAACGTTGATTTCCCGGCGGGGACGCTCAAGCAGGGGCCCTTGGAGTTCGTACTCAAAGTCCCGGCACGGTTCAGAAGTGCCCACGAAATCGGCGATGCGGTCATCTTCTCTCGACGCGGAGAGCGTCTCAAGGTACGCGATGTTGCCACCATCGTTGATAGCACCAAGGAAGTCAACACCAAGTCGCGCTACAACGGTATAAGTGCCATAGCTGTGACCGTCATCAAGCGAAGTGACGCCAGCTCGGTTAGCGTCTCACGTGCCGTCAAACAGAGGATGAGAGAATTAGAGAAAGTCTTTCCCCACGGAGTGGATTCTGCGGTAGCGTACGACCTCTCTGAATGGGTTGTCCACTCACTCGACGACGTGAAGCTGGCAATTGTGCTTGGAGCGATCCTTGCTAGCTTCGTTGTGTGGCTCTTCGTAGGACGACTCTCCTTTGCCATTCCGATTACACTGTCCATTCTAGTTTCTCTCATTGCTGCGTTCTCTCCGATGCACTTCTTTGGTTTCAGTCTGAACTTCGTCAGCTTGATGGCAATAGCCGTAGCTGTGGGCTTAGTAATTGACGACGCCATTGTGGTGCAGGAGAGCATCATCCGCGTACACGAGGAAACCGGCGACGCCTACGAAGCCGCAACACGGGGCACCGCCGAGGTCGGGCTTGCGGTATTGGCTTGCACTTCGACCCTTGTCGCGGTCTTCCTGCCAGTTGCCTTTATGAAAGGGATGATGGGGCAGATCTTCAAGGAGTTCGGGCTCACGGTTGCCTTCGCCGTCATATTCTCCCTGCTCGTTTCGCTTACCCTCATTCCGCTCGCGTCTTCGCAGACATTGAAGGCATGGGGTGTCACTCGCGCTCGCGTTCTCATGGCACGTCTGGGCGCACCTCTGATGGCGATACACTACGGCTTCGCCAGATTCTATGAGTGGCTCCAGGGCTTCTATACCAGAGTACTTGATGCTGCGCTTCGACGGCCCGGAACGGTCATATTCTGGGCTGCCGTCTTCTTCCTGCTGACGTTTCCTGTTCTGATGGTAATGCAGAAAGGATTTATGCCGTCCTACGACACAGGAACTTTCCAGATTACGATCGAGCTTCCGGTGGAGTCAAGTCTGCAGCGCACTGATGCGAAGGTACAGGAAGTCGAGGAACTGCTCACCGGGCTCCCGGAAGTGAAAGGCTACCTGTCGATGGTCGGACAGTCGGTCGGCGGTGTCATGATGTCCATCGCGGGACAGACCAACCTTGCGACCATTGCCGTCGTGATGCCTCCTAAGAAGGAGCGGAAACTGCACCTACGATGGTGGGGATTCATACCGGTTCCCTACAAGTACACACAGTCTGATCTCATAGAGATGATGCGGCAGCGTGTCAAGTCGGTGGCAGGAGCCAAGATTACCGTATCCGCCGTAGCCGAAATGGGGCAGCGCGCTGCTCCAGTGCAGCTATCATTTACCGATCCTGACTATGAGAAGCTGAAGCGCGTAACAGCGCGTGCTCAGAAGATTCTGGCAGGGATTCCGGGCACGGTCAATGTGGATAATTCCGAGCGTGCGGGCAAGTTGGAGCTTAGTATCCGTCCGCGCCGAGATCGTCTAGCAGAGCTGGGAATGAATCCGGCAATGCTCGGTCAGACCCTGCGAGTGCTCTACCACGGCGCGACTTTCAGCACCTACCGTGAGGGTGGCGAAGAGTATGACATAACCCTCGTGTTCCCGGAGAGCAGTCGCTACGAGTTAGCTTCACTGCGTTCGCTGAAGCTCTGGAGCCCGGCGCTTCAAGAACCGATAAGCCTGGAAACAGTTGCGGACTTGGAACTCACTCAGGCTCCAGCCGCCATTCAGCATTACAACAAGATTCGCTCCATTGACGTATACGCGGATGTCCTCCCGGGCGTCGGTGGAGGCAGCGTGCTCAATGAGTGGAGGCGCCGGATGAAGCAGGAAAATGTCCTGCCAGTTACGACCAGCACTACTGCTCTGGGCGAAGCTCGAATGTATGGCAAGATGATGGCGCAGTTTACGCTGGCGCTCATTCTCGGCATCATCTTCACCTATATGGTGCTGGCGAGCCAGTTCAATTCCTACCGCCATCCCTTCACCATTATGATGAGCCTCCCCCTCGCTGTCACGGGCGCCCTTTTCTTCCTGCTCATATGCGGAAAGGGATTCGACACAATGGGCTTTCTCGGCATCATCCTGCTGATGGGTCTGGTAACCAAGAATGCGATTCTACTGGTTGATTTCACCAATCAAGCTCGCGCCCGCGGGCTGGACCTCGTCGACGCGTTGAAGGACGCTGGAAGCAAGCGGCTGCGCCCGATCTTGATGACCAGCTTCGCCACTATCGCCGCTCTGCTGCCGACGGATTTATTCCCCGCCGCTCGAGCCTGCTGTTGAAAAAAAAAGCGGCTGTGCTAGACTCTGGTGGGAGGTAGAGACCGATGCCGAATCAAGGCACCGGGCAAACAGAGAAGGAGAATCGGCAGGCGGTTGGGTCCGCGAACCGCTACGAGGAACTCTTGGCGCAGGCGCGCGAAATCATGAACGACCCCGAGTTTATGGAAGAAGTGGTGGCTTTGGCGCGGCTAAAAAGCAAGCTTGCACAAGAGATGGAAGGCATGGTTGGCGACAAGAGCATCATGGGGCAAGCGCTCTGGAGTCTGCTCATGAGGGGTGGCGAATGAAACGAAGAGTACTGGTGCTACTGGCACTTCTGCTCCTTGGGCTCACAACCATACCGCCTCCCGCGAGAGTGAACGGAGCACATTACTTCGAAGACCTAGGAACCGACCCTGAGCTTCTCTATCTGATATGGTCAACTCTCGTCTACGATGCTGACCGGCTCTCGATTCCTGTCAGGGAACATATCGAGATTCTCGTCTATGACGCAGGGTTGAGAGGGAAGGAGGAGGTTCTAGCCAGCGAAGAGCAATTCCGCAGGTTTCTGGAATCAGGCAACGCGGGTCGATTGCTAGAAAGAATGAGAGGCACCACCCGAATGGAAATGGCGATGCTCATCGAATACTTGTTTTCAAACGAAGCAATCGTCCACCGCGCGAAACTCTATCCCTCCTATGTCCGAAAGGTGCGCGAACTTATTCTGGAATTCGAAGACGGCCTCTATTACTTGAAGCGGGAGAAAGTACGCGAGCTTGAGAGTTTGTGGACCGTGAAGCTCACGGATGAAGAAGGGGTGATTACTGATGAACGCTGAACTCAGACGCTTTCTCATCGATCTAGTGTCTGACCTCTTAGTTGCCAGTTCTCCTCCTGCCAGGGATGGCTCGCGCTGCCAGCGAAATGAACGGGCCTCGCCAAACGAGCCCCGGCATATGAGCGAGGGATGCACTGACTCCCAACCTGTTTCCTGCAGTTCCAAGTCACTTTACGAATGCAACCCGCAGAATGGGGAGAATCGCTTCTTCTGCAGAGATGACCCTTCGGATCCAGTGAAGGCATTCGACTGCGCCTATCACTGGGCCTTCACATGCACCGGCGACAAGTTTGATTGTACGGGCGAATTCACCTGTTCTCAGCAGAATCAGTTTCATTGCGACGCCGACATGTTTGAGTGTAGTAGCTACACGGAAGACAGCGAAGTCGGCAAGTTTGACTGTAGCGGGGGAGGAGGAAAGAACTTCGACTGCACGGACGGTAAGACTTTCGACTTCATGTGCGACCGATCGCCCTGGCCTCCCGGCGCGGGCCAGGGCTACGAGTGCGATACGATTCCACAGCAGTTCGACTGCCTGCCAAAGCACATATTCAAGTGCTACTCTACCTTCGACTGTCCAACGACCCACACTTGCAGGCCGCCGAAGAGAACGTGCCCTCAAGATAGCGAGAAATGGGAACCCCCTTCCGGTGACCGAGACGATGGAAGCGCTGGAGACTTCGATTGCTCGGATTTCACCTGTGGAGCGAGTTCACCCGGGAATCCGCAGCAGAAGTTCGATTGCGGCGGATTGGGGGAAGAGGAAAACGGACCTCCCGGACCTTCCTCGGATTTCAAGTGCCTGGACCGGATGGAAGGTTCCTTTGACTGCGGGCAGCTTTCAGAGTTCGAATGCGGTGAAGAGGGCGAGCGCTTCGTCTGCTTCGACTATGAATGCGAAGCCAACTTCCGCTGCGAGAGCGCTTTCCATTGTGGAAACAAGGATGAGCAACTGGGCTACGAGTGCCGTCCCCAATTCCAGTGCGTCGCGGAAGCGGGTACCAATCCGGATGAGGTCGGGTACGCGTGCGACGAAGCTGCAGGCTCGTTCATCTGCGAGCGCTACAACTGCGACCCCGAAAGCTACGACT
>MVCR01000015.1 GCA_002050035.1 Planctomycetales bacterium 4484_113 | reverse complement strand
CATTACCGCCTGAGTCCGGAGCAGCTCACCCGCATCCCGGCTCGCATCATAATCGTTGATATTCCCCCGCTCACCGGCTATTACGGGATACCAGATTTCCTGCTGGTGCGAGAGCTCATTCTGGATCGTAACTTCACGCTAGAGGGAGCTCTTCCAGGGGGAACCTATCCCGGCTCCCCGTTTGATAGCGTTGAGACAATGGTTCAGCGGCTGGACGAGTATCTAAGCTCTTGCGAGCACATCGAGTTCTGGCTGCTTATTGTGAGGGAAGCGGAGGTAGATGCTGAACTCCTGGAGTATCTGGAGAGCAAACGCCGCCGAAGCCGCTGGTTTGAGTTCCCGATTCTCGGGAACGGGAGCTTCCGCTATCTCATCGCGCGACGGGTGTGAGAGTCTCGGCTCCCCCGAAGCTAGTTAGATGGGGCAATGCCAGCGGCTTTCCAACCTGCAGGCAGGGAAGGGTAGTTGACGGATTGAGGGGGCTATGCTACCATTTCGGGCGATACCGAATTATGAGCCAATCTCCATCGGAACTGGTTGTCATTCTGAAGGCGCTGGCTGACGAGTCGCGGCTGCGTATCCTGCGAGCTTTGACCCATCGCAGCCTGTGTGTCTGCGAGCTTGCGGCTTTCCTCGGTCTGGCGATGTCGACTGTGTCGGAGCATCTGAGCGTGCTTCACGATGCTGGGCTGGTGCGAAGCGTGAGGGCGGGCACTTGGGTGAACTACTTTCTGGCAGAGCTTGAAGAGGGAGACCCTCGGAAGTTACTTCTGCGGCTGGTGGAGCAGATGACGGGGGAGAAGGAGCAGTGGAAGCAGGAGTTGGCGCGGTTGCATAGAATCGACCGCCGGAAGATCCTCGGCAAGCCGGCTGAGATTGGTATGCGCAAAGGGTAGTGCCGGAGAAGTAGGGCGTGGGGGTCTGCAAGTATGGGCTGAATTGCTGGAATCGAGGGTATTTCGGTAGAGACCGAAATAAAGGCTGCATACCCTGGGTAAGAAGCCTGTATTAGTGGCACAGATATTTCGACCGCTGCGAGATAATATGAACAAAGCTATCTCAAAAGGAGGACCTGATGTCGTTAGATGAAATGCTCAAGGGAGCGATAGAGTTTCACGGGCACAAGTGTCCGGCTATGCCGATGGGACTTCGAGCCGGACTGGAGGCGATGCGTATTCTGGGCGTGAAGCGCTCGAAAGACAAGGAGCTGATGCTGCTTGTGGAGACCGGAGTGGGGCATGCCACCGGCTGCTTCTTGGACGGGCTCATGTTTGCGACCGGCTGCACTTATGGAAAGGGCAACGCGAAGAAGCTCTACTACCACAAGCCCGCTTTCACGCTGATTGACGAGGAGAGCGGCAGGGCGGTGCGGGTGGCGCTGAAGCCGGATTTCTTCGCCAAGGCGCTGCAATCGCCGTTTGTGCAGCAGCGGAAAGCCGGCGTAGCCCCGCAGGACATCGCCCCGGCGATTGTCGACCCGCTGGTGGAGCGGGTGATGAACCTTTCGCCGGAGGAATTCCTAAAGGTCTCGGAGGTCTTTGATTATCGGGTGGAAAAGAAACCAGGGGTGTTTGACGCTAAGCCCTGCGATTCCTGTGGCGAGATGGTGTTTGTGGACAAGCTGGTGGAGAAGGACGGGAAGCTGGTCTGCATCCCTTGCTCTCAATCTATGAAGTAGCTCTTCGGAGGTCCTCTTAATGCTAGAACTCGCCGCCGCGAGCATAACCTTTGTCTTCACCACCGTCCTGACCATTGCGGGTGTCGGCGCCGCGTTCATTCTTATCCCCGTCTTCGACGCCATGGGCTACGGTATCCGCGAGGCGATGGCGGTTGCGCTGCTCCTCAACAGCATCGCTATGGTATTTGCGTCCGTGAGGTTCGCCCGCAAAGGTCTGATTGAGTTTCGAACCGCGATTCCGATTCTGATAGTGGCTACGGTGCTCTCGCCGGTAGGAGCGTACACCGCGCAGATGGTGCCGGAGGTTCCCCTTCGCTGGATGTTCGTTGGTTTCCTGCTGTTCGCGGCGGTGATGATGCTGTTTTACCATGCGAAGGCGAGGGAAGCGCACAGAGCTTCAATCTGGAGTCTGGTGATTACCGGCGGATGGGTGGGTGCGCTGGCAGGATTCATCGGCGGATTGCTCGGTGTCGGCGGGGGCAACATCATTGTGCCGGTGCTGGTCTGGCTGGGATTCAATCCCAAGCGGGCATCGGGCACCACCGCGTTCATCGTCATCTTCTCGTCGTTTTCAGGCTTCCTGGGACACGCCACTCTGGGGGCTATCAACTGGATTCTGCTGGGAGCGGCGGCTGTCGGCTCCGTGGGTGGCGCCCTTCTGGGAGCTTATTTGATGACCGACAGGATGAACCGCTCGCAGGTGAAGCTCGCCATCGGGGTTGTCCTTCTGTTTATCGCCGCGCATATGATTTGGAAGCTCGTGAGATGAAGTAACTGGCTGTTGCGCCAAGCAGCTCGCAAGGAAGGAAAACTATGGCAGCAACCGATGCTAAGAGGCTTTCCTTCCTCGACCGCTACCTGACGCTATGGATCTTCCTGGCGATGGCAGTGGGTGTCGGGGGCGGCTACTTGATTCCCGGAATTGAGGCGTTTATCAACCGGTTTCAGGTCGGCACGACGAACATCCCCATCGCTATCGGGCTAATCCTGATGATGTATCCGCCGCTGGCGAAGGTGAAGTATGAGGAACTGGGCGAGGTCTTCCGAGACTGGAAGATTCTCGGTCTCTCCTTGGTGCAAAACTGGGTCATCGGACCCATCCTGATGTTTCTCCTGGCGATTGTTCTTTTGCGCGGCTATCCGGAGTATATGGTCGGCTTGATAATGATCGGTCTCGCTCGTTGCATCGCCATGGTGATTGTCTGGAACGAGCTGGCGAAGGGCGATACCGAGTATGCCGCCGGTCTGGTGGCTTTCAACAGCGTGTTTCAGGTGCTTTTCTACAGTCTCTACGCCTGGGTTTTCATCACTATCCTGCCTCCGCTTTTCGGTCTCAGCGGGAGCGTGGTCAAAGTGAGTATGTGGCAGATCGCAGAGAGCGTGTTCATCTACCTGGGCATTCCCTTCATCGCCGGCATTCTCACGCGAATCGCCCTCCTGAAACTGAAGGGCAAGCAATGGTATGAGCGGAGGTTCATTCCGAGAATAAGCCCCATCACGCTTATCGCTTTGCTCTTCACGATTGTAGTTATGTTCAGCCTCAAGGGCGAGCTGATTGTGCGGATTCCCCTGGATGTCGTCCGCATCGCGATTCCGCTGTTGATTTACTTCGTGGTGATGTTCCTCATTACCTTCTGGATGAGCTACAAGCTGGGAGCCGACTATGCGAAGACAGCGACTTTGTCCTTCACCGCAGCGAGCAACAACTTCGAGCTGGCTATTGCGGTGGCGGTGGCGGTGTTCGGAATAGCCTCTGGCGAGGCTTTTGCCGCTGTCATCGGGCCGCTGGTGGAAGTTCCGATACTGATCCTCTTGGTTGGCGTTGCGTTGAGACTGCGCGGACGATTCTTCAACACACGGGCCACGTCGAATGCGTAGCAATCAGGATCTGGACAGGTGTATTCAAGGTGACACATATCGCTGACCTGCTAGCATTCGGTTTCGGGGCTCTCACCGAGTACCTCTCCGCGCACGTGCTCGCGTGCTTGGTGCCGGCGTTCTTCATCGCGGGAGCAATCTACGTCTTCGTCAGCAAGGAGCAGGTGGTCAGATATTTCGGACCTAGCGCGAACAAGTTTGTCTCCTATGGCATCGCCAGCATCTCCGGCACCATCCTTGCGGTGTGTAGTTGTACGGTGCTGCCGCTGTTTGCTGGCATCTACCGACGCGGCGCGGGTTTGGGTCCCGCCATCGCCTTTCTCTACAGCGGCCCCGCGGTAAATGTGCTCGCGATCGTCTATACGGCAAAACTTCTCGGCTTCGACCTCGGGCTGGCGCGAGCGGTCGGTGCGATTGTGTTCTCGGTGGTCATCGGGCTGGCGATGGCAGCTCTCTTCTACCGCTCGGAGCGGCAGCGAACTTCAGACAACAGGGATGTATTTGCCGAGATGGCTGAAGCCGCGGCGGGCGATGCGGAGAGCGAGCGGCGTAAGCTCGTGCGCAACCTGGTCTTCTTCGCCCTCTGGGTGGTTGTGCTGGTATTCGCCGCCCGGGCGGGATCTTCGCTGGCGGCTTTGCAGCGCGTCGAGTTCTGGATTGCGCTCGCTGCCCTGGCGCTCATCATCATCGAACTCGCGATCTGGTTCCGGCGCGACGAAGTGCTTGAGTGGCTCAGCGGCACCTGGTACTTCGTGAAGCTCATTACCCCCTGGCTTCTTGGCGGCGTCTTCGTGGCGGGCATTGTGCGCGGATACTTGCCCGCAGAGGTCGTGGGGCGCTTTCTGGGTGGTGGTGGTATTGGCGCTAACGCGCTGGCTTCGGTCATCGGGGCGCTGATGTATTTCGCTACGCTGACCGAAGTTCCCATCATCAAAGCGCTCACCGAGGTCGGTATGGGGCGGGGTCCGGCTCTGGCACTGCTCTTGGCGGGACCTGCGCTCAGCCTGCCCAATATGCTGGTCATCGCCTCGGTCACCGGTTGGAAGCGCGCCCTGACCTACATCGCGCTGGTCGTGGTCGCGGCTACCGTCACCGGCTTCCTTCTGGGACCGGCTCTGGCGTGAAGTGATGGCGAATGTCGCATATATAGTATCTCGCATTGCTATGGAGGGAGAATGAAATGAAAATCCGAGTTTACGGACCGGGCTGCTATGCCTGCAATGAGCTCGACCGACGGGTGATAAATGTTCTCGCCAAACTCGGTATCGCGGTGGACTACCATCACCGACGCGGGGGTTCTCTTCACGCCGGCGCTGGAGATTAACGGGAAAGTGGTTTCCTCAGGGAGACTGCTTTCTGAGCGCCAGCTTGAGAAACTGATAACCGGTGCACTGAGCGAAGCGCACTCTTGATGCCGCTTACTCACGCTCGGTTGGCATCGTTGCGTTGCCAGCGAAGCTGACTGAGCGCGCTCGGCATGCTGGATGATATCTGCGATTATCTGTCGTTGCTCGTTAGAGAGAGACCTTGCTGAAACTGCTCCGGCTGGTTGAGGTTGCCAAAAGGAGCTTGACGCGCTATTGTAATAGGCCAACTGAGTGCATTTCTGACCCCTCGGAGGGTACGTGTTTCTGCCCCCGTGGGTTCGGTGCTTGGAATTAATCATCTTGAAGGGAGGAAGACGATGAGACGCAGTCTTCTCTTGATTCTGAGCCTGATGCTGGTGGTGTTCGGACTGCTGGCGCTGAGCGCCTGTCCGAAGACGGAAACCGAGCAGGGCACCGGCATCGAGCAGCCGGGCGGGAAGCAGATTCCTCCAGGTACACCCGCCACTACAACCCCTGAAGAAGCAGCCCAGCCCGCGGAGGGTACTGAAGCTGGGCCGGCCGAGGAAGGCGCCGGACCTAGCGGCGAGGAAGCAGCCGGCGCGGGCGATGAGGGCACTGAGACCGGCGGCGCTGAACCTGGCGGAGAAGCCGGCACCGAGGAAGGCGGAGCCGAAGAAGGTGGAGACGCCGCCGAGGCCGGCGGAGATGCCGGGGCCTGAGACAGGGCGCTTCCTGTCAGGCGAGCCTCAGAGCTGCGGAATTAGCCGTTAGGATGATCGTTTTGGGGCGTGCGAAGCTCTGCTCGAGCCGCGCACGCCACAGTATATTCGCGCAGGCAGGCGTCCCGTGAGAACACGGGGTACCTGCTTGCTTTCATAGATGATCGGCAAGGGACCTTTCGGATCCGGTCACGTCGCTCAATGCCGATAGCGGTTGATCATGCCTTGGTGTGGGGAGGAAGCGGATGAGCGATTTGCAGAGCAGTCTCTTTATTCGTGCCTGCCACTGCGAGCCTACCGAGCGGGTGCCGGTGTGGTTTATGCGGCAGGCGGGGCGTTATCTACCGGAGTACCAGAAGCTGCGGGAAACGGTGGATTTCCTTCAGCTTTGCCGAACGCCGGAACTGGTTGCTGAAGTGACGATGCAGCCGGTGCGTCGGTTTGGCTTCGATGCCGCCATCATCTTCTCCGACATCCTCATTCCGTGCGAAGCTATGGGCATCGAGCTGAGCTTTGATGAGCTGGGACCACACTTCGACAATCCACTTCGCTCCCCCGAGGACATCAATCGCCTGCATCTTCCCTACAGTGAAGAGGAGATGCCGTTTATTAGCGAAGCGATTCGCATCTTGAAGCGTGAGCTTGAACCGATGGGCATCCCGCTGATTGGCTTTGTCGGCGGGCCCTTTACCGTCGCGTCCTATATGATTGAAGGGCGCACTTCACGGAACTTCGAATACACCAAGGCGATGATGTATCGCGAGCCCGATAGCTGGCACCGGCTGATCGAGCTTACGACATCCACTCTCATTTCGCATCTGCAAGCGCAGATTCGGGCGGGGGTTGATGCCATTCAAGTGTTCAATATCTGGACCAACGGACTCTCACCCCGTGACTACCGCGAGTTCGCGCTGCCGTATGTGCAGGCGCTTTTCGATGCCACGAAAGGCACGGTTCCTCGCATCTACTTTATGCTGAACAGCGGAACCTATTTCGCCGATATGTTCTCGGTGGAGCCCGATGTCATTAGCGTGGACTGGACCACTGACCTGAGTTTCGCCCGGGAGCAGATTCCCGCCGATGTGGCGATTCAGGGCAATCTGGACCCGGTGATTCTCTACGGCACTCCGGAGTTCGTTGCCGGACGAGTGCGCGAATCCCTGACGCTGATGCAGGGGCGGAATGGCTATATCTTCAATCTGGGGCACGGAGTATTGCCGAAGACGCCTCTGGAATCCATTCAGGCGGCGGTGGACGCGGTGAAGACTTTCAGCCCCGATGAGTCAGGCGAATAGCGTCTCTGCCGTCCCTGCCAGCACGCAAGCCTTCCACGCTCTGTCGCTGACGCCTCCGAACGCCTAGCGGGAGTACTTGCGGGTCATATCTTGCTATGAAGCCTGCTGTCAGCCCGCCCTTGTTACCGCTAGGGCGCTGACGGAAGCGGGTGAGCGAACCGCGAAAAAAAGGTCAGGGCTTCTAACCCTGACCCAGCTAGTTAGGGGGGATGGGCAAGGGGGGGTGAAAGCTTGGAAGGTTTCACCAGCCCTTCCATTCTATTTAGACTCACGGGCGCGGGAATTGTTCCCGAAATCCGTGATAAAATCCGCCAAGAGAATGGAGCGCATCCTACTGCTTGGGGCAACTGGTTTTATCGGGGGCGCGATCAGGGAAGAACTGCGCCAGCGCACGCCAGAGATGGCAGTGCGCGCCCTGGTGCGCCCGCAGGCAAAGCCGCGAGCCCTGGAGCCCCCGACCGAGGTTGTGGCCGGAGACATCCGGAACCGCAGCGATGTTGAGCTCGCCACCAGGGGATGCGAAGCCATCATCAACGCTGTGGGTATCATCGCCGAGAAAGGACGCAATACTTTCGAAGCCGTTCATATTGAAGCAATGCGGCATACCCTGGCGGCGGCGAAGAAGGCTGGCGTCAGGCGATACATCCTCATCAGTGCTCTGGGAACTCGAACGGATGCCAGCTCCCGCTACCACCGGACGAAGTTCCGGGGAGAAGAGCTGCTGCGCGGAAGCGGACTGAATTTCACCATCCTCCGTCCTTCGGTCGTATTCGGTTCGCGAGACCGTTTCATCAATCTGCTCGCCTGCTTGGTTCGGCGTGGGCCGGTGATTCCGGTGGTGGGTGCGGGGAGGAATCGCTTCCAGCCGGTCTTCGTGGAGGAACTGGCTACAATCGTGCGGATGAGCCTGTTCCAGGGAATTGCGGAAGGTGAGACCATGCCTGTGGGTGGCGGCAAGGCGTACACCTACAACGAGATCATCGCAGTGCTGAAACGTACACTGCGCCGCGAATCAAAGCCGCTGCTGCATCTGCCGATGGGGTTTATGGGTTTCTTCGCGCGCAGCATAGGTCAGCCTGTCAACTACGACCAGTGGCTTATGCTGCAGGAGGACAGCGTGCTTACACCGGACGAACTTGCGCGTCTGGAGCGGCTATTCGGCTTCCGCCCCTCTTCTCTGGAAGAGGTGCTTCCGCGCTATCTCTCCGGTTAGCAGCAGTGGCATCCAGCCCGCTCTTACTGCTGGATGGTCACGTAGAGGTTGCTGTCTGAGATCATTGAGAGAACGACTTTATCACTGCTGAGGACCCGCTTCAGCGCCATCGAGAGCTCGGTTCCGGAATCGACGCTGCCGAAGGGCGGTATATCCTGAACCATGAAGTCACCGGTTACGAGGTCCTCGATGCCGAGGCGAGCACGGTGCAGGAATTCGCTGCGTCCGACCACAAAGACGAGCTGGAACTCTGGCGAGAGCTCCTGTGCCACTGCGATGTTGGTGTAATAGCCGCATCCCGGTGCCTCTTGCCAGTCCACCTGCCGCAAATCCCAGTAAAGCTGCTCGTTGACGTTGTCGTAACGCATTATGGCCGCGTACATCGCGTTGCCCGTGTCGAGGCGGTAGGAGATGCGCGGCCAATCGGTGAACTGTCCTCCTCCAAGGTCTTCGCGCCAGATGGTCAGGTCGACGAAACGCATGGGGGCGGAGTCATCCACTATCAAGATTTCCCACGGGTTGCTCTCGCCCTCCACTGCCCACTTGAGGTGGTCTAGCTCGTCCGGGTCGGTGAAGGCGATGGTGGCACGCTCGCGCACGACATCCTCGACATTGAAAACGCCGAACTCCAGGGCGCAGTTATAGCCCAGCCGCGCGAGGTGGCCGCCTGCCGAAACGCCCGGCAGCATCTGCCGGTTCCAGCCTCCACCCGGATTGATGGCGTACCACAGCTTGAAATCCTTGCCCGCGCTAGCCGAGCTCTCCGAGATGTATGCCACTGCGGGTTTCCCGTTCTCGTTGAATGCCAGTGACGGGTAAACGAAGATGGTCTCGTTAGAGCCGTCGTCCACCGTGTCCAACGTCCAGACACCAGGAGACTGGCGCACTGCCATTTCCACTACCGTATACGGCGTCTCTGGGGGCTCCCGGTACTCGTTGGTGTTATCGATAGCGGCGATGTGCGGTACGTCACTGTGGTCGAACTTTAGCGACGGCATTGCTCCGAGCGACGCCATTGGCGGGCCCACGTCCTCGGTTTCCCAGCTTCCCGACTCGTCGGTTGCATAGTGCAGGCTGTAGCGGAACTGCCCGGCTGCGATCTCCTGGCCGGTGGTGTAGGCAACACCGATGTGTCCCTGGCTATCCACGGCAATGGAAGTGAACATCACGGGGTCAGAGGGGTCGTCCACCAGCTCCGGTATGAACTCCGGGCCTGCCGTGGGTGCGCCGGCAAGAAAGACCAGATTGTAGTCTTCGTTGGGCGTGGGAGCGCTGTCCCGTGCCCGCACGGCGAAGCTGTAGGTCAGGTCGTTTTCCAGCGGCTCTACCTGGCAGAGGAGCTGGTCCGTGTCCAGATAGCGATTCTCGCTCACCGCGAGCTCGTAGTCGGTTATGCCCTGATCTCCTTGCTCCCAGTAGACGCGGTAGCTCACCGGCGGCGAATCGGCATCGGTCGCGGAATTCCACCAGATGTCCATATGCCCGTTGCCCGGAAGCAATCCCTGAACGCCCACGGTGGTATCCCAGGTCGGCGGCAGGTTGTCCAGCCCTGCGGCGGGAGTTGCCGCAAGCGTTTCCATGTTCTTCTCTTCATTGCCGGCGGCGTCGTAAGCCCGCACTACCACTGCGTATTCCTGGTCATTCGTGAGACCGGTGAGGTAGGGTGGCGGGAAGTTGCTGTCGAAGCTCACGCTTGCGGTGTTCTCATCAAAGAGCACGTCGGTGCCCTGCTGGTAATAGACGCGGTAGCTCACCGGCGGCGAGTCGGCATCGGTTGCCTCTCCGAATTCAAGCCGGATGCTGGCGTCGCCGGGAACCAACTGCTGGATTCCCACCGTGTCCAACCACACGGGCGGAGTCACATCCGTTCCTGGCTGCGGAGTGATGTAAGTAACCGCGGAATTCGTTGTCTCGTTGGCTTCCACCGGCGGGTCGTACTGATCGGCGCTATCTAGCGCCCGCAGAAGAAGCCCGTACTGGGTGCCGTTCTGCAAGCCGTTCAGAGAGAACGGGGAGTTGGGGACATCGACTTGCGTTGCGGATAGGAGGTTAAAGGGAATCTGCTCCGAGTAGTAGAGTCGGTAGTGCACAGGTGGCGAAGCGGCATCCACTGCCGAACTGAAAGTAATCCTCACGCCGCCATCACCGGCGACAGCGTCGGTAATGCCGGGAGGCCCCTGCCAGATAGGTGGCTCGAAGTCGTTGCGCGAGGTCGCTGACGGCGTGCCGGTCTTCACCGTCCCCAGGGAAGGTGAAGTTCGGTTGCCCGCGTTGTCCTCCGCCGCGATGTAGACCGCGTACTGCGTTCCGTTGATGAGCTGCTGCTTGCCTGCGGCATCGAAATCGAGGTCGTCCCAGATGTACGGGCTGTCCACGCCGGTTATCTCAATGGGGTCGGCGATGAGGGTGTTAAGGTTGATGCCGGTGGAGGCATCGGGGAACCCAAGGTAGAGGAAGTACCTTATCTCGCTGCGTGGAGTGAACTCGCCAGTGGGCTGGGCATCGGATGCGTCGAGGGCGTAATCCACCTTCAGCCTGCCATTACCCTTGGAAATAGCTTTGACGCCTTTGAAGGGGAAGGCAGGACCTTCAGGTCCGTGGGGCGGAAGAGTGTCAGCTCCAACGCCAACAGTCACGCTTTCAGAGAACTCGGGCCCCCCTTCGGTGTCTCCGGCGGCGACAACGCGATAGACGAAGGTGCCGCCCTCTGCGGGAAGATCGTCAATATAGCTCGCATCGGCATAGGTGTAGTGCGCCGGTGTGTAGGGATTGGCGTGGGGTCGGAAGATTGTGATGGGCGATGGAGCATGCAGATTCGGCAACTGCTTCTCGCTGTCGGGGATACCTTCCACGCGGCGGTAGATGAAGTAGCCGTTAATGACGTGCCCGAAATAGGCGGCGAGCGGGGTGATGTCCATGATATTCACTATGGTGTCTCCATTGCCGTCCACCCATGCTTCCTGCTGGTCATTCACGCCGTCACCGACTTCCCCGCCGAAATAGACCGCGAGCGGGGTAATATCCGAAATCGACACCACACCGTCGTTGTTGTAGTCGGCTTTGATGTGGTCTTCCCAGGAGAGGACGTTTGCCGAGCCGTTGTTCTCAATGGTGAAGTTCTCGAAGACAAGGCTGCTTTCCGTGGCCGTCGCTGCGACCTGTCGCGGCTCTCCCGCAGGATGCGGTGACATCGCAATCTCCGCAAGCAGACCGTTGCCTTCCATCAGCCCGTACTCCTGTGGGCGGATGCGGGCGATGCCGATGGGCAGCGTTCCCGCAAAGCGGTCCACCGCAAGGAAGATGGAGTTCCCTTCGCCACCGTAGAATCGACCCATCTTGCTCTGGCGCACGCTCCACTCATGCGGGTTGTACTTCAACACGAAGAGGCTCGATGCTGACGCGGGGAGGTTGTGGGCGAAGATGGAAATGAACGCATCGTCGTTCTGGAGAATGTGGACGGTGAAGTCGTAGTACTTGCGCAGCTCCGGAGCTATCTTGCCTTCTTCGTCGAGGACGAACAGGCTGAAACCTTCGTGGTTGATAGCATCTGCCGGGTCATAGGCTTCACTGGCAATCGGTTGAGCGCCCAGCGTGGCGCTGCGGGAGCTGACCAGCGCCGGGCCCGCAGCGGTCACGGCACGCCCCCCGCCACACGCGGGAAGCACTCCCGCAGCCAAGATGATAAGTATCGGAATTACGCTTCGCATTTGTCTTCCTCCGCAACAGACTTTCGATGTTTCCATTATAACAG
Organism: Planctomycetales bacterium 4484_113; assembly: GCA_002050035.1. Taxonomy (GTDB): domain Bacteria; phylum 4484-113; class 4484-113; order 4484-113; family 4484-113; genus 4484-113. The sequence goes on along the minus strand of MVCR01000015.1, from coordinate 16,574 downwards.
AGGCTGAATTGACACCTGCTGAAGCGCCGGGTAGAATCGATGTATGAACAGGTTCGCCCCAGCGTGTGCGTGTGTCATTCTCCTCGCATCTCTCCTGGGGAGTGCCGTGCTGGCAGTCGAAGCTACTCCTGAGCAGCCGCTGACCGATCCGATAGACCGCGCGATGCCTTACGCCGCCGGATTCTTTGAGTGCAACGGGACATCCCAGGAACGGTACGGTGTTTACTGGCTGGCTTCAGCCAACGTCTTCAAGTTCCGGCGCCATTACACGGCGAAGTGGTACTTCGAGAAACTGCCGCTGGAGGAACTGGCAGCGGAAAACTTCATCCTCAGACTGGACTTCCTCGTGTATACAAGCTCGGTGGAGTCGGGCGGCAAGCCAACTGCTGCCACGGTGGACCTCATTGTTGAGAACCCAGACAGCGGGGAGACCTATCAGGTGCTCAACGTTCGAGTGGAGATGAACCGCGACGAAGTGCCGATTCCCACCTACGTCTACGTCCCTCGCAAGCTGCTGAGTGGGGACGGCCGCACGGTGGTGGAGCTGCACGGCATCGGGCAAATCGGGGTGAGCCAGCGACGAATGCGCCTGCTCTTCCCCTACGATGCGGACTAGACGAGATGCAAGGTGAGCGATGAGCTGGCGCAGCTTGAGGTCCTGGCCATTGCGGCGCCGAGCGCATCGGGTGCTCTGCCCGCGCTGCAAGAACGTCTGCGTCCACTGGTAGAGAGGCTCGATCTCATATCCCCCCGAAGTGTGGAGGCGCTTCAGGAAGCCGTTGCGCGATCCGCCGGCACTTATGGAGCCCTCTGTGTACTCGGGGGGGACGGGACCATCAACCGTGTGGTTAACGCCATGGATTTGCCGCGTCAGAAGCTGATTATCCTCCCAACCGGGCGTGGTAACGATTTCGCGAGGATGCTCCGCCTGCCGCTCAAGCTCAAACCGGCATTGGCACGCCTTCCGCATCTCTCCTTCAGAGAAGTGGATGTAGGAATGGCCGGCAGCATCAGGTTTGTGAATTCCGCCGGTCTGGGATTGGATGCGGAGGTGCTGCGCCTGATGGAGCGCTCGCGGGGTCTCTGCCGGCGGAACTACCTGTTCGCCTTCATTCTAACCCTCGCACGGTTGCGCCCGCTCAAGCTGAGCTGCGACCTCTTCCCTCGTGCCAGTTCAGGTCGCTGCTGGTGGGTGGTGGCGATGAACGGTCGCTGGATAGGCGGCGGCATTCCGATTGCCCCGCAGGCAAGTCTCCAGGACGGCAAGCTGGATGCGCTGGCCGTGACCGCAGGCGGACGCTGGACGATGATGCTAAAGCTGTTGCCGGTGCTGCGGCAGCAGCATTTGCAGTCGCCGGAGGTGGAGTTTGCGCAGAGATCGAGCTTCGAAGTGGGTGAGCTGGAAGCTCCCTTCGCGCTGGAAGTCGACGGTGAGCTCTATTCCTGCCAGCAAAGCCGCCTCAGCTTCCATTCGCTGCCAGCGGCGCTCACGATTCTTTGCTGAATGGTAGGTAGACGGTAAAGACGGCGCCTCCCAGCGGCCCTTTAGGCTCCGCAAAGATGACGCCGGAATGCCGGCGAATAATTTGCTGAGTCACGCTGAGCCCCAATCCGCTGCTCTGCTGCGGGTTCTTCGTCGAGAAGTAGGGTTCAAACAGGTGCTGCCTCACTTCCTCTGTCAGCCCGGGGCCTGAGTCCATCAGGGAGACGCTGAGCACGCGTCGCTGCGGGAACTTGAAGAGCTCCTGCTGCCAGTCTGAAAGATTGTACTCCTCCACCTTCAGCTCGATTTTCTTCGTTTCACAATCGGCGAGAGCTTCTACAGCGTTGTGAATGATATTGAACAGCGCCTGGTCGAGAGCTTTGCGGTCGGCTTCAAAAGCGCCCTCGGCGGAGACGTTCACTTCCAGCTTCACGCTTGAAGGCACCATCAGGCGTGCGAGTTGGGCGAACCGCTCGAAGTATCTCTTCACGTCGGTACGCAGGAGTGCAGGTTCGGAAATGCGCACATAACCTGTGAGGTCGCGGATGAGCCTGACTCCGCGATCCACCAGCACGCTCATCTTCTTCAGGTATGCATAGCCAGTCTGTCCGGGATCGATTTCCGTCTCCAGCAGGTCAACTACCGCCTGAATGGAGGCGAAGACGTTGTTAAACTCATGCGCCACGCCGCGCGCGAGCATAGAAGCTGATTCCGAGCGCTGCAAGAAGACGATAGGCTGTCCGCTCGGTTCAGGCTCCCGAGCACGCGAGATCAACATAACGATGAGGGGTCCGTGGGTGCGGTCTTCCACCGGGAAAAAGGCGAAGCGCAGGCTTAGCTGCCGCTGCGCCAGCCCGCCCATTGCTCCTCGCCAATCAGTGTGATACTCAATGGGGGGTGAAGTGACCTCCTCGCCCACCAGGGCTCCTTTGATCAGCACTGGCAGGTCGTTGCGCTCAAAGTTGGTGTCCTCATGCGGATTGTACTGCGGAAGCTCGCCTTCCGCTGTGAGTCCAAGCAATTGCCGTGCACGCGCAGAAAGGTATTTCAAGTTGCCCGTGCTGTCGAGCAAACCAAAGGATAGCGAATCCTGACGACTGATGAGCCTCCAGCAGGGGTCGTGGTCGAGAGCTTCCAGCAGTGGAATGACGCCTGCATCGCCTGGGGAGAGTCGCCCCGGAGGCTTGCCGAGCGCCTTACCGACATTCGCCGAGATAATGACCCCGCGATACTCTCCGTCCTGCCAGAGGGTTGTTGCGGTCAGAATCAGCCGTTCAGCCGGATCGGGACGCTCCAGGTAGTGGATTCCCGGGGTGGCTGCGAAACCCTCCGTGGAGGGTGGCTTCCCGCGCCCTTTCTCGATCGTTCCGGGAAGCAGAGTCCCCAGAGCGTTCCCCAGCACGTCATCCGCTGGGCGATTCAGCATCTGGACGAACTTGCTGTTTGCATAGTGGCAGACGTCGTGCTCGTCAAAAAAGGCGAGCCCCCAGGGATACAGGTCCTGCAAGAGCGCGGTCAGTCTTCCCATGACTTCGATATCCGGTGAGCCGGGAAGCAATGCTTGAAGTTGTGCTAATCCATTAGTATCTTTCATTGTCAGCACCCCTAGTCCGGCTAGTATTGACCTAGCCGCCCATCTATCTTAGCCTTCTTTTCGCAAAGAAGGAAGAACGCCGAGCCGAGCAGGATGTAGCAGGCGGAGTTTGCCGCCAGCCCCGCCAGCATACCAAGATTCGCGCTGGCGAAAATAGGACGCCCGTCCACCAGTGCGATCTTAAGCAACCTAATGCCCTGCGTTAGCGGCAGGCAGTAAAGCAGTTGCTGACCGACCACACTCATTCGCTCAACCGGTAGATAGGCAAGGAGAAAGAACCCGAACTGCAACACGCCCCCCACCTGCCCGATGCGCTTGAACAGAAGCGCCAGACCGCCGAAGAAGAAGCCGAATCCCTGTAGCCCGACCACGGTAAGAATCACCACCAGCGCCACCGGACCCGCAGATGCCCAGTCCATTGTGAGCATCCGGTGCGTGGTCAGGATAATCAGACCCAGCAGCGCGGCGATGAAAACGAGCCCCTCGATGAAATCGACAAATCCGCGCACATACTGCAACAGCAGATACCGCGGATAGTTGAGGAATATCTGCTCCAGAACTCCCTGGCTGGACTCCACTTCGATGGAGTAGGTCAACCGGCTGATGGCGCTGATAGCGAAAAACCACATGAGATAGCTGACGATGAAACCGGAGAGTGACAGCTCAAAGCCCGTCGTTTCCCCCACCAACGAGCGGGCACCGAGGAACAGTCCAAGAAAGATGAGGTACATCACTGTCAGCCCTGTGAGCAGCTCCAGCGGATACCGCCACCGCAGTATCAGCGTTCGGATAAACTCGGCTTGCAGCAGTCTCAGGAGCTGGGTCACTTCACCTCGCCCCCTTGCGCCTGCGCTGTGTCAGTCGCATTCGTGCGATAGCGACGCGTAATCTCGATGAAGACGTCCTCCAGCGTCGGGGTGACCTGGCGGATTGAGCGCAGCGGCGCGCCTTGCTCCTTCAGATGGGTCATCAACCGGTAGAAGTCGTTGGTGTCCTCTAGGTGGAAGGTCACGCGCACGCAGTCCTCTTCGTCGCATTCTTCTTCATCAAAGGAGAGGGCAGATGCCGCGGGTCTGACTTCCTTCCAGCTTGCGCGTGGCATCTCGACCTCGTAATCCTGCTTGCGGAAGAAACTGATGAGGTTTGACAGCTTATCTTCGGCAATCAGCCGCCCCTCCTGCATTATGCCGATACGGTCGGCCACAGTCGCCGCCAGCTCCATCTGGTGCGTCGTCAGAACGATGGTCTTTCCCCGCTCCTCCACCAGATGGCGCAACCGCCGCTTGATCAGACGCGCCGACTCAACATCCAATCCCAGTGTGGGTTCGTCCAGCAGCAGCAGATCGGGATCACCCAGCAGCGCCAGTGCAATCGCCACCTTCTGCTGCATTCCCCGCGAGAGAGTCTGCACACTTGAATTCGCCTTGTCCGCAAGATCGAACATCGAGAGCAGTTCCTTCGCCTGCCGCCGAATCTCCGAGCGTGGAATCCCGTTAATCTCGCCGAAGTAGTAGAGGTTCTCCATCGGGCTCAGCCGCCAGTAGACGTTGCGCGAGCCTTCAAGCACCGCACCGATCCGGGGACGACGCGCGAGGAGTCGCCCCTTCTCGTCGAAGAAGGAAATGCTTCCTTGGGTGGGGAGTATCAATCCGGCGAGCAGTTTGATCGTCGTGGTCTTACCCGCCCCGTTCGGTCCCAGCAGGCTGAAAACAATCCCGCGCGGCACGTTCAGCGTCAGCTCGCTCACCGCAGTGACTGCACGATGTCGATGCCAGGGGATGAGCGGGTAGAAGGTCTTGCTCAGGCGCGAGAGCTCGAATGCAGGTGCCGAAGTTGTGACGGTGGAGTCGCTCACCGCGCTTCCTCCTCTTCCTCGGAGGCGAACAGCCGGGCGAGCCGTTTTCGGTGAAGCTGCACCCTCTCCACGATCACACTGAGATGGCTGCCGCCGAATTCTTCGAGCACAGCGTCCGCGAGCACCAACGCCATCTCCGCCTCGGCGATGATCGCTGCTGCCGGCACCGTGGTCACATCTGCACGCTGTTTAGTTGCCCGAATCGGTTTCCCATTCCGCAGATCCACCGTTGGCAAAGGCGGATGCTGCGTTGGGAGCGGCTTCATCAACGCCCAGAGCACCACTGGTGCGCCGTTGGTCACGCCGCCGGTGAGGCCGCCGTCTCGATTGGTGAGCAGACGCACGGAGTCGCCATCGCGCGCGACCACGTCCTGATAGTCGCGCCCGTCGAGCGTGCACGCCCACAGCGACTGGCCGAAACCTGCCGCCTTGACTCCAGGGATGCTGTTCATCGCTTTGGCGAGACGTCCGTCCAAGCGATACGAGGGCTGAGCGAAGCTGCCCAGCCCGGCCACCGTGCCGAAGGTCATCACGACGAAACCGCCCCCCAGTGTGGTACCCGCGCTCCGTGCTCGCCTCACCTCTTCCGCCGCGTGCCGACTCAGCTCGGTATCGGGAACTAGCAGTCGGCTGGCTTTTAGAGCCTTCAGCGGCAGCTCATCGCGCGACCTTGCTTCCATAAGTTTGTGCAGCTTTCTGCGCGGCAGTTTCAATCGTCCGAGCTGGAAGACAAACGAGGCGATCTCCATTCCCACAGCCGACAGAAGATGCTTGCATACCACTCCCGCCACGGCTCTGGCGACGGTTTCACGTGCGCTTGCCCGTTCGCTCACGTCCCGAATGTCCGCGGGGAGCAGCCGATCGTGGTTCAGCTCGGCGAACTTGAGAGCACCTGCCAGATCAGCGTGTCCGGGACGGGGGGCGCTCAGCGGCTTCTCCCTCTCCGGAGCGAAGGGGTCGAGCAAGCGTTCCCACTCCTTCGCTTCAGCGTTGGGGATAAGAAACGCCAGCGGGTTGCCCGTGGTCTCGCCATGTCGCAGTCCTCCCAGGATCTGAAAGTCATCGCTCTCAAGTCGCATGCGAGCAGACCGACCAATGAGCTTGCGCCGCCGTGATAGTTCGCGGGAGAGATGGTCACGCGAGAGCGCGATGCCAGCGGGAACGCCCGAAAGAACGGCGACAATCGCATGCCCGTGCGACTTCCCAGCAGTGACCAAGTGCAGCGGCATCGGCTCATAACTTTAGCACAAGCTGCTATACGCGATGCCTGCGCGAAGACACTGATATAATAGCTGACAGCGCTTGTGGACGAGCGGCGTCTGCGGGCGAAGACAAGGGCTGCCATGCGACGAGTAATCAAATACGGTGGCACTTCACTGGCCACTCCGGCTCATTTCGAGAGAGCAGCGCGTGCGCTTGCTTCCATGGTGGATATGGGAGAGCAGATTGCCGTGGTCGTTTCCGCAATGGAGGGTGAGACCGACCGGCTCATCGAGGGGCTAACCGAAGCCGGAGGAGGGCACGTCGACGGCCGCACGCAGCTTGAGTTCCTCTCCCTAGGCGAGGAGAAAAGCGTCCTCATGATGGTGGCTGCTCTGCAGGCGCAGAAGGTCACCGCGGTGCCCTTCCTGCCCCGGCGAAGCCAGACCTGGCCGCTGGTTGTGGACAGTGACGATGCCTCGCCGATTTCTCCCATCAGAACCAACGAGGAACGAGATTTCACGGTGCGCACGCAGAAGACCGCCAACCGCTTCACACGCAACGTGCTACCGCTGTTGAGGCTGGGTCAGGTGCCGGTCCTCGCCGGCTTCACCGCGCTTTCTAGCCGCGACGAGCTGGTTACCTTCGGGCGCGGCGGGAGTGATGTTACCGCGGTTATCGTCGCTGATTTCATCGATGCTGACGAAGTGGTGCTGGTGACCGATGTTTCGGGTGTAATGAGTGCGGATCCGCGACTGGCGGAGAATCCGCGATTGCTGGATAACATCTCACTGGAGGACGCATATGCTCTGGCGAGTGCCGGTGTCCAGGTGATTCATCCCCGCTGCCTCAAGCTCAAGCCGCCGACTCTGAAAGTGCGGGTAGTGGATTTCAATGCCCAAGAGGAGCTGTCGCGAAGCGGAACCACGATTGAAGGTGAAACCCAGCCCACGGTGTATCGCAACGAGATTCCATTGGCGGTCCTGAGCGTCGTGGGTTCTGGATGGGCGAATCGCGCCGGATTGCTGGCTCGGTTGATGGCAATCTTAGGTGACGCGAGCATACCAGTTGCTGCGACCTCGGCTAGCTCCCATTCGGCTACCTTCTACCTTGACGAGAAGCTGGGTGAACGGGCGCATCACTTGCTGCACGATCTTGTGCTGGCGGAGCCGGAAACCTTCACCAGCATCTCTCTCCGCGGCGGCGTAGGCGAGCTGAGAGTGCGACTGGGCGCGGTTGCCGACGCTCGGGATGTTCTTGCCGGTATCACCCAGTTCCTGGCGCATCGACGTATCAGTGTGGTTGAGCTGATTACGGTGCTTTCGGAGATAAACATCTACCTTCCCTGGAACGATCTAGAGGCGGCCCACGAAGGTCTGCTCAAGCTGCTGAGAACTTACTTCTGAGTAATGAGGAGGCTTCGGCAGGATTTTTTCCCGATTGGGAACATTTCTTCGACTTGAGAGTCTAAATATGTGTTGGACCTCCTTTCTGGATTTGTAATCAGCCCCCGATAGCCCCGGGGGCTTTTTTCCCTTCCCTCCTGCCTGACCATTGCCCACTCGCCACCACCGTTGCGACCGCTCCCGCGTCTGATCTCCTTGCTAAACAGAGCTTCTCTATGGTAAATAGAGTAGGCTGGTGCCGGGAGGAAGAATGGGTGAAGGCTCCCGCTGGGTCTTGAGGGCACTTCCACGAACGCGCCCATCTTGCTTCGTCGGTGTCTGCCCGCAGGGATAATGGTGAACTAATCTGGGGCGAGGGTTAACAGAGCACATGGCTGCGATAAAAGTCTATGGATCACCCAGGTGCATATCAACGCGGCGCAGCTGGGAGTTGCTGGACGGGATGGGCAAGCAGTTCGACAAGATTGACCTCTTCGAGCACTTGCCGCCCAAGTGGGTGCTGCAAAAAGCCGTTGCCGCAGATGACGTGACGGCGTCTTTCAACACCCGCCATCGTTCCTGGAAGCAACTGCGCAACCGGCGTTTCAGCAAGGCTCAGGCGGTGGAGTATCTCCTCAAGCATCCGGAAATGATTCGTCGTCCCCTCATTGTGCGCAATCGCGAAGTCTACCAGGGCTACGATGAGGAAGACCTGCGGAAGTTCCTGAAGTGAAGCGCGGGATGGCAGAGGAGAATGCTCGACCTCTGGCGTCGTGCTGAGAACAGGCCTTCTCTACGGGTAGAGACTGCCCGATGGTAAGCGCTTCAGCAATACCTGTGTGTAAGCTCCCTCCTATTTTCCCTCGTGATTGCGCTTCTGCGCCCAGGGCAAGCTCCCCCAGAGATCGCCGAAGAAGCGTCCGATTTCCTCAAGCAGCGTGAGCGGATAAGGTTCACTGCGGCTCTCTTCCGCCATGAAGGCGGCAAAGGCGGCTATGCCCAGAGCCGAAGCGAACTGCGGTGCGCGGAACTCCTCGAACAGGTGCGAGAATCCACGGGGTACGCCGATGCGAACCGGCTTGCTCAGATGGTGGGTGAAGAAGCTGGTTACCTCCCGCATATAGGCACCTCCGCCGGTAACCACCACGCCACCGGGAATGGTGTGCATATAGCCGCTGCTGTAAAGACGCTCCTTTATCAGTTCGGCCCATTCTGCCAGTCGGGGAAGCACAATCTCATAGATTTTCTGCTTCTTGATCTTCGCATATTCCCGGTGCCCAAAGAATTTAATGTCCACAACCTCATCGGCGTCTGCGGCATCCGCCTGCACCCATGCCTTGACGAAGCTCTTCTTCACCCGCTGCGCTTCCTCCAGGTTCACTCCTAGCCCTTCCATCAGGTCGACGTCAATGTTACTGCCCCCGATGGGTATGGTAGCGGTGAAAAGCGGACTCCCTTCGCGGTAGAGCGCGATATCAGTGGTGCCGTGACCCAGGTCTAGCAGCACGCAGCCGGTATTCATCTCTTCTTCGGTCAGCACCGCGCGTCCCGCCGCGAGCACTGATGGAACCAGGCTTTTCGCTTCCAGCCCGACACGTTCGAGCACCTTCTTATAGTTAGCCAGCAGCCATGGCGGCCCCAGCACGTCCTGCGCTCTGACAGCCAGTACTTCGCCGAACATCCCCACGGGGTCGCGCACGCCGTCGGTCTCGTTGACGATGAACTCCTGCACGATCCGCTGCAATCTTTCATACTCCTGGTGGCGGGAAGGAGGTTCCAGGGAGTTCATCAGCTGCTCCACATCCTCTTGCGTTATCTCGTGCTCCACGCCCGAGAGCCGAATGCTCCCTTCAAGTGGCACGCTGGTCAGGTCTTTGCAGGTGAATGCCAGATGCACTTCCTCTGCGTGGACACCGGAAGAGTAAACCGCGCCGGAGAAGCTCGCATTCACCTCGCGAGCGCATAGGTTAAGGTCTCTCACCACGCCCTTGACGATGCTCTTGGCAGGTGTCCAGTTGATGCCCCGAACGATAATCTCGTCGCGCGCCAGCTCGGCGATAACACTGGTGATCTTGGAAGATCCCAGGTCGATCCCGGCTATGATTCTGGCTGCCATATTCAGAAGAACCTGCTGAGAAGCATGACCTCGCGCACCACCAGCGGCAGTAGGACCACCAGCTCTGGCTTGAGGCCCGAAAGCACGCTGATTAAGAAGAGAACGCCGACAGAAACTACGAGGACGACGAACTGGACAATCCCGTTGAAGGAGCGACGTTCGCGGCGCGCGAGCACTGCGGAAACCGCCACGTCCAGGAGCACCAGCATGAGCGGCAGCAGAACAACGGGCTGGGGAATAATGGCGGATGGCAGGGCGAGCCCCGCTCCCAGCCCGAGCAACGCCAGCACCGCTGCCACCAGCCAGTCGCCATGTCCGCATGCTGTTGCCCGTTGATCTTTCATCAGTTGGTTGCCGGTCCCGTTCCCACCGGAATGGATCGGTTGCGCTCTTCGTCGGCATCGGCAGCCGATGCTGTGCGGCCTGCCTTCGGCTCGGGGTTGCGCAAGAACCGATACTGGATGGGCAGGCTGTAGCCGGGCAGCAGCAAGTTCCAGTCTTTCTCAATGGTGGCGATGAGACCGTAGCGTCGTAGCTGGTCAAGAATGCCTCCCGGCATGTTCAGCGCTGCTTCCAGCACTTGCGGGTCTCCAATTGCCTTGATGGTGAAGGGTAGCAGGTCATAGTCATGTATGAGTCCGCGCTCGGCCAGATTCACATCATCCGGAGCTTCTCCGCGAGCATCGGTAAGTGTTATCACCACTCCGGGGCCGACGACCGGCAGGATGCCGGCAAGGTTTTTCGCTGCCGTCAGCTGTTCTTGAATGCGCTGGGTACTGATCTGCCCGCTCAGGGTTTCCTTGAGAAGCTCTTCGTTGTCCTGACGCAGGCTTTCCACCTCGCTGCGCAACCGCGCAATCTCCTCTTCCTGCCGACCGAAGAGAACGCCGGCAGTAAGCAGGGGTCGCCCGTCCGCCCTCACGTCCTGCAAGCTGCGAACCAGTAGTCCGATAAGCAGCCCCGCGAGCAGATAGCCCAACCACATAACGATTCTATTGCCGGTTATCATCCTCAGTCAATGCTTCATTTTACGACAGATAGAGAGTAAATACTAAGTCTCGCCTGCATCCATCGTCCGCTCTAGGAAATCATTTATCTTGCCGAAGGAAGGCGTCAACCGTCTTCACCACCTTCTGGATAACTTCTTCCGGCACTTCTGTAGCCAGCTTGAGGAAGTACAGCTGCTGCCACATCTCCTCCAGCTCCACCGTGAGATCGGGAGTGAAATGCCGAACCTGCGGCAACAGCTCCTCAGGCCAGTTCAGGCTGTGACCGCGTGCGTGCAGCGCCCTCAGCATATGCGGCAGCAGGCGGCAGGCGTCTTTCTCGGTTGTCAGATAGAACCGGCAGCCGTGGCTCTTGCCCTGCTGCTGCAACATTCGCAGGTGTGATGTGGTGAGCTGCTGATGGTCCGGAAAGCGCACGCAGACCGAGGTGTCGGCGTGAATGGCGAATACCGATTGCTCGAATTCCTCTGGATGCGCAATGGCGGAGAAAGCGAGGGCGGTGCCGCTGGGGAGGGCGGCTTCGGCTGCGTTCGCCGGTTGCTCGGGCTCGCCTTCCCTCATCCAGGGACGTGCCAGCTCCCGCGCGGGCAGAAGCCCCAGCGGGCGAACGCCGAGACGCGGATATCCACGGGCGGGAAGCGGAAGGACAGCCGCTTCCGTCCCCGTAGTGCCGGCATCTCGCAGCAGCACAATATCAGCTCGCTGGAGCGCCGCTGTCTCTTCGCGCAACTCGCCGAGCGGGAAAAGGCACTCTCGCCAGTCTGTCGGTCTCACCACGCATACATTGAGAACCGGCTTCAGGCTGTAGAGCTGGAAGCCATCGTCAACCAGCGCGAATTGGAATCTGCCGCTGCTGGCGATGTTCTCCAGTGCCGCCAGCTTGTTGCGGTGCGCGAAGACGAAGCCGCTCTCGTTGTGAGCCAGAATGCTCTCCCTTCGGCGCTCGGTTCGGAGTGGTTCGCCACTTCCGCGTATGGCGAGAGCGTTCAGATAGAGCACGAGCTCATCGAAGTATGATTCTGCGGGGCGACCCAGCTTGAGCACGACGCCGCCCCGCCAGCCCTGCCGCATAAGCGCCTCGCAGAGAGCTAGTGTGAGCGGGGTCTTCCCACCGCCACCCAGAGCCAGGTTGCCCACCGACACCACGGGCAGGCCGCTCACGGCGGAGCGTCGGCGCAGGAAGCTGGCCCGACGGTTCTTGAAGCCGAGCCGGTAGGCGGGGAAGAGGAGTCTTCCCAGGGTCGCCCGGGCGATTTTCGCCCCGAAACCAGCCCTGAGGTCTAGGAGGTGGCATTTTTCGCTCATTCGCGTTATCATTCTAGCGGATAGCGATGATGAGTCCAAAGCAAACAGCTTGGGACGAACGGTTCTCGCTCGTCGCATCAAGCATCGGCGAAGGCAAACTGTCTGAGGCTGCTACCTTCGCGCAGCGAATGGTTGAAGAAGCATTCGCGGAAGTGGATGTCCTGGCAGTTGCGCCGATGGAGGAGATTCTGGGCTTTCTCGATGAGGTCGTGCGGCTGCTGGTGTCCCAGCGTGCGTGGCAGGAAGTCGATCGTTTGCTCACCGGTGTGCTCGCGCACCTTCCGCAGAGCGTGAGGGATGAAGACCGCGCTTATCTTGAGTACCATGCGGGGGTCGCCGCAGTGATGATGAAGGAATTCTCCCGCGCGCGGTCCTTGCTTCAAGAAGCATGGACTGCTGCGGAGATAGCGGGAGATCCCGAGCTTGCTAGCCTGGCTCTGCGCGTGCTCGGCCAGGCGGATTTCGAGGAGGGTCGATTGGACGAGGCGTCGGAGCTGACGGAGCTGGCGTGGACGGTTAATCCTGTTGCTTCCGCCCTGTGCCATCTGGGGTTGATCAACCTGGCGGCTGGAGACCACGCCGCGGCACGCAAGGCGTACGAGGAATGCGTTGCCCGGTTTGGCGGCCTGCCGCTGGCTTCCCAGGAGGGGTTGGCATCAAGGTTGCGTGCGCTTGAGGCTGCCGGACTTGGAGAGAAAGAGCTCGCATACTTCTACGGGCTGCTCAGCAACTCCGGCGCGAAGGCGCGGGGAGAAACTGCTGGTGCGAAGCCCACAGGCACGGGGTAGGGATGGTCACCAAGAAGCAGGCTGGGCGGCGGAAGAGCAGTCGGTCAAAGAAGCCGGCAGTCCTCTGGCAGTCGCCTTACTTCGCAGTTGTAGAGCACACATTTGGCAGGGGCGCCGCGTCCCACAAATACTTCTCCTGCCAGCGTCCGAGTCCCCATACCGTGCATATCATCGCCCTGACCCCACAGGATGAGGTCGTGCTGGTGAAGCAGTTCCGACCTGCGGTAGGAAAGGAGGTCATCGAACTTCCGGCGGGTGTCTGCGACCGGCCGGAAGAGGCGTTGGTAGAAACTGCACGTCGGGAACTGCTGGAAGAAGCTGGCTACGAAGCCGAGGAGATGGAACTCGTGTTCTCCGGTACGGTTTCTCCGGGATTGAGTAATGAAATCTACAACCTATTCGTGAGCACCGATGCCGTTCGGGTGGCTGAGGGGGGCGGCGTAGGACACGAGAGAATAGAGGTCTTCCTGAAACCGCGGCGGCGGCTACTGGACTACCTTGCCGAAACCAGTCTGGACGGCGACGTGCTGGTCGATGCTAAGATACCCACAGCCCTCGCGCTGGTGGAGAAATACCTCTTCCCTGAATCGGCTTTCTGAGCGACGATGCTCTGCCGGGCTCGCCGTGCGGGGACGGGGCTGCCGGAAAGAGCGGAGCGGTATCGAATGCGCGCAGCAATCGCAGTCACCATTGTGGCTTTCTTTCTCCTGAGCGGGTGCTCTGAACGCAGCTCGGATGCAGCCTCGGCTTCCCATCAGGTGAGCTTCGCCCGATGGTTGAGCGATTCGTCTCCCCTTGATTCTTACTCCATTCACGCAAACGACAGCAACAACTGGTATTTCCCGGTGCGGTTGGATTCGTTCGACCTGACGCAGCCACTTTGGACGCGTCGCGTAGGGGGTACTCGCGTGCTGCGGGCGGTCACCGGCGGCGGAACGATCTTCGTGGCTTCTGCGGAAGGGCCAGTGGTGGCACTAAGAGCAGACGACGGCTCTCTGCTGTGGCGGAACGACTATCCCGGCGGACGATCCTACGTTATCCCGCACCTGACGCCCTACTTCCTGGCTGTAGTCAGGGGCAAAGCCAATGCGTCGGCGCACGGAGAGGTGCGATTGCTCGACCCGCGCGATGGTGGCGAGCTGATGAAGCTCACCGCGGTCTGGGCGGTTACCGACCTCTTCCACGATGCCACGCGGTTCTATGTGCTCTCGTATCCATCCAATCTGCTGGCTCTGGATATGACGAGTGGGAGGATGGTCGCCCGCAAGGATCTTACTCGTCTGGCAGCAGAAGCGGTGCGAGCGGGCGACACGCTTTTCCTTCTCGGTGGTGACCAGACGCTGAGCGCGATATCCACCGATGGTTTGAATCTGCGCCAGCTCTATTTGGGCGAGAACCAGCTCAAGCGTATGGTGGCGGGGGATGATTGGCTGTGCGTTCTCGAAGGTGACACATCGTTGCCGGGCTCTCGCTCGCTACTGATGCTCAATCTGCCCGACCTGAGCATTCGCTGGCGGCATACTTTCCCAGACTATATGCGCTCCGAGCCGGCGGTAGCGGATGACCGCGTTGTGGGATCGACCTATTACGGGATGACCTACGCCCTGGGATTGCGTGACGGCAGCCTGCTGTGGGAGCGCGATATGGAAGCGCCCAGCAGACTGATTGCCGTGTTCTACGATAGAGCCTTGGTAGTCAGCCGGTTCAGCTCTGGAGCAGACCTTGAGAGGGGTTTCCACCCGTCACTCCATCGTTTCTACAAGCGCGTTCCCAGCTGGTTGCCGGAGGGCGCTTCCACCGCCTTCGCCTATTCTCTTCTCGACGTCAAGACAGGGAAGCTGCTGCGGCAGGAAGTGATATCGAAGAACCTGGACCTCCTCGCGGTAGTCAAGGATGCCATCGTCTTTCAGGGACAGGACTTCACGCAACTGATGGCTTTTCCAGCGAAGTTCACGTTTCCCGAGGGTTCCACGCTATGATTCTACTCCTCGACTGCGACAACACGATGTATCCGGCTTCATGCGGCCTAATGGAGCTTAACGACCGCCGGATAAACCGGTTCATCCGCGAGCATCTCAAGCTCGACCCGGAGCAGACACAGAAGCTGCGCGTGGATTACCTCCGTCGCTACGGAACCACCCTTAAAGGCTGCCGACTGCATCGACGCGATTTACGACCTTGCGAAAGTGGATTATGAGGGTAAGCCGGCGGACAGCGCATACGCCCGCGTGATGGCGGACTATCCGGGAATGCGAGCCGTACTGGTGGACGACCGGCTGCTCAACTTCCCGCCGGCGCGGCGTGCGAATATGATAACCGTGCTCATTGAAGAGACGCCGGTGCAGGAGCAACCGGACGCGTATGCCGCGCTCACCGTCTTCCATGAGGAGGCGAAGCTCCTGCAGGAGCAGCGTGCAGAGCTGGTGGACTTCACGCTGCGGCGGGTGGAAGAGCTGGATGAGATATGGGACGAAGTTGTGGCACTGGCGGGGAAGCGATGAAGCTGAAGCGATTGAAGCTGGTGCATTTCCGGAACTTCTCGCAGTGCGAGCTGGAGCTTGGCGATGGCGCCAGCATATTCCTCGGAACCAATGGCAGCGGTAAGACCAATCTTCTGGAAGCCATCTACTTCCTGACCAATCTTTCAGGCTTCCGTGCCGAGCGGGACGAGGAACTGGTGCAGAAAGGTCGCCGCGATTTCTTCCTGCGCGGAGAGTTCATCGCTGAAAGCGGCGCCCGTCTGACCGCCGAGGTCTTTTTCCATCGCCGCAAGAAGTATCTGCGCGTGAACGGCGTGCCCGTCCTGAGATTCGGCGATTGGTGGGGAAGGGCGCCACTGAGTCTGTTCAGTCCGGCGCGAATGGAACTTCTCTGGGGAGAGCCGGCACGGCGGCGCAATCTGTGGGATGAGGAAATCGCGCGCTACAGCACCGAGTTCCGCCAGGCGCTAGCGACCTACCGCACCGCCTGGCTGAGCCGCAATCGCATCCTGCGAACGCTTTCCGGCCGTGGCGACCGCAGCCGCTCCACGGGGAGGCTCTACTCCTTCTATACCGATTCGCTGATACTCTCCGGAAGCCGCATCGTTTTCGAGCGCATCGCGTACCTGCGCGAGGTGCTTAAGCATTTGGACGGCTTCTATCGCCAGCTCACGCGGGAGCGCTTCCGCCTGCGGGCGCACTATGCGAGCAGCATTGGCGAGCTTCCGCGTGAAGCCACACTGGAGGAGGTGAAGGCGGCATTTGCCCAACGCATTAAGAGGGTTGCGGTGAAGGAGCGCGAGCGCGGGCACACCCTCGTTGGCCCGCAGCGCGATGATGTGAGGTTCTTCCTAGGCGATGTTCCTATCGGTTCCTTCGGCAGCCAGGGGCAGGTGCGTGCCGCCACCATCGCGCTCTGTCTTTCGCTCGCCCGCATCGCCTCTGATCGCTCCGGCGAGCCGCCGCTGCTGCTGCTCGACGACGCGCTATCCGAACTCGACGATAATCCCACCGTGCTGAAAGTCGAGGATGGACGGGTGGTTCAGCGGCAGAGTGCCGCTAGATCCAATGACCAATGACTGATGCAGGCTGAGGGGAGACGCGGGCATATAGGGGAAATCCCTACTGACAGGCGTGGGAAAGTATGCTAAGAACTGTGCGCTTAGGCAGCTTGATGCTGACCCATAGGCGCGGGGCGTGCCCCGCGATAAGCAGGAGGTGATGAGAATGAGGCGCTTTACATTCGCTATGGGAGCCATGCTTCTGCTCGCTTTCGCCGCAACCTCGCTGATGCTGCTGATGCTGGCCGCATGCGGCGGCGGAGGACGCATCATCAAGCCCGCGCCGGTGATTCCGCAGCC
>MVCR01000068.1 GCA_002050035.1 Planctomycetales bacterium 4484_113 | reverse complement strand
CGCGTTACGGATGACGAAGGCGCGAAGGACACTGAATCGGTCACCATCTCGGTAAACGCGAAGCCGGTTGCGGATATACAGGCAGACCCGACGGAGGGCGACGCGCCACTCACAGTGGATTTTGACGCTTCCGGTTCCTCCGACCCCGATGGAACCATCGTGAAGTATGAGTGGGATTGGGACGGTGACGGGAGTTGGGATTATGACTCCGGCACCGACCCTACGGTATCGCACGAATACACAACCGCTGGGGAATACAACGCGAAGCTGCGCGTGACAGACGATGATGGGGCGACGGGTGCGGATAGCGTGACCATTAAGGCGACTGGGACCGTCTGGGTGCATACATGGGGCGGAAGCGGCAAGGAGCTAATTGGACGGCCTGTGGTTAGTGCGAGTGGCGAGGTTTTCGTATGCGGTCATGTCTGGAGCTACGGTGCTGGCGGCAGGGACGTGCTGACAATGAAGTATCACCCAGATGGCACACTGGAGTGGGCCAAGACCTGGGGTGGCACGGATGACGACTATGCCACCCAAGGAGCCCTCGACACCAATGGAGACTTCGTGGTAGTAGGATTCACTAAGAGTTTCGGGGCAGGAGGTGATGACGATATATTGCTGAAATACAGTGGCACCGGGACATTGCTCTGGCAACTTACGTGGGGAGGAACCGGAAACGAAGCACTCGCCTTCGTTGACCTGGACGCGTATGGGAACATATACGTTGCAGGGCGTACGAACAGCTTCGGCGCAGGCAGTTGGGATGCCGTAATACGCAAGTATTCTCCTTCAGGTAACCTCCTGTGGACTAGGACATGGGGTGGGGCAGCAACCGAGTACAGCACCCATATCCTAGCAGTTGACCAGAACATATACCTATTAGGATATACCGCCAGTTATGGCGCGGGAGAGTACGACGCATTCCTCATTAAGTTCGATGGCGAGGGCAATAGACAGTGGGTAAGAACATGGGGGGGAGGACGTAATGATTGTGCTGAGAGTGTTTGCGTAGATCCGAATGGGAATTTACTTGTCACTGGTTCGACCTATAGCTGGGGGCCAGGGGAAGATGACGTGTTCCTCTTGAAGTTCGATTCCAGCGGAAACCTTCAGTTGCAGAAAACCTGGGGGACTACTGAAAGGGATCAAGGTTGGGATATTACCGTCGATGATTCCAACAACATCTTCATCTCTGGGGACACAATGGGCTTCACTTCAGATTGGGATGCTATCGTACTTACGCTAGACTTATCAGGAAACCTCAAAAGGCAAGCCATATGGGATACGACTGGAAGCGACATCGCTTTCGGCATATTCAGACATGCTAACGGAGCGATTTACCTAGGTGGTAAAGCCCCCAATGCCTACGGCTCGTGGCAGAATGTCAGTGGGGGGACTCCGTCTCCGTCGGGGTCAGTGGGTTCGCCGGAGGGTACACAAACGACTCCGAGCGGCACCGAAACGACTCCTGACGGAAGCGAGTCGTCCCCAGAGGGCACTCAAGACTCCGGTGGCGGAGGGGATGACGCCCTCATCATGAAGTACTATCCGGGGTAGTCCCGCTTGGACAGCGGGTGTGACGAGTGCGGAGCGTGAAGAAGTAGTCCAGTAGCTAGTAGTGCAGTAGATAGTAGCGCAGAACCGAGGGCGGCGCTGGCTAGCACCGCGTAATCGAAGAACGAATGACGGGCGAGGACGCCCGTCGTCCAGCACTCCATCCCGAGTAGGCTGGGCTTCAGCCCAGCAGCCCGGTCCTTGCGGGACCGAAATCGCGCCCTACAGGCGGGTGAGCCTACACCACTTCCACCTGTGCGAGGCGGATGCGGTTGCCGTCCACGCGCAGGATGGTGAACTTCACGCCGTTGATATGGATGACGTCCCCCTGCTGCGGAATCTTGCCGAACTTGTCGTAGAGCAGCCCGGCGAGCGTGTCATTGCCCTCGGCTTCCAGCGAGAGACCCGTCTCCTCGTTGAACTCCTCCATCGGCAGCGCCCCGCTCACGACGAAGCTGCCGTCCTCTTTACGCTGGACCGGCTGCGCCTCTTCGTCGTATTCATCCTGAATCTCCCCCACTATTTCCTCCAAGATGTCCTCGATGGTCACCAGCCCTGCGGTGCCGCCGTATTCGTCGGTGACGATTGCCATATGCACCTTGCGCAGCTGAAGCTCGCGCAGGAGCTCGTCAATGCGCTTGGATTCCGGAATGAAGAATGGCTGCTTGCAGATGCGGCGAACCTCCACCTGCTCGGCATCACCGGTTACTTCGGTCAGCAAATCGCGGATGTGCAGGACGCCGACTATGTTGTCGATGGTCCCGGAGAATACCGGAAAGCGCGAATAGGAAGCTTCTACCACCTGCGAAATCAGCTTCGACGGCGGGTCATCCGCATCCAGCGCCACAATGTCAATACGGGGACGCATTATCTCCCGTGCAGTGGTTTCGCCCATCTCAACGATGGCGGAAATCATCTCCTTTTCCTCTTCTTCCAGTTCCTCTTCCGCCGGCGCAGTGGCAGGGTAGACATCGAGGTCGGCCAGCCCGAGCACGCGCGGATAGTCGCTCGCCTTTCCCACCGAATTGGCGGCCAGCGCGAGAAGCCATGCCAGGGGATAGGCGAGGGAGAAGAGGAACTGCGCAGCCGCGCCGTTTCTTACTAGGAACTCCGCGCGCGCCAGCAGAAGCACCGGTAGCAGATAGCCGAAGACAAGCAGGAAAAGCGCCAGCGCAACGAGAACCACAAGCTCTATGACCACGCGCAACCAGAACGGCTGTAGGAGCGAGAGGTGAACACCCTCAAAGATGGCGAAGAAGGACAGCCCCAGTGCAGCGGCGAAGCCAATGAGCATGGCGGTGGTGTATGCAAGCAGCGCCAGGGCAGGTCGCCGAAGGATGTAGCGTGCAGCCTGTATGCCGCGCCCTTCGCCTTTTTCTTCGAAAAGCGCGATGTCCCCCGGGGACAGCCCGAGAATGCTGGCTCTGCAAGCCGAGCTCAGACCCAAAACGCCCAGAGAGAGGAGCGAAAGCCCCCAAATAACCAGAATGGAGCCGGTACTTAGCGGGTCAGTGTCCAAACTGTCTCACCTCAAGACCAAGGAACTTGTGCATTCTTCGCTCCAAATCCAGCATGCGATTTTCTTCGACCGCGCTGTTGTGGTCGAATCCCAGCAGATGCACCACGCCGTGCACGAGCATCGCTCCAAGCTCGTCTGCCACCCGATTGCCGTTCGCCCGAGCCTGACGCTCGACCTGTCGGTAGTTAATCACTACGTCTCCCAGAACAACTTGCGGGTGCGTCCGCAGATGGACACCCACGGATCCACCTTCAACCAGCAGTAGTGCGATTTCGTCTGCGGGAAAGGCCAGCACATCGGTTGCGCGGTCCTCGCCACGGTAGCGACGGTTCAGTGTACGCATACGCCGGTCAGCACAGACGGCGATGCTGAGCTCGTCACCATCGTTCAGCGCCAGGCTCTTCGCAAGAGCCAGACCCCGCTTCCGGAGCTTCGCCCGCTGATTAAGAGAACCTCGTATAAGCCAGCGCAGACTAACCACAGTCCTGCTACTTAATTATACCAAAAGCCGCCGCATCTCCCCTTCCTGGTAGAATGAACCTGTGCCTCTGACTCAGCGCATCATACGCATCCCATACGGGCGACGCAGCCTGGAAATCGAGATGAGCCCGATCGCACGAAGGGCATTTGAGGAGGTGCACCCCAGGCTTGTCAGCAGAACCGCTCACCGCACGGAGTTCCTGGACCGTTGCTTGACAGAACCAATAGGGAGCCCGCCGCTGCAGGATTTGCTGGCGCGTAGCCGTCGCGTGCTGCTGGTGACCAGCGATGCAACACGGTTGGTGGCATATCATTCCTGGCTTCCTCATCTTGTATCCACGGTGCGGAAGCACCTGCCCGAGGGCGGTGAACTCAAGGTGATCGTCGGGGGCGGCACGCACGCACCCATGTCCGCTGAAGCAGCGCGTGATTACCTGGGGTTGGATGAAGAACCACTATGTCACGACAGTCGTGACGAATCTCAACTAGTCCAAGTAGGCAGTACCAGCCGCGGCACTCAGGTCACGGTGAATCGGGAAGCGATGGATGCCGACTTAATCATAGCCACAGGAGCAGTTACCTATCACTACTTCGCCGGATTTACCGGCGGGCCGAAGGCGGTTTTCCCGGGACTGGGTGGATTTGAGTCCATCGTGGCGAACCATTCGCTGTCAGTGGACGCATCGACCGGCGAGCTGAATCCCGCGGCATCCGTGGGACGACTTGAAGGCAACCCCATCTACGAGGACTGCCTTGAGGCTGCGGCGATGCTGCCCACCATGCTTCTTGTCAACGTTGTGCTGGGCACCGACGGGAGAGTCGCCGCTTTCTTCTGCGGTGAACTGTCGGCCGCGCATGCAGAGGCGGCCCGCTTCGTCAGCAGCCACTTCGTGCGTGAACTGACGGAGCCGGCAGATGTGCTGTTGCTTTCCTGCGGTGGTTACCCCCGTGATATCAGCCTCTATCAGGCGCACAAGGCGCTCAAGCTCGCTGAGGGAGGCGTTGCACCAGAAGGAACCATCTACTTCATCGCTCGGTGCGAAGAGGGCATGGGGCATCCCGGCTTTGACTACTGGAGGAAACTCGACCTGGATGCCACGAAAGCGGAACTAAGAAAAGGGTATCGTGCCATCGGTCATCTGGCGCTTTCGCTGCGTCAGCTCACGTCCAAGTTCAGGATCAAGGTCTACTCCAAGCTCTCATGGCAGGAACTGCGGGAATGGAACATGGAGCCAATACGGAAAGACCAGCTCGTGAAGGTCCTCAGAGGAATGCCGGTGATCGCCCAGCATCCGGTTTTTGACCCGCACGGCTCCATCCTACTCCTTCGCGTGGCCACGCACGCCAACACAATCCCTGGCGGAGCCGCCTAGCGTGTTACAATAGCGCCAGTCCGGCGGGAGGAATCATTATGGCAGGATTCAGGATCTATCAGCCGAATCCAGATGATAGCGAGCTTGCCGCTATCCTATGTCTTGAGTGCCAGAACTCTGTGGAAGTGAAAGTCTCGGAGCTTGAGGGCATGACGGAGTTCACCTGTCCGAGCTGCGGGCACACTGAATCTGCCCGCAGCGAAGTGATCCGCTTTCTGACGCAGGAGCTACGCGGAGGGGCAGGTCCGCCGTACCAGTAGAATGCAGGCAGGAACTCGTTCTCCGAAGACTATAGTTCCTGAAGCGACGAGAACCTCTTCACTGCCTGCTCCGGATGCGCCGCGCGCACTTTCGTCACCCAGTGTTCAACCGGCTTGCCGTTAATCACAATACCGGGGGCGATTTCTGCAAGCGGAGCCAGCACAAAGAGGCGGCGCGTCGCCTGCGGATGCGGAATCGTGAGCAGCCAGCCTTCCAGGTCTTCCGAGCCAAACAGCACAAGGTCTATGTCCAGCACGCGGTCCTCGTAATCCACGCGCTCTGATTCAGCGGGTCGACCCACCAGTTCCTCAATTCGCTGGCAAGCAGCGAGGACCTCACCTGAACTGAGTTCAGTTCTGAGCTGCACACAGCAGTTGAGAAACTCGTGGCGACTGGCGAATCCCACCGGAGAAGTCTCGTAAACCGTACTGACCTTCATCACCCAGCTATGTGGCAGTTCCTTCAGCTCAGCCAACGCGCGACGCAAGTTCTCCTCTCGGTTCCCCAGGTTAGAACCAAGTGATAGGTAAACATCCTGCGTTTCTGCCACAGTCCAATACTAACATACTGGTAGAATCTGGATTGCGGTAATGCAGGAGAAATGGGAAAAGGTGCTCAGCTCTTTGCCCGCCGCCACTGGCGTATACGAGTTCAAAGACCGGCATGGAAGGATACTCTACATCGGCAAGGCGGTGGACATTCGTGCGCGTGTGCGGCAGTATTTCAGCGGCAGCGACAGCCGTGGCGGGAAGACCCGGCAACTGGTGCGGTCCAGCGCCGATGTGAGCTACATCCTCACCGAGAGCGAATTCGACGCCCTGGTGCTGGAAGCGAACCTCATCAAGCAGTTCAAGCCGGACTACAACGTGATGATGAAGGACGATAAGTCCTTCCCCTATGTGCATCTCACGAACGAACGGTTCCCGCGCGTGGTCATCACCCGCCGTTATCGACCGGAGAGCGGAAGCTACTGGGGACCCTACACCAGCCTCCGCTCGGTGCGAGCCACCGTCAAGTTCGCGGCCGGATTGTTCGGCGTCCGCACCTGCAAGCTGGAAATCGACGGCAAACGGAAGTACCCCAAGCCCTGCCTGGATTACCATCTCAAGCTTTGCAGTGCCCCCTGCGTGGACTATGTAACCCGCGAAGACTACATCGCACGATGCCAGGCGCTCTCGGAGTTTTTCAACGGGAAATACGTAGCTGTGCGCGAGTTACTGGAAGAACGCATGCGCAAAGCATCGCAGCGCCAGGCCTACGAGCAAGCCGCACGCTACCGCGACCTGTTACGTCATCTGGAGAAGGTGGAAGCTCGCACCCAGGTTGCGGGCAAACCTGGCGATGAGCTGGACGCCATTGGCTTCACCACTTCAGGGGAGACTCTGATGGTACTTGTGTTGCAGGTTCGCAACGGGCGACTTATCGGTGACCGGGAGTTCGTGTTGCAGAATGAACTGGAACAGAGCCGGCAGGAACTGCTGGCGAACTTCCTCAAGCTCTACTACTTCCACTCAACCAACTCCCCACGAGACATACTGCTTCCGTTTGCACCTGCGGACATGAACCTGATTACCGAATTCCTCAGCTTACAGAAGAAGGCTAAGGTCGCGCTTACGCTGCCGCGCCGTGGATACAAGCGCGAGATTCTTCAGATGGCGGCAACCAATGCTCGTGAACGGCTCAGGAGCTACCTGCTCAAAGCACCGCGCCGAAAGGAGCCCGGCAAGGCCGAAGATCGTCTCGCCGAACTGCTCGGACTACCAGCGCCACCCCAGCGCATCGAAGGCTACGATATCAGCAACATTCAGGGACGGCAGGCTGCGGGCGCAATGGTGCGGGCGCAATGGTTGTCTTCAAGCAGGGCCGTCCCGAGCCATCTGAATACCGCCTCTTCAACATCCGCCTGAAGGCGACGCCGGATGACTTCGCCATGATGCGCGAGGTGCTGCGCCGACGCCTGCTGAGAATGCTCACGGATGAACGCTGGGCCAAGGTGCCGGATTTGATACTGCTCGATGGTGGCAAGGGGCAGCTCTCAGCCGTGATGGGGCTCGTGGAAGAGCTGGCGCGTGATCCATCCTTCTCTACCGAGCAGGTCGAGCTGCTTGCGCAGCCACACATCATCGCACTTGCCAAGCGGGAGGAAACTATCGTTACCGCGCAGCCGAAGGATAA
>MVCR01000014.1 GCA_002050035.1 Planctomycetales bacterium 4484_113 | reverse complement strand
TAGGGCAGGTTGTGTTCGCCGATGCCGCGAACGAGATAGCTGCCGATGTTACCAAGACCTACGAGACCGAGAGTGAGTTTGGGCATAGTGTCGTCATTCTACCGCAGGTGCAGTTGAGCGGGACACTGAGGGTTGAAACGACCGTGAGATTTGCGACTGATGGTAAACTATAGTGACTCGCGGGAGAGGGCGTAGGTGCGTCCGCCCTGCGGGAATATCTTGGAGGAGTGATACAAGATGGGATTTATTCATAACTGGCGCCGGGGAATGGTTCCTCTGGCGATTGTCTTGATTATCATCCTGGCTGGTGTACTGCTGGTTGCCTGCGGCAGGCGGAGGAGCCCGTCCACGCCGTCTGTGCAGGTGTCTTCTTCCGTTGCGGAACAACTGGCGGAGCTTGATGAGCTCGCGCCGCCGCCGGGAGTGGATGCGGCGGTGTTTCAGGGATTGAAAGATGCGCTCGCAGGCGAGCTGAGGGCACGGGGCGTAAGCAAACTGGTTTCGGAGCCGCCTGATGACGCGCCTACTCTTACGGCTACGCCGAGTGCGGGAACTTACTTCACCCTAAGATGGCAGTATCGCAGTACCGGCGACTACAACCTGGATGGGATTGTTAACATCATGGACCTTACGCCCCTGGCGGCGCATTTCAACGAGTCAACGACGGAGCATCCCGAGTATGCGGCGATTGACGGCAACGGAGACGGGACGATCAACATCATGGATCTGACCCCGCTGGCGGCGAACTTCAATGTGGATTGCGCCGGCTACCGCGTCAAGGGAGCGACCAGCCCGACGGAGACCTTTGACCTTCTCGATACGGTTGCCCTGGCAGATGCGGTTGAGGACGGGGGACAATTGTCGTTTGAGTACTCGGTGGACGCCTCAACGAATCACGCCTTCAAGGTGGTGGTTATTGACGGGCAGGACAACGAAGGTGCGGAGTCCAATGTGGTGCAGGCTTCGGCCACGCCGCCGGAAATCACGGGCGTGACTCCGGATTCGGGCAACGAAGGCGATGAGGTTGATTTCGTCGCAACCGTGACCGGCAGCCAGCCGATGGCGTTCCACTGGGAGATGGGAGACGGCGCGACTCCTGCCACAGCCGATACGGAGCTGCCCTATGTCTCGGTGACCCTGGGAAGTGCGGGTGAATACGATGGCTCAGTCACCGCTACCAATGCTATTGGGGAGGACACGTTTGACTTCCACTATGAGGTCATCCATCTAGGCGTGGCGCCGGAGATTACGAGTGTCTCGCCAACCAGCGGTTCTCCCGGTCAAGAGATGAAATTCACTGCCACGGTAACCGGTGATGAACCCATCACCTACGACTGGGACTTCGGCGGGGGTGCTAACCCCAACACCCCGCAGACGGATATGCCTGATGTTACGGTGACCCTGTCAGAGACCGCGACTGACTACCCGGCTTCGCTCACGGCGACCAATGCTGCTGGCAGCGACAGCTACCCCTTCACCCTGCATATCAGCTCGGTGAATCATCCGCCAACGGTGGAAGTCACTGTGTCCGGTGACACCGTTACCGCGGTGGCCGACGATATTGATGGTGACCCCCTGGAGTTCCACTTCGGGTTCATGATGTCGAATCCATACTGGGAACTAGTGCCCACGGATGTTGCGCCGACGACTCAGTACACGCAGATTTCGAAGCTTTACAACTGGATACTGATGGATGTGCCTGGCGGCGCGGTGCCCTCATGCGTGGTGGATGACGGAGTGAATCCCCCAGTGAAAGGTGATGCTTCCTCTCCT
Source organism: Planctomycetales bacterium 4484_113 (assembly GCA_002050035.1). GTDB lineage: Bacteria > 4484-113 > 4484-113 > 4484-113 > 4484-113 > 4484-113. The sequence goes on along the minus strand of MVCR01000014.1, from coordinate 31,889 downwards.
GTGATGGCGCAGGGGCAGCACGGCGCCGACAACTCCATCAACATGACTGTGGTGGGCGACAGTGTGAAAGTCGGCGAGGAGCTTCGGGCGATAGTGTACTTTTTCAACTCGGCGGCAGACGTTCGGGAGTTCCCGTCGGTTCGCATCGAGTTCGATGACAAGCTTGATATCGACCCGACTGCGAGCTACAACGTTGGTTTGTGGGGTGACGCGCCGGATGCGGCGGATGACTTCTGGGCGCTGTTCGACACCGCGAATATGAAGATACTGCCGACGCCTGACCAGTACAGCACCTTCGGTCCCTTCGATGCCGACTACTGGGTGGACGGCGTGCACGTGCCTGCGGGCCGCAAGTACATTGAGGCAAGGGCTCTGCCCGACGGCGGCACCTATGCCTTTGACGCCGGTGGTGCGGGCTACGTCTTCAACTTCAAGTTCGTCGGTGTTTCCGCGGGAACCGCCCACGTGCGCTTTATCAGCCAGTACTCGGAGACCGAGGGCGGCGACCCGATTGACGCGACCTACTACACCTCCACCACCGGCGGTGCGCACAACCTGTTTGACGATCTGGCGGAATTCGATATAACGGTTACGGAATAGGGAGTTGCTTCGGAGCGTCGCGACCGAGTGGTAGTTGTCGGTTCGCGACGCGAAGAGAATGTGGAAGGTGCGATTACGTCACGGCGAGCATGCGCTCGACGGCGCCGAGTGCGAGCTGGCGAATGTCCTCGGGTATGGTTATCTCCGGTGCGCACTTCTCCATACAATCAACGACACGCCGGAGCGTGTTGCGCTTCATCGCGGGGCAGACCACAAGCGGTCCCGGTAGGATGAAGGTCAGCTCCGGATGATCGCGCTGGAGCCGGTGGAGCATGCCGACTTCGGTTCCGATCACGAAGGTGTCGAAGCTCTCCTTCATCTCCTCGACGAAGCGCGCAATCTGCGCGGTGGAACCCACACGGTCTGCGACATCTATCACCTCGCCGGTGCATTCGGGATGCACCAGCACAGCGGCGTGTGGATGCTCGCGCTTCAGGCGGAGGATATCGTCGGCGAAGACGCGATGATGCGTCGGGCAGTAGCCGGCGGCGAAGTGGAGCTTCTTCCTGGTGTGGCGCTGCACATACTCGCCCAGGCTGCGGTCGGGGATGAAGATGATTTCATCAGCCTCCACGGAATTAACCACCTGGATGCCGTTGGCTGAAGTGCAGCAGACATCAGAGATAGCCTTCACCTCGGCGAGCGTGTTCACGTAGGAAACGACTGCCGCGGCGGGGTACTTCTTCTTGAGCGCGAGAACCTGCGGGGCGCGCACCATCTCCGCCATCGGGCAGCGAGCATCGAGGGTGGGCATCAGCACCTGCTTCTCAGGGCTGAGAATCTTCGCGGTCTCGCCCATAAAGGTAACGCCGGCGAAAACGATGACGTCGGCGTCGGTCTGCGCCGCCTGACGTGCCAGCCCCAGGCTGTCGCCCAGAAAGTCGCCGATTTCCTGCACTTCGGGGAGCACATAGTTGTGTGCCAGGATGACGGCGTTAAGCTCGCGCTTGAGTTCATAGATGCGCCGCACGGTGGGGTTATCGGCGAGGCGTGCCGGCGGCGTGAAGCGGTCGGGAGTTACCCTGTCGGGAGCAGCGGTGGCAGCCGTCGCCTTGCCGGAAGCCTCCTGGTTTGGCAGGTTGGACATATCTGCACTCTATTATAGGTGAAGACGCATTCTTATCGCAGCTTGGGCGATTGGACTCTGCACAAGCTTGTTGTCGCTTCGTTCCTACGCAGCGTTGACGCCGCGCGAGAAGGCTCGTAAAATGGTAGCGGGAGGATAGTTATGCCATACGTGTTTGCTGATCCGGAAGAAGAAAAGGCCTACCTGAAGCAGGTGAAGGCGGAGCTTGACGCCTGCCAGACCAAGGAGGAGGTGGCGGAACTGTGGAAGCGCCACTACCTGAAAGTGGGACACAAGAAGCTGGGACGATTGCTGGTGGGAAGAACGGTTGATAGCGCCATGGGCAAGCGCGGGAAACGCGGCGAGGAGTAAGACGCTCTTGACTTACGGGATTGTGGGTGCGCCTGAAGAAAATGCAGCGCAGTGAAGGGGCGAGAATCGTAAGTGATACAAGTTGCGATAGACAATGACGGCGGATCAGTGACTCTGGGCTGGCTTGAGGGCGCGTTATCTCAGCCGCAATTGCTGAGAGTGGTATAATTCCCCTATGGCTAAGGAAGGCGATGAGCGGGGGAAGGGAAGTCGCTATACGGGCGCGCCGCGTTGTAGCTTCTGCGGTCAGGAGCAGACGGCGAATAACGTGCGCATGATCAAGGGTCCCGGCGTCTATATCTGCGAGGACTGCGTGAATATCTGCAAGGAGCTGCTGGAGGGGCCCAAGTTCCAGGTTGAGCCGAAAATCGCCCTCAAGGAGCTGCCCACGCCCGCAGAAATCGTGCGCTACCTCGACCAGTACGTGATCCGGCAGGATTACGCCAAGAAAGTGCTGGCGGTGGCGGTTTACAACCACTACAAACGGGTGGGATCGCTCACGCGTCCGAATGTGGAGCTGCAGAAGTCCAATGTGCTCTTTATCGGCCCCACCGGTGTCGGCAAGACCCTGCTGGCGCAGAAGATCGCCTCGATTCTTGATGTGCCCTTCGGTATCGCCGACGCCACCACGCTCACCGAAGCGGGCTATGTGGGTGAGGACGTGGAGAATATCCTGCTGCGGCTCTATCAGGTGGCGCAGACCCAGGCGCCGAACGCCAGTCCGGCGGAGCACCTCGCTCGCACCGAGCGCGGCATCATCTACATCGATGAGCTGGATAAGATCGCCCGCAAGAGCGAAAATCCGTCCATCACGCGCGATGTTTCCGGCGAGGGAGTGCAGCAGGCGCTCTTGAAGATTCTTGAAGGCACGGTGGCGAATGTGCCGCCTCACGGAGGGCGCAAGCATCCGCAAGACGAGTTCATCCAGATAAACACCAGCAACATCCTGTTCATCTGCGGTGGCACCTTCAACAGGCTGGAGAATATTGTGGAGCGGCGGCTGGGGCACCGCAGCATCGGCTTCCGTGCGCAAAGCCTGGAGGCGGTGTCGCGGGGCGAGAGCGCCTACGAAGTGCTGCGTCATTGCGAGCCGGAGGACCTCATCAAGTACGGGCTGATACCGGAGCTGGTAGGGCGGCTGCCGGTGATAGCAGCGCTGGAGGACCTGGATGAGCGGGCGCTCATCGAGATTCTCTACAAGCCCGCCAACTCCCTGGTCAAGCAGTATCAGTATATGTTCTCCGAAGACGGGGTGGAGCTGAAGTTCACCCGCGGGGCGATGAGGGAGATCGCACGCCTGGCGAAGAAGCGCGGTACCGGCGCGCGCGGTCTCCGAAGCATTACCGAGAAGCTCCTGCTGGACTATATGTACGATCTGCCGTCGCGTCAGGACCGTGAATCTACGCTGGTCATCGACCGGAAGGATGTGCGGGCGGCGTTTGCTGAAGGACCCATCGTTCCGTTTGCGCCGAGGGATGAAGATGAAGAGGTTGTGGAGCCGCCCCAGGGGGAAGACGGTCAGCTTGAGCTGCCGCAGGCGGAGCCGGAAGTGGGATAGGGGCGCGGTCGCAAGTCTTCAACGCGAAGTGCAGAGTGCGAAGTGCGAGGTGGGGAGCGCGAAGTGCAAAGTGAGAGGCCGCACGCTTATCGAACACGCGAACGGACTGCTGCCGGCAGGTGAGGGGAACTCACAGTATATGGAGCCGGCGAGCTTGCTTCTCCCTGACCTTTCTCCAGTGCCAGTGACGTTGCCACCGAGCCGTCTCGCGCGTCGTGCATAATGAACGGCGCTGGGAGATGATGTGAGCGACGAGTCGCGGGCTGACTTTATGACGCTCTACCGAGATGTGCACGCACGTGCCAGCCGCTTCGCCCGCTATCTCGCGGGTGCCGAGGATGCCGGTGAGGAACTGCTGGCGGAAAGCGTGGCGATGGCTCTTGAGAAATTCCGCCATCTGCGTAACCAAGAGAGGTTCGGTCCCTGGCTCTTCGCCATTATGCGGAATCGCTATCGGAGCGCGTGGCGGCGCTACCGGCTGCGAAAGGTGGAGCCTTTGAGTGTCGCCGGCGACGTTCCCGCAAGTGATACGCGGATGATGAGCCCTTCTGATGAGGCATGGCTTGCCGGCATGCTGGCGGCGCTTCCGCGAGCAGAGCGCGAGGCACTGATGCTCCACGAGCTGGAGGGCTTCAGCGTGCGCGAGACGGCGCGGATCGTGCGGGCGAGAGTCGGTGCGGTGAAGATGCGGCTGGTGCGGGCGCGGCGACGGCTGGCGAAGCTCCTGCGCGCCGAGACTGAACGCGAGGTGAAAGACGATGAAGCGTGAGAACGGGCAACTGGTGGATGCCGCGCTGGACCGCATGCGGATCTCTTATAGTGGGAGCGCGACGCTGAACACCGCCGAAATGACGCTCGACAGAGCTGGAGAAGTTTGCGGGCGATGGAGTCGCAGGCGAGGACTCCGCAGGCGGCTGGTTCTTGGCTTTGGAGTGCTGGTCATCGTCGCTCTGTTGCTTCCACTGCCGAGAGAAGGTGAGGTGCGAATGCTCGGCTTCGAGCTGGGGCGGGGCTTGCTGACGGTTACCGGTCACTCCTCGCAAAGCTGGCAGGAGGTCTGGGAGGAGAAGTTCATCCCGCTAATCGAAGACATATTCGAAGCACGGATTGAGCAGAAGTACATCAATCGCCTGATGGCGATGGAGCTCCCGGAGGAGTTCGCCGTGCAGTATCGCAACGTCGCTGATGTGATGGCTGAGGAAACGAAGATTGCCGGCTCTGCGAAGTCCTGGAGCGGGGCATTTTTGACGGAGGAAGAGGTGGAAGCGGACCGGCAGTTCTCGCTTTCGTGGAGGCAGTATGGGTGGAAGCCGATTCGGGGGATACTGACCGAGGTTGAAGGCTTGCCGCTTGACTCGCCGGTGAAGCCGATTGATGAGCTAACGCCGGCGGAGCGTGCGCTGCTCTGGCCGTACTTCCCCTATCAGAACTACCTGGGAGGTCAGACCGGAGATAACTATATCTGGGGTCCAATTGAAGCGACGATTTGGGTGCTGCAACGCCGCAAGCTCAGGGAAGTGAGCGCTTTGGAGTGCCTGAAGAACGAGGGTGGGCTAGGCGGCGATGCCATCCTTGCCGAAAGCGCATTCACTCGTGCGGAATACGAGCGCTGGTTCGCCCGGAATCATCTAACGCGCTACGCGAGTCCGGTGAGTCGCCGCGTGTTCGAGCCGGATCATCCCACATACTCGCGGGGAGACGGTTACGTGCGTCGAATCACCGAGCCGGAGGCGGTCGCGGCGATAAATCAGGCGGTGGAGCAAGCCGGGATGGTCCTGCTACGCTCATGGACGTATGGGCGATTCGTTCCCGCAGAGCCGGGACACATTTGGGATTTGTCCGATGTTTCCTGGTATTACTTCCGACTCTATGGTGAGAAAGAAGGCTCGGTCATCGCCGAAGGGTTGCTGCCCAGATGGCGCAATAGCTGGCCACCCGCGCCGCTGACCTACCAGGGCAAAGACCCGAAATACCGCACCCGCTGGAAGGAGCGACGAGAGCGGCTAAAGGCGCGGATGGCCAACTACGAGGAGTGGCTAGCCGCAAGGAGCGACCAGGAAGTGGCGGAGATTCTGCTGCGGGAGGAGGCGCTGGCGTTCTATCCGGTGACGGCGAAATACTCAGTTTCGGGAGCGCACTTCAGCGATACTGAAGTTGAGAGGCTGCGCAGGGGCGACCTACCGATGGGTGCGCTGGACACAGTGGAGGGGCTTCCTCTGCGCGACCCGCTTCAACCGCTTTCCGAACTCGCCGCATACGATAAGGCGACCATCGTCGGGCTTCTCAGCGGCGAGGATTCGGCGCTTTCGTGGTTTATGGGGCTGGGCATTGAGCGAATCGACTCTATGGAGCAGTGGCTGCGGGTGGCGTTCACGCCGGAGCAGCTTCGCGAGATGCTTCTGAAGTGGGGGACTCTGAAGACGCCGGAGTTCAGAAGGTATCTGCGGCTGGAGGTGCCGCCGCCATATGCCGCGCCTGTCAGCAGCGAGCTGATGCTGCCGATCTTCCGCGACTTCGAGCCGTGGGAGGGGTATTTCGCGAAGATAACCGATGAGAAGGAGCTGGCGCGTGTGGCGAAAGCGGCAGGATATACGCCAGAAGCGGTCTATTACTTCCGACTTTATGGTGAGGACAGGATTCTCGCGGAAGGGCTGAGATTGATTCCATAGCGGGAAAGCCAGCTTTTCTTGGTGCGAAACGACTCTTGTTTCCTGCTCTGGTAGAATGAAAGCGTGCGCGGGTGGCGTTGGTGTAGCTTGTGGAGAGGGCTGGTTGCCAGCATCGTGATGACGTTACTGGCGGTTGGTCTCGGCGGGTGCATTGACCGAGATATGAAGGCGGCTTCCGATGGCAAGAGTTCGGCGACACCGGCGGCACTGGTTCGGCCGAGTGCTGAAGATGCTCAAGAGGCGATGGAGGTTTTCGCCGAGCTGCTGCCAGAGCTTTCACTGCCGGAGCAGGAAATTCATGCACTTATGGATTACGAGCAGAAGACCGGGCGCTCTCCCTGTGAGCATGTGAAGGCGGTGTGGCAGCGGGGGGACTACCCGGATATCTTCCGTCAGATAGGCGAAGTGGAAGGATGGAAGCTGACTGAAGACCTGGTTCCGTTTGACCGGTTGAGTCGGAAGGAGCGGCTGCTGTTATGGATGGATTGGACCGCCGACCCGGGACTTGAGTTCACCTGCTGGCAGACCATTATCGCGCGAATGAACATCGCCGGTCTGGATTTCGTGGATGGACCGGAAGCGCTCAAGCGGCTCTGGCATACGAGTGACCGGCAGGAGCTGACGAACCTGTGGCTGGAGTGCGAGCGGGACCGTGAGCGATTCCGTCGCATGCTGGAGCACAACTGGCTGCCGCGCTTCGCCAGTCCGGTGAGCGGGCGCTTCTTCGAGCCGTGGCATCCGTCCTTCAGTGCGGGCAACGGATACATCCGGCAGATCATGGCGCCGGATGCGCTGGAGCGGATCGCCAATGCCGTACGCTCTCGCCTGGTTGAAGTGGCGAAGAAGCGTCAGCAAAGGCAACAGGCGAACGCGGCGGAGGGCACGGATTCCGCTGAGAATGAGTGGAATCCGCCACGCGGCAGAGGCTTTCCTCTTTTTTCCAAGGAGCACATTGAAGCCGACGTCGCGCTTATTATGAGCAATCACAAGTTCTTCTACTTCCGCGTCTATGGCGAGCAGCCCGGCAGCCTCGTTGCGGAAGGGCTGTGGAGGGTTATCGACTACCAGAATCTCATGCAGCTCAAAGCGGAGGCTGCGGCGCTCGCAGAGGCGGAATCTTCTCGGTCGGCACTGCGCTGAGAAGACGCGATGCGGAAGCAAACGGTGCTATACTAGCGCATTGTGATTTCGCTGCTCATTCGTACGAGCGGACCCATTGTCACTCTGAGCGAGCCGCATCACCTCCCGAAGCGCAGGGAATCGCTCGGGCAGCTTGATGTTCTGGCTGGCGGCTTCCTTGGTCTGGACCGCTTCGCGGGGAAGATAACCTATGTTTCCTCGCAGGCTCCCGCGACCACACTGATGAATGCCGAGGTGATCGAGCTGGATGCGGGCGACCGCGTGGTAATGCCAGGCTTCGTTGATTGCCACAATCATCTTATCTGGGCTGGCAGTCGCGCCGGTGAGTTCTTCGCTCGCTGCCAGGGGAAGAGCTATCAGGACATCGCCGCGGAGGGTGGAGGGATTGCCTATACGCGAGAGCAGACGCTGCGGGCAAGTGAGGATGAGCTGCTGGCGGTGGGTCGGCGGAATCTACGCGAGCTGGTACGCCATGGCGTGACCACGTTGGAGGGCAAGAGTGGATATGCGCTGACCACGGAAGGCGAGTTGCGGATGCTGCGGGTCCTAAGGCGGTTGAAGGATGAGTTCGCTGGGACGCTGGTTTCCACTTACCTGGGCGCTCATATCATTCCGCCGGAGAAGAAGTCTCACCGGCAGAAGTACGTGGCGGAAGCAGTCGCCGCGCTAACGCCGATCAGGGAGCAGCGGCTGGCGGAGTTCTGCGATGTATTTGTAGACGAGCAGGCTTTCACGCTTGCGGAAGCGGAGCTTGTGCTCAGAGCAGCGTCGGATGCTGGATTCAGACTGCGGCTTCACGCCGACCAGTTCAGTGATGCCGGAGCTGCCGACCTGGCGATGAAGCTGCGCGCGGTGAGCGTGGATCACCTCGACGCTATCGGTGAGGAGACGGCGCGGCGGCTAGCAGCCAGTGATACCGTCTGCGTGCTCCTTCCCGGTGCGGCGTTCTTCAGCAGGAGCCCGCTGCGACCGCCGGCTCGGCTGTTGATTGAATCCGGTGCGGTGGTTGCCCTGGCGACCGACCTAAATCCCGGCTCCAGCCATATCTTTGACCCGTCGTTGATTATGACGCTGGCGAGTCTGGAACTGGGGATAGGAGCCGAGGAAGGCATCGCTGCGTTCACCAAGAACGCCGCCTTCGCACTCTCGCGGGGCTACACTAAGGGCAGCCTCGCTCCCGGCTTTGACGCCGATGTTCTGGTGCTTGCCACGGATGACTACCGCGACCTTGCCTACGGAGTCGGCGCCGATCTTGTGGATACGGTCATCGCTGGAGGGGGGATACTGAAGGAGAAGGGCGTGATGAAGGAGAGCCTCGCCCCGAATCAGGAGCAGGCGGCGGGATCGGCTCGCTCGGATGAGATCATTCGCTTCTGAAGAGGGGCATTCAATCGCGGAATGAGGAATGGTCATATTCAACCTCGGAAGGAGGAGCGATTATGCTGAAAGAACTGGGATACCGGGAACTTCTGTCGGAGGTGGCATCGAAGAAGCCCGCACCAGGCGGCGGGAGCGTGTCCGCAGCGGTTGGTGCTTTCGGATGCGCGCTTCTGAGCATGGTGTGCAATCTCACCATTGGCAAGAAGAAGTATCGGGATGTGGAATCTCAGGTGAATGATCTGCTTACTCGCGCGGAGGAACTGCGCAGCCGTTTTGTTGAGCTGCTGGACGAAGACACCGCGGCGTTCAATCGCCTGTTTGCCTTCTTCAAGCTGAAGGAAATGACGGAAGAGCAGAAGCGCGAAATGGCGGACGCGGAGCGTGCCTGCATCGAGGTTCCGCAATCTACGATGAAGACGGCGCTCAGCGGGCTGGAAGTGGCGGCTGAACTGGCGCCAATCGGGAACAAGAATGCCATCAGCGATGTCGGTGTGGCGGTGGCTTGCCTGGAAACCGCGTTCCGCGGAGCGGAGTTCAACGTGCGAATCAACTTGGGGAACATGGATGCGGACACGCGAGAGCCGTACGAGCGATGGCTGGGCGATACCGGTGAGCGCTTCCAGGGGCTGGTGGAGCAGGCTATGGAGACGGTGAAAGTGGAGCTTGGGCTCTAGGCGCAATGAGGTCTTGGTATGTGCAATCAGGCTTGTGGCGTGTGCTATGTCGCTGGGGTAACGCGGGAGGAATTCAATGACGGTTGTACTTGATGGTTCTCATCTTACTCTTGAGAAGCTGGAGCTGGTTGCGCGCGGGCGGGAAGCGGTGGAAATCGCGCAGGATGCCTGGGAGCGCATTCGTCGGTGCCGCGCCTTCCTCGATGAGAAGGTCGCCGGCGCTGAAGTGATGTATGGTGTGACCACCGGCATTGGTGAGCTTTCCGAAGTTGTGCTGACGCCGGAAGAGACGCAACGATTTCAGCGCTATCTGGTCTATTCCCATGCGGCAGGTTATGGGGAGCCGATGGCGCAGGAGGATGTGCGGGCGGCGATGCTGTCGCGGTTGAATGTGCATTGCCACGGTCTTTCCGGATTGCGTCCGGTAGTGGACGAGACGCTTCTGGCGATGCTCAATCGCGGAGTTACGCCAGTGGTATGCCAGCGCGGCTCGGTGGGAGCGAGCGGGGACCTCTCGCCTATGGGTCAGATTGCGCTGGTGCTTATGGGTGAGGGCGAGGCGTTCTATGAGGGCGAGCGGATGCCGGGAGCGGAAGCTATGAAGCGTGCCGGCATCCCGACGGTCAGCTTTGAAGCTCGCGACGGGCTTGCCGTCATCAACGGCTCCAACGTGGTTGCCGGTATGGGAGCGCTGCAGCTCAACGACGCGTGGCGCTGGCTGAAGACGAGCGAGATCGCCGCGGCAATGACGCTGGAAGCGCTCAACGCGCAGATGGCGGCGTTTGATGAGAGGTTGCACAGAGCGCGAGGCTATCCTGGGGCGGTGGCTTCGGCGGCCAGCATCCGCCGGATTACCGAAGGAAGCGAGCTGCTCTACGGGGACGCGCTGGGGAAGAAGAAGGTGCAGGATGCGTATTCGCTGCGCTCGACTCCGCAGGTGACGGGCTCGGCACGCGATGCGTGGCGCTTTGCGCGCGAGCAGTTTGAGATTGAACTGAACGGGGTGGGGGACAATCCGCTCTTCTTCCCCGATGATGGTGAGGTCGTCACCGGTGCAAACTTTCAAGGGACTCCGCTCGGCTTCGCACTGGAGCTGCTGGGTATTGGCGTTACCGCTGTGAGCGTGCTCTCGGAGCGGCGCGTCAATCGGCTGATGAACCAGCATCTTTCAGTCGGTCTGCCGCCGTTTCTGACCCGCGGTGCGGGAATGATGAGCGGGCTGATGCTCGCGCAGTACACCGCGGGCTCGCTGGTGGCGGAGAATCGTGTGCTGGTGCACCCGGCAGCGACCGGCTCCATTCCGGCGGCGGCGGATCAGGAAGACTTCGTTTCCATGGCAATGACGACTGCAATCAAGACGCGTCAGATACTTGACAATGCCTCTGGCGTGCTGGCGGTTGAGCTTCTGGCGGGAGCGCAGGCGCTGGACTTCCGCAAGCCGCATCGACCCGGTAAGGGCAGTCAGGCGGCGTATGAGCTGGTGCGGGAGCAGGTCGCGTTTATGGAAGAGGATCGCCCGCTGTATGACGACATCAACCGGCTGGCGGACGTGGTGCGGTCGGGACGGTTTGTGGAAGCAGTCGAAGCCGCGGTAGGGAGTCTCGACTGAAGCTGTAGCCGACGGAGAGGTATCGTGGCTGCCGGCTCAGTCGCCGCCAAAAGTCTCTCCCGCCGATGAGACCGGCGCGTTCTCGTATTCCTCTATGTCGGGCGGCTCCTCGCCCGCGGTTTTCTTGTAGAGATAGACGTACAGCTCCCTCGCTATTGCCGCGTTAATGTGTGAGAGTGGCTTCTTCATCATTCGAGCGATGATGGGATGCCACTCACGACCCTTATACTTGTCAAGTCCCAGCTCCTTCTTGTGGCACTGGCTGCAGCGGCTGACCCACAGCTCCTCGGTCGTCATATGCGCAATGTCGCCCAGCCCAGGCCCTTGCGATGGCGGTTCTGGAGCTGGCTCGTTGAGGTCGACGTTTCCTTGAGGCACCGCGCCGCTCTTTGTTTGCGCACGGCTTCGGGGATGGCAGGAAGCGACCGTCGCGGCACAAGCCAGCAGCACAACAAACACGAGCAGAGCCAGCGTGAGTGCGTGCCTGCTTGCGAGTGCGTTCATCCTATGGTGACGGTGCGGCGTCATCACTCTAAGATTATACCAGCGTTATGCCGGACACGATGCGGCTTGCGGATTTGCCCGCGGGAGCCGATGTGATCCTTGCTCTTTGGGCGAGAGAGAGCTGTGCTACAATCGCGCCATGCTGCTGAGACAGGCGTTCTTGGACTTCATGGAGAAACTGCTCCGGAACGGTATGGATGGCGTAGAGCTTTACCACCGCGAGGACGATGCGATGGAGGTTCTGGTGCGGGAGCGCAAGGTGGAGAAGCTGGAAGAGAGTTCCAGCCGCGGTCTAGGTGTGCGAGCGCTGAAGGCTGGGCGGCTCGCTTTCACCTATACGACTGATTTCTCCGCGACGGGTCTGAGGGAAGTTGAGGAGACGCTGGATTCGGTTCTCTCTGTGATCGAGCCCGATGAGCACAATCTGCTCGCACCGAAGGAGGAAGTTGAAGAGGTGGACATTGCCGCCGCCGATGACGCTGAAATCGGCCCGCACTGGCTGACCGAACAGGCGCGGGAGATGGAGCAGTCGGCGTTGCAGGTTGACGGCGTGAAGCGGGTGGCGGAGGCGCGCGCGAGTAGCCGACGGAGCTCGGTCTGGCTTGCCAACTCGAACGGCGTAGAGCTGGCGAACACACTGACGGCATACTCCCTGTCAGTGGAAGCGCTGGCCGAAGGCGCCGACGGACTGGAGCAAGCGTATAGCTACAGTGTGAGACGGTTGCGCCGTGAGCTGTTCGCTCCCAAGCGTTTGGGGCAGGAGGCGGGGAGCCTCGCGGTATCGCTTCTGGGCGGCAAGCCGGTTGCATCCGGCGAGCGCACCGTGGTTTTCACTCCCCTTGCTGCGGGACAGCTCCTGAGCTTTCTCGCGCAGGCTCTGGACGGTGAGCAGGTGAATATGGGTGTGAGCTTTCTTGCCGGCAAGATGGGAGAGGCGATTGGAAGCGAGCTTGTGAACCTGCGGGAAGACCCTCTCCTGCCCGGCGGTATCGAGTCGGCGCTGTGGGACGGTGAAGGGGTGCCCACCCGCCGCAAAGATGTGGTGGCGCAAGGCATAATCAAGTACTACTTCCACAACCTCTACTCCGCGCACCGTGCAGGGATGGAACCGACTGGAAACGCCCAGCGTGCCGGTTATTCGGGGGTACCCGCAATCGGCACTTACAACCTGCACATACTCAACGGGACAACGCCGGTTGACGAGCTGCTGGCAGAGATTGATGATGGTTTCCTGGTGCACGATATGATGGGCAGAGGGCTAGATGTAACTTCGGGTATGTTCTCGGCGGGTGCGCGAGGTTGGTGCATTCGTCAGGGCAAGGTCGCCGAGCCGGTGAGCAAGGTCACTATCGCCGCGCAAATGCTGGATCTGCTGCACGATATCGACGGTGTGGGAGACGACCTTGACCTTACGCGTCCGTTCTATGCGCCGACGCTTCGAGTGAAGAAAATGATGGTTGCCGGGCAGTAGCGAGATGTACCGGCTACTTGATGCAGGACTGGTTGCTTTCGTTCTTGCGGGACTCGCCTGGTCGGCGGATCTCATCAGCATCCCGGCAGCGCTCTTCGGTTTCGTCGTGGCGTTCATAATACTGCTTGGAGCCGGCGTGCCGGGCATTATCATACTGGCGCTTTTCTTCCCTATCAGCACGCATCTCTCGCATCAGATACGCCTGTGGCGGGAGAAAGCGCAGATACGGGAAGCGGAAGCGACGGGTGCGCAACCGCCGCTGGTGGTGGAGGAAGAGCTTCCGCAGAAGCGTCCGCGCCTGTCGCCCGACTGGAAGCAGATGGCTGCGAACGGAGCGGTTGGTTGCGCCTTCGCGCTTGCATACTACTTGTTCGACGTGCAGTTCTGGCATCCTGGATTGACGGCTGCGAGCTGTCCGCTGGCACTGTGGAGGAATCTCGCCACTTCCTTTCCCGCGTCGTCGGCGCTGATTGCGGGACTGGTTGCGAGTCTGGCATCGGCTGCGGCTGATACGGCGAGTCATGAGGTGGGCGTGACCACCCGCGGTGGAACCTATCTGCTTATCAGGCGGCAGCGGGTGCTCGCCGGCACTACCGGCGGAGTGAGTGTTCTCGGCACCAGTGTGATGCTGTTGACGGTATTGCTCTTCGTCCTTGCGGCATGGTTGATGCATATGGGCACAAGCTGGGGCTTCCTGGTGGCGATTGCGGCCGGAGCCATCATCGGGAACGCGTTTGACTCGGTGCTGGGAGAGCTTGCCGAGCAGCGCTACAAAGCCTGGGGAAATAATCTGACGAATCTGGCGAGCACGGCGGTGGCGGGACTGGCGGCCTGCGGGCTTGCAGCCTGGCTGGGGTAGGGCTGATGAATAGCGGGAAGCTGCGACTGGGCATTGATGTTGGAGGCACCTTCACCCATGGCGTGTTGCTGGATGCCGAGACGCGATTGGTGAAGTCAGTGAGGGTGCCAACCACTCACCGGGCACAGATGGGCGTGGCGGCGGGCGTGGCAGCCTGCCTGAAGGAACTGCTTGAAGGGATTCCGCCAGAGAGCGTGGCTGCGGTGAACCACTCGACCACGCAGGCAACCAATGCCCTGCTGGAGGGGGACCTCTCTCCGGTAGCGGTGCACGTTTTCTATCGACCTGGCGAAGGATTCTTGCTGCGCCGGCAACTGGGGTTTCGCAGCTTCCGCCTTTCACCCGAAAGCAGGGTTCCCGTGGAGATCGCGCTTCATCTGCGTAGCCGCATCCCGTCAGCTCCGAAGCTCGACCGGCCAACGCTGGTTGCCGAGACGCTGGTGGATTCGGAAGGCGAGTTGGAGCGGGAGGTATGCCGGCGCTGGATCGCGGAGGCGGACGAGCCTGGGAGAGCTGTGCTCCTGCAACCGGCAACGGAGATCTCGCGCCTGCTGGGAGTGAAGTCCCGAGTGAAGACCGGTATTCTTAACTGCGCGATGCTGCCGACGATGCTGGCAACGCTGGACTTCACCGAGCGGGCTCTGCAATCGGTGGCGCCGGGACTTCCGCTGATGGTGCTGAAGAGCGATGGCGGGGTGATGCCAGCGGAAGTGGTGTTCCGCAAGCCTTTGAGCTGCTTGCTGTCGGGACCGGCAGCGGGAGCGGCAGCAGCGCTTCACTTCGCCGGCGTGAACCTGGGGCTCTTCCTGGAAGTCGGCGGAACCTCGACCGACATTGCGTTCATTCATCAGGGTCGAGTCGGTTTCCGTCCGGCGTCGGTGGGAGGACACCGCTTGCAGGTGGAAACGCTGGATCTGCGAACGGTGGCGCTTGGTGGCGGCTCCCTCATCGGACGTGACCGCCATGGTGGGGTGACGCTGGGACCGCGCAGTGCTCACGTGGCGGGTCTGAAGTACCTTTCTTTCGTTCCCGAGAGTGAGATGGCAGCGGGGAGATTGGTTGTGTACCAAGAAGGGGACGCGGCGTCCACCTACTACGCGTGGCAGCTCGCAGATGGCAGCCGCGCCGGCTTCACACTTACTGATTTCGCCAACCTGCAAGGGGTGATTCCGCAAGAGGACGATGCGTTCTGCGAGCGGGACAAACTGCGGGCTCCTTTCGCCGCGCTGCTGGAGCGACTGGAACTGACTGAAGAAGCGCTTCTGCGAGTGGTGACTGCGCGCATTGCCGCGAGAGTGCGTCCGGCGGTGGCTGAGTACACCCGGAGTTTCAAGCCGGAGCGTGCTCTTATGCGACTGGTTGGCGGAGGCGGTGGAGTGTATTCGGCGCTTCCCTTCATCTCGCGCGAGCTGAAGCTGCCCTTTGACGTCGTCGCCCGGTATCCTCAGATAAGCGCAGTTGGCGCCGCACTCGC
This sequence comes from Planctomycetales bacterium 4484_113, assembly GCA_002050035.1. Lineage (GTDB taxonomy): Bacteria > 4484-113 > 4484-113 > 4484-113 > 4484-113 > 4484-113. The sequence goes on along the minus strand of MVCR01000014.1, from coordinate 16,513 downwards.
CGCGTCCACCGTGAGCGTGCGTATTCCATCTGCGGATGGCAGTTCCGCTGATATCGAACATGCCCGAGAACTGGCGATTGCAGAGCTTTCAGTAACCGGTATTCCTCCAGAAAGGGCGAGCTTCGACTATCGATATGAGGCAAGCGCAGGTATGCTGCGCGTGACAGCCACGGCGGAGCGTCCTTTTGAGCGAGCGGGGCAGCTTTCGCCGGATGAGCTGCTGGAGCGCGCGCGTGAGCTGCTGGGGGTGGAAGCGGACGTCTCGCTGGACGATGTTTTCGCCAACGCCAGCTTCATCGCCTTCGCTGTAGAGAGACGGAGTGGCTGGCTGGGAAGAAGACGCTACCTGCTGCTACTTGACCGGCTGGGGCGAAGCCGTCTGCTCATGCGCGGGTGGGTGCCAGTGGCAGCAGATAGAGGGTGCTGAACGAATGCGGGAGGAGGTCGCGCGCATCTTCACCGAGAAACGTGCCTACCGCGATGCGGGTGAAGTGGGGCCTATGCTCTGGGTCGCCGCCCCGCTGCGGTTCCACGACCTCTCCACGCTAACCGCTCTGGAGGCATGCGAGTCGGTGCTGTCCGCCGAGGATTCCGTGGAGGGGAATGCGGTTCCACGACCTCTCCACGCTAACCGCTCTGGAGGCATGCGAGTCGGTGCTGTCCGCCGAGGATTCCGTGGAGGGGAACTACCTCATTGTGTGGAAGCTTCCTGAAGTGTAGCTGCGACGATGCGGTTCTGGCAGCCGGCGACTGACGATGGCTCGTCGGCAACAGGGGCGCTCTGGTTCAGGGCAGACAGAGCACCAGGGCGCGGTGGAGCTGCGGCGCTTCTTCATCCGCTGTTTTGCTTTCACGGGAGAAGTGAATGTCCAGCATGGTCAGTTCAGGATACCTGCGGGCGATGCGCACAAGCTCGGACAGAGTGGCGTTACGGCTGTTCGGAGTGACTTCAACCAGGAGTGCCTGCGCGTGAGTGGGAATGAAGCCTTCAAAGAGCATCCCCGCGCCAGCGCCTCCACCTGCTCCACCGGCGCCGCCACCTGCTCCGCCGCCACGACTCCCGCCTCCGCCATAGCCGCCCCCCCCAGCGCCACGACCGCCGCCTCCGCCGTAACCTCCGTAGGGATTGCGGTAAACATACCAGCCTCGCTCGCGTGAAGGCAGGAGATCCATATTGTCCAGGATGTTGTAGAGCTCTTGCGGATCGGCGTAGTGCTCCTGATAGAGGTCAATCTGGTTGGCGCCGGCGATCTCCTGCTGGATGCGTTCTTTGCTGCTTACGAGGATGACCGGTTTGGTGAAGCCGCTCTCTGGAGTCGAGAATACCAAGTAGCTTAGGTTGTGTGTGGTAAGGATGATTCGCAGTGCAAGGTCAAAAGGCACCGCTTCAAGGTTGCCGATGACGGTATTGGTGGCGCCCTGAAGGCTCTCGGGCTGGAACTGGCGCGCTTCCCTGAAGCCGGTGCCGGGGCCGCCCTGGGTCGAGCCGGGAGATTCTATCAGAGTCTTGCGGCGACTCCCGGTGGGCAGGTCTACAGCATAAGGGTCAATGATGATGGAGACGCCGCTCATTCGTGAGAGCAGCATTATCGTCGCCCAGAAGTTGAGCCCGTTGGTCGCCTGAAGATTGACCAGGATATCGGAGAGCCGATGCTTGAGCTGCTGATAGTTTCCGGGCTCGGAGGGCGCACCGGGGGTTAGCGGAGGGTAGTCGGAGTCGATGGAACCGCTCCTGCTGGAGGAGGGCGACCTCGCTGGCTGCTGCGTTTTCTCAGTAGACTCCCGTTCATTTACCGACGATTCCACATCCTGGATAGCGGCGCGCGCTTGAGCGATTGCCTCCGGCTTCCCTATGAGCAGTAGTTCGTCCACCACTTCTTCGACGAGCAGCTCGTCCAATCCCGCCTGACCCTGCGGGGTGGAGATGGCGCCGGCGCCCTGACTGATGACGGTGAACGGAACGTGCGGGTCATACAGATTGCGTGCGCGAAGAGCGGCGTCAACCTCTCGCGCTGGCATGCTGAGGTTCAGCGTTTCCTCCGCTGAAAAAAGCGGCTGGTTCCTCTCTCCGCTGGCGCGCTGCTTCCAGAATCTCTCTAAGTCGCGGATCTTCGGCGCCTCTTCGCGTTTGGTCTTGAGGGGGAAGAACTCCACCAGCACAATCTGTTTCGAGTAGTTGCCGAAGCGCCAGTTGCTGCGCTCGATGACATCACTGTCGCTCACGGTGAGCTTGAGCACCGCGTCGTTCTTCCCCGGCACGGGTGCAAGTTCAACGCTGCGGATAAGAGGTTGGGATGGCTTGATGCGGGTTGTCTGCGAGACCACTACGTTGCGCAGGAGAATGGTGAGGGTTGAGGTAGCTTTCAGCCATGTGTAGCGGGGAGACAGGGAAACACCACCTTCGTGTCGGATAACCACGAGCTCGCGGTCGGGAAAAACTCCCGCTTCCACGCCCGTAACACGAGCGGGAGACGCTCCTGCCGCTCCAGCAAGAAGAAGCAGACAGACAGCAGCGATGCCTAGCCCCGCAAACGCTCTATGTCTGTTTTCTCTTGTTGCCATATCCATAGGCATATATTCTCCTCAACTGCTTAGACTCATCAAGGGGGGATAATGTTTCACCCATCCAAATTATACTGCGTTTTGGAAGAAGCGGGTAAGTGCGACCGGCGGCTCTATAATGCTTCTGCTTTCACGATGCATGCCGTAGTGAACCTGAGGACGAACCATGAGCAGATGTATCAAGTTCCAACGGATGATTGAGCGGGGCGACCCTGTCGGAGCCATCCGGGCGCTCCTGAAGGAACTCCAGGGCGACCCGAGCTACATCGGAGCCTTCTACAATGTCGGGCTGGCGTTCAAGGCGCTGGAGCTTCCTCAGCTCGCCAGGATGGCATTCGAGCTTTACCTTGAGCTGGAGCCGCAGGGCTACTGGTCGTTGCAAGCAGAAGCGGAGCTTGCTAGAATGGACGAACGATAGCTCCGAGGAGAACCTATGCCCAGCAACCGCCAACAGATTATGATGATTTTCATTGTCTTGCTTGCGGGCGTGCTTCTGTTCGTTACACTGCGTTCGGCGATTGTGCAGAAAACGTATGAGGAGAAGGCGCTGACAGAGCCGATTGGATACCGGATGGTGGTGGATGGTTGTGAGGGTGTCGGACGGGGACACCTGGTATCGGCGGCTATCTGGTCGAATCGCGATGCCGAAATCGTGAGAGTGGAAATACTGTATCGCCAGAAGGGGCAGGATGACTTTCTTTCGGTTCCGATGCAGCTCGTTGGCACTGATGATCGTTGGGTAGGAGAACTTCCGGCGCTGTCGATGGGGGAGTCGTATTCCTACTACATCACGGCGATAGATGGGGCGGGAGCGAGTGTCAGCATTCCTCCTTCAGCGCCCCAGGAGCCGCTGCTGCGGACGCGATGGGAGTCGCCGGTCAACCCGTGGGTGCAGCTTCTCTATTTGACCCTGATGATTGGCGCGGCGGTTTTCCTTCTGCACGGAGTCTACTATGTGCTCCTCATCCTTTTCGGAAGGATGGGAGAGTTAGCGCAGAAAGCCACCGCCTCCAGAGCGCACCAGAGCGTGCGGTGGGGGTGGCTGACGCTGTTTGTCGCCGGTATCGTGCTGAGCACATATCTGCACGGAGCCGCGCTTGGCGTCGGTCGAGGGTGGGGCGGTTGGCCGCCGGGACACAATTTCGCGGATATCCGAACCGAGGTGCTTCTGCTCTTTTTTGGCATCATCCTGCTGGTTCGGTGGGACCTTTTCCGCTTCAGCCCGACGCGGCTGCGCAAGCCGCGCTTCAGCAATGCGATCTTCGGATGGCTGGTGCTTGCGGGAGCGATTCTGACATTGCTTCTCTACTGCTTTCCCCCCAGGTTGTTCGTGCAGACGGGCGTATGAAAGCTTTTCTTTTCCGGCAGCGTATTCTCTCGGTGTTTACCGCATTGCTCGCATTCGCCGGTGTGCAGTTTGCCGCCACCGCAGCATGAGTGCTCACTATGACCATCTCGGATACCGGATTACGACGGAAGGCTGGCGTTACTTCTCGGGAGCTAACGACAATGCCAGCGGAGTGGCGGCGGTGATGGCGGTGGCGCGCCGACTGACCCTGCTGGGATGGAAGAGCCGGTATCCGGTGGTGATTGCGCTCTTCGACGGTGAAGAACGAGGGCTCAAGGGCTCGCAGGCACTGGTGAAGAAGCCACCGCTTGCGCTCACGAATGCATTCAACATCAACTTCGACATGGTGGGCACACTGACGCAGCATCGGCTGCTGGTGGCGACCTGCGCTGAAAGGAAGCGATGCGCCCGGAATGGCTCTGAGCGGTTCAAGGATGAACTGCAAGCTGTGGCCAGGGCTCTTCCGCAGCCGGTTGAACTTGAGCTGATGAGATCCGGATGGCAGGCGGGGGACCACTATTCCTTCTATCGTGCAGGGGTGCCGTTTCTTTACCTCTTCACCGGCGTAACCGCCGAGTACGACCGGATGACGGATACGCCTGATAGACTGAACTACCGAGGCATCTCGGAGATAGCGGACTTCACGGTGCGCTTGCTGCAACGACTCGGCTCGCCGACCGATTACTGCTGGCTGCGCCTGGAGGAAAGAGGGATTGCCCCATCCGGCGGTCGGCGTCCGTACCTGGGAACGGTTCCCGATTTCGCGCGGAAAGTGGAACATGGGGTTGCGCTTTCCGGAGTGCAGCCGGGAAGTCCGGCAGAGGCTGCGGGAATCCAGGCGGGCGACATACTGCTGCGGATTGATGATGAGCCTATTGCCGACCTGAAGGCATTCGCGGAGCTATTGCGACGCCTGCGTCCTGGGCAGAAGATTCGCGTGGTTATTGATCGCGGTGGAAAGCAAATAGAGCTGGAGCTTGCCGTTGGCGAGCGACCGCAGGAGTAGTCGAGCGCACGTCAGCGCCGAGCGAGTCTATCGATCCTACGGGTTGGGCAACTTCCTGGGCTGCCCCATTCGGGCGGCGCGTTGTTTCTGTTCTTCCAGGCGGATTTCGCCTACCAGTTTGCGCAGCTCGGCGCTCTTTTCAGCATCGCCATTCTCATCGTAGGCAGACAGAATCTGGGTGAGCAGGTCGGCGTCTCGACCGGCGTAAGTCTCCGCCTTGGCCAGCATCTCCCGGGCCTGCTCGGGCTTCACCCAGGCTGCGTAGTTCTCGCCTGCGAGAGCGTAGTAGTAGGCGGAGTACTCGTACTTGCTGATGGCTTCGTTGAGTAGCCGCTCGATCTCGCCCCGCACCGCGTCCGGGTCAACGGGGAAATGGCTGCGAGCTGCATCATTGCTCAGCCATTCGTTGTAGAAGTAAGCAGCGTCGTAGTCGAGGTCGGACCGTGAGTGCTGGTTCTTCAGCGCCTCCATCATCAAGCCAACGGCCAGCGGGTAGGCGGGAATCGTCAGGCGTTCCGTCTCCTCATCGGCAGGGGAATCCTCCTTCGCTTCGACTGGCGCGGAGACGGACGACTCAGCTTGCTTGCCAGAGCTCTGCTCGTCGGTGGAGGACATGGGTTCCAGCCCCAGCGCGGTGAACTGGTCGCGGAGCTCTTCCGGCGGGTCTCCGTAGGTCTTTTGCAGTGTCTCCACGTGATTGAGCAGGTAGTTGTGTGCCAGCTCCGGCAGGACACTCAAGTCGGCACCTTCTTTCATCAGCGCCTGACGGGCGATATCCTCCATTGTTGTTTCCTGCACCTGCGGGAAGTAAAGCGGGAGTTGGTTGAACGCGCGGTAGGCGAGCAGGGATGGATCATAGATGGTTTTCTCCAACGCCTCGGTCATCCATTGGATGCGGGCTTCCGCCTTTGAACGGTAGAGATTGCGCACGACGATGTGGGCAATCTTGATCTTCTCGTATTGATTCTTGATTTCCTCTTCCGTGGGTTCGTAGTCGACCTCATCTTGGTGCCGCTCCTTGAGGCGTTTGATGATGTCCGGCTTCTGACGCTCGAACTCCCTTCCCGATGCTTCAATCTTCTCCAGCACCTTGATGAACTCGTAGCCGAAAGTGGTCTTGATAGCATCGGAGACCTCACCAACTTTGAGGGAGAAGGCGACCTTGTCCACGTCGTTACCCAGGAGTCCTCGTTTGAGGAAGGACTCCACTTTCCCGCCCTTCTCGCGGCTGCTCTCATCATCCGAGTACTTCCTGGCGACATCGGCAAAGTCCTCGCCGGCATCAAGCGCCTGCTTGATCTTGTCCACCTTCTCCTGCGCCGCCTTCTCGGCCTTGACCTTCTCTTCATCGCTGATCGCGTCCTGCGTCTTGGTGAGCAGAAGCTCATGACCAATCTGCTCGCTGAACTGGCGGCGGGTAGTGCCCAGTCGCTCGAGGTAGTCGGCAAGAGCTTTGCGGCGCTCGCTGCTGGTCTTCACGCTGCGCGCGATTTCTCCGGCGATGGTCTTCTCATGACCTTCTTTCTCGGCTTGGGGAGCGATGCGATCTAGGATGTCGTTTATCTGCTTGCGCACCTCGGCATCGCTGACTCTGATGCCATTGGCGCGGGCATAGCGCACCAGGACTTCCTCGCGGAAGAGCTGCTCGAGCACCGCGTTCTGCAGCTCGAGCTGAGAAATGGGGTCGTTGCCGGGGCTCTGTCCTCTATCCTCCAGAATGCTGCGAATCTCGGTAACGCGGCGAAAGAACTCGGCGGGCGGAAGCTCGCGGTCGCCCAGCCTAGCTACCGCAAGCACGCCGGGCACCAAGGAGCGATAGCCGCCCGCGCCCGCGGGAGCGCCGACACCGCCGCGCCGCGCGCCCATGCCCATGTAATAGCCGCCGATTCCCAGACCGCCGAAAACCGAAATCACGAAAATAATGGCGAAGCTGATGAGAAAGGCGCGGAATCGCTTCCTGATTCGTTCCATCAAGCGCATAAGTGCATAACCTCGTCAGAGAGTGCTGCGGAAATCATTCTAGCACAGCGCCATCTGCTCTCGAGCCAGCTCTGGTCTAGTGGGTATCATCGCGTTCGCTCTCGCGCCGCTCCAGCTCCTGCACTCGGTGCAGATAACGCTCGTAGCTGATGATCCGCCGCTCGTCGTTCTGCTCCTTTGCGAGCATAAGCTGATCCTCGCAGTACAAACGGGCAACCGGCAGGTTGCCCTGATAGATGAGCTCTTCGAGCTGGTCATCCGGCACCGGAACCTCGGTGAGCAGCCTCAGGAGTTCCATCTTCTCCTGCAAGCGGCGCCGGCGAGGGGAGAGAGCGTGCTGCATACTTGCGCCAATGGCTTTCATCGGCAGGCTGGAGCTGCGGTAGACGAGGTAGAACAGCCAGCCGCCCAGCGGGAAGATCGCCGCGAACAGGGCGAACCAGACACCGTTGTGAAACCGCCGCTCGGCATCGCGGTAGACCCACCAGACAAGGTAGAGGTGGACGACAAGCAGCGCGAACGAGCCGATGCGTCCCCAGGGGACAAAGTGATTCTTCAGCCAGAAATCCAGACTCCACCACATAGGTTGTTCTGCGGCACGGCGCGCTAGCCATTCATTATAGCCCGCACCGGTCGCGAGCGTGCCTGCCATACAATTAGACGCTTGAGCGGAGAAAGTGTTTGCCGGATGCAGGCAGGAGCGCCTGCGGCGGAGTCAGGCATCATTGCGAGGAGTGATGGAGTTGCGAGCTGGCGCGCGCAGCGCGAGAAACACCTATGGGAGACTTAGTCGCAGCATCCCCATCAGATCGCGGAAAGTGATGAGCAGAATCAGCGAAAGCAAGAATACGAGTCCGACCGTGTGCGCCATCGCTTCCTTCCTCTCACTGATGCGAATGCCAACGAGACCGAGCGCGACGAAGACGATACGTCCGCCGTCGAGCGCCGGAATCGGAAGGAGATTGAGCAGCCCCAGATTCAGCGTTATCACCATCGCAATCTGGATGAGCGTGTAGATGCCGCTTTTTGCCGACTGCGCGATGATGGCGCCGATGCCGACCGGCCCCGAAACCATCTCGAGACCTTCCTTGGTTGCCAGTTGCCCCAGGCCCTGGATGAAAAGAACTGTCGTCGTGTAAACCGCCTCCAGCGCCCGCGTGACCGTCTGGAGAAACGGCAGCCGCTCCAGCTCGCTGGCAAAGAGAATGCCCAGCGAGTTGATGGTGGTGCCGGAAGGAAGCTCCACCGTGAGCTTCTTCCCGCCACGGCTGAGCGCGAGCTTGAGCGGCGATGGCGACCCCGCTTCACCGCTGACGAGGTAGTAAAGATCGCTTCCCAGCGTTACTGGCTTATCATTCACCGCCGTGATGACGTCTCCGGGCTTGATGCCCGCCTTGGCCGCCTCCGAATTGGGCAGCACGATCTGCACTTTCGGCAGCACCAGGATCACAATCGCGTGCATCACGCCGATGGAGGGAGCTCCTTCGTTGTAGGGCACGGTCTGCCCTTCCGCGTTCACGTATTCAAAGCTGCGCGGAATCACCTGCTTTTCCACTTTCTCTCCGCGGCGCTCCAGCACAAATGTCATCTCCCGCCCCTCCGCGCTCATAATCGCCCGTCGCAGCGTGAACTGGTCCTTCACCCGTTGCCCGTTCACCGTATAGACGACATCGCCCGGTTCAAAACCCGCTTCCGCCGCTGGCCCGCCGGGAATCACCGCCTGCACCAGCACCGCCTGCCTCGGAAAGCCGATGAAGGAGAGCACGAAGATGAGAATCACCGCGAGCACGAAATTGCCCAGAGCGCCCGCGGCAAGTATGAACACCTTCTGCCACCATGGGCGCACCTTGAATGAATTCGGCGTGAGCGGCTCATCCGGCTCCATCCCAGCGACCTTCACATAGCCGCCGATGGGGAAAGCGGAGATGTGATAGCGCGTCCCGTGCCACTCCCACGAAACGAGCGACGGACCGAAGCCGACCGAGAAGTCGCTGACCGGCACGCCGCACATCTTCGCCGCCAGCATATGCCCGGCTTCGTGGATGATGATGACCACCGCTAGGACTGCGAGGATGGCAATTGTCGGAAGAAGACCAATCCATCGATACGATCGAGAATCCCTCCGTGTCCAGGCAAGAAAGTCCCACTTTCCTTCACGCCGCGAGCACGCTTCACAGCCGAAAACGCGAGGTCGCCAATCAAAGCAGCAGTCCCAAGAACGAAGCCCAAAGCCAAAGAGTAAAGGGCGGTCGCGCCAACTGAGGCATGAAAGAACACCCGCGGGATGAAAACGAAGCTATGATAGGAGGGAGCCAGTAACGCCACGACGAAGAGCACAGTGGACACCGCGAAACAGCCGCCAATGTATCCTTCCCAGGTCTTGCCGGGACTCACTTTCGGAATCAGCTTGCGCTTGCCGAAGAGCTTCCCGCAGACGAAGGCGCCCGTGTCTGCAGACCACGCCAGCGCCAGAATGATGACCAGGATTCCAGCACTCAAAGGGGCAGGCACCCACGCCAAATAGGCAAGGAGTGTGAACGGCCACGCCACCAGAAGAGGAAGCCCCCAGAGCACGGTCCAAGATGCGGGCATCGGTCGAGCGCGTTGAACCCCGTTGATCAATCTCAGCACGAGTACTAGTTGCAGAAACAGCAGGGAGGTTATTATCAGCCCCCACAGATTGAACCGGGCACTGATATCTTCCCCAGTCAACATTGCCGTCAACGCCAGCAGCGCCAGCACAAGCGCGCTCAACAGCAATCCCCCCGCGACGAATCCCCATTTCGCGCGGGTGAGGACGATGAATTCGTAGGCGGCGAAGAGCCCGGCGAGGATGACCAGTATCGGCGGAATCGGCTGCGGAAGCATCAAGAGCCCCAGCAGAATCACTGCGCCGACAACGCCGGAAATTATGCGAATCACCATTCGCTCCCTCGCCGCGATTATAGCGGAAAGGAAGTGCCGCGCGGCGGGGCACCGGCTTCGGCTATCATAAGTGCGTGCAAGGCGTGCAGGCGCGAAATCCTTGGCTCCGCCTCGTCCTCTGGTGCGCCCTGGTTTACCTCTGGGTGGCGCTGGGACTGTTCGTCTTCAAGAATGCGCTGCTCACGATGGTCGTCTATCACCTGGCGCTCTGCGGGGGCGGCTGGATGCTCCTGCGGTCAGAGCGCGCGCCGTCGTTTAATCCGAAGCGGTGGGAGCTTTGGGTGTTCGCGGCCGCCGGCGGGTGCTTCCTCACCTGGGCAGCAATGGAGCTCGTCGTTCCGGTGCTTCCCGCAAGCGTGCTTCCCGATGTGACGACTGCGCCGCTAGCGGCACTGGGGGTCAACGCGAAGACCTACATCCCCATCGCCATCTACTTCGGGCTCGCCAATCCGCTGGCGGAAGAGGCGCTCTGGCGGGGTCGAGCGCTCCCGCTGCTCGCAGGCGACACTTCCGGCGCCGCCATTCCCAATGTGGTGCAGGCGGTTCTCTACGCGGGATTCCACGTGATGCCGATTGCGCTGATGTTCAGCGACCTCTGGCTGGCGTCGCTGGTGGTTTTCTTCGCCGGCATCGTCTTCGGATACATCGCGCTGGCGACTCGCGGCTTGATGATTCCCTGGGCGCTGCATGCGGGCGCGAATGCGTATCTGCTGATATGGTTTGGAAGGTTCGTTGTTACGGGTCATCTGTAGGGCAGGGACCCGTGCCCCGCCTACTTCCCTTCCCCAATGACTATGTGGGGAGAGTAAATCCCCCGATGCGAACTGTAGGGGCACGGCACGCCGTGCCCTTCATCGATACCCAACAAGTAGCGAAGGCGGCAGATGGAGACCCGCCCTACAACGCGGATGCTGATAGAATAGATGTGTGACCGAGAAGGAGTCAGGCGGGCAGACAGCTTCGATACCGTCCGAGGCCGACCTCGCACGGGCACCGCTGGCGGACCGGATGCGACCGCGAACGCTCGACGAATTCGTGGGGCAGGAGCACCTCACCGGCGCGGACGGGCTTCTCCGCCGCATCATCGAGAGCGGCAAAGTGCCGTCGCTCATCTTCTGGGGGCCGCCCGGAAGCGGCAAGACCACGCTCGCCTACATCCTCGGACGGCTGCCTGCCTACGAATTCGTGCGTATGAGCGCGGTTACCAGCGGGGTCAAGGAAGTGCGCGAGGTTATCGAGTTCGCCGACCGCAGCCGCCGCCTCTTCAACCGTCCGACGATTCTCTTCATCGATGAGATCCACCGCTTCAACAAGGCGCAGCAGGACGCGTTTCTGCCGCATGTGGAGCGCGGGACGATTGTGCTCCTCGGCGCGACGACGGAGAACCCGAGCTTCGAAGTCATCTCGCCGCTGCTGTCGCGCTGCAAGGTGCTGGTGCTGAATCGCCTGACCGATGAGAATATCGCGGAGATTCTCCGCGCGGTGCTTACCGATAAGGAGCGGGGGCTCGGCGATGCCGGAATCTCTTTGGACGACGATGCGCTTATGTATCTCGCGCGGGCTGCGGACGGCGATGCACGATTCGCGCTGAACGCGATTGAGCTGGCGGCGGATTTGCTGGCGAAGAAAAAGCCCGCCAAGACAGCCAAGCCGGGCAAGCCTGCGAAGAAGCGGAAAGGGCTGCGCATAGATATGGACTTCTTGCAGCAAGTGCTGACGCGGCGCGAGCTCTTATACGACAAGACCGGCGAGGAGCATTATAACCTCGTCTCGGCGCTGCATAAGTCCATTCGCGGAAGCGACCCCGACGCCGCGCTCTACTACTTAAACCGAATGCTTGAGGCAGGCGAGGACCCGAAATACATCGCGCGGCGGCTGGTGCGGATGGCGAGCGAGGACATTGGGCTGGCGGACCCCTTTGCGCTGGTGCTGGCGACGGAGACCTTCCGCACGGTGGAGCTTGTCGGGATGCCGGAGTGCGACTGCGCGCTGGCGGAGCTTACGATATATCTCGCGGCGGCGCCGAAGAGCAATACCGCCTATCTCGCCCAGACCGCGGCGAAGAAAGCAGTAGCCGAGTATGGCGCCGAGCCGGTGCCGCTTTTCATTCGCAATCCGGTAACTTCGCTGATGAAGGAGCTCGGATACGGCGAGGGTTACAACTATCCGCATAAGAAAGGCGTCAGGGATTTGCCAGCCGAGGCGAGTGAGCGGTCAGGTGTCGGCAAAGAGAAAGACCGCACACCAAAAACCAACAATCAAAGACCAACAACCAGCGAAGCGCAAGCCGAGCAAGAAGACATCCTCGGCGGCTTCATCGCTGAGAATTACCTGCCGGAGAAGCTCGCCGGCAAGCGCTTCTACTTCCCCAAGGATGAGGGCGCCGAGAAGAAGGTCAAGGAACTTCTAGAGCGCCGCTGGGGAAAGGGAATGAGCAGGAAACGCTAGTGCTGGCTTGCCCTGGTGCCAGTAGTGCGACAAGTGGGCTGTGGTTATGCTTGCCCATGGTACGAGTCCTCCGCTCCTTCAACCACAGGCAGAAACGCCCCCTAGCCGAATCTCCCATCGTCCTTCCAGCGCTTTGGCTGCTTCCTGCCGGGGGCGTTCTCCAGCCAGCCGGTGCGGATTTCGCTGTCCTCGTCGAAGAAGGGCACATACGGTTTGATGTCCAGAAGCGGCGTGCCATCGAGAATATCCAGGCGGCTTACTTCCAGGATGTTCTCGCGCCGCGAATGCAGACGCACGATAGAAAGCCCCAACGGATTCGGTCGTCCCGGCGCTCGGGTGGCAAAAAGCCCGCGCTCCACATCGTCGAGGTAGGGCACCACCTGGAGCCGGTATCCTTTCGCCTTGTGGAAGATGTAGATGAGGTAGATGTGCGAAAAGCCCTCAAGGTCGGCGAGCCCTTCGGCAAACTGGGGAAATACCTCGACCGTGCCATGCGCGGATTCCGTAGCGGTCGGTTGAATAGGCGTATTCGCCATGGCATTGAAGGGCGTGTGAATCACCCCGATGGGGCGCATCGTCCAGTCGCGTAAGTGGGGAGCGTCCATGGCGCGATTGTAGCAGAGGGGCGGCGCGGGCCAGCCCTCCACAGGCGGGTAAGCCTCGCGTACTCAGAAAAGGCAATGACGGGCGGGGACGCCCGTCGTCCATTGTGGAAGAGAACACGGCGGAGATGTCTATCCTTTCGCGAGCTGCGCGAGTTCGGTCAGCACCGCGTCCACCGTCGCCTGCCGAATCTCCTCGCGGGTTCCCTCGAAGCGATACTCGCGCACGATATGCTGCTTGCCGTCGGTGAATCCGGCATAGACCAGCCCGACCGGCTTTTCGTCGGTGCCCCCACTGGGGCCGGCGATTCCGGTGATTCCCACACCCACATCCGCCGAGAGCTTCTCCCGCACGCCGGTGGCGAGCTGCGCCGCCACTTCCTCCGAAACCGCGCCTTTTTCTTTGATAGTATCCGGCGAGACTCCCAGCAGCCGTTCCTTCGCCAGGTTGGAGTAGGCGACCACGCCGCCCAGATAGATGTCTGAGACGCCGGGGAGCTTCGTCAGCGCGGACGACAGGAGCCCGCCGGTGCAGCTTTCCGCCGTCGCCAGCGTTTTTCCGGCGTTAAGAAACGCCGCATACGCCTTCTCAGCGAGGCTCATTCCCTCTTCAGGCACTATTACCATCGCATCCATCCTCCATCGGGAGTTCGTAGTCTTCTCTACACTTATAGCACAAGCTAACGCCGCTGCGCCATCGGCGCAGGCACACGGATACCCCTCGATTCTGTGTGCTTCCAAAGACCACGCTGTGCGCTCGTGAAGTCGCTGTGCCAGGCATTACCGGAAGTTCGGAAGGTGTCTCGTTGGCGGTATTCGGCGGTATAATACAAAGCGGTAGACACCTTCTGCGGGAGGACAATAGAGGAATGAAGGCTGCGTGTTTGTGGGCAGGAATCGCCATCGTGGCGGCGCTGCTGCTCCTGTCCTGCGGGGGACATCACCGCGAAGCATCACTCGTCTCGCTATCGGGGAGCAACTCTCGTCCTTCCGCTGCGCCGGTGAGCCTGAATGAAGCACTCGCCGAGCTTGACGCTTTGCCGACTCCCGAAGGCGTGGACGAAGCAGTCTTCTCCGAGCTGAGATCCGCGCTTGCCCATCAACTCAGAACACAGAGCGCGGAACGCGGAACCTCAAAGCTCGTCGCCGCGCCTCCCATCGGCGAGAGCAACCGCGTGACCGACCTGTCGGTAACCGGCGTGACTGCCACCACCGTCAGTCTTGCCTGGCACTATGTCAATGTCGGCGATTACAATCAGGACGGTTTGGTAGGTGTTTCCGACCTCACGCCGCTGGCGGTGCATTTCAATGAGCCCGTCGACGAATCCAACGAATGGATCGATGGAAGCGGCGATGGTGTCATCAACATAATGGACATAACACCACTGGCGGCGCACTTCTTCGTATCTTGCGAAGCCTACGAAGTGCAGGGGAAGGTGGCGGTGGGAGACGACTTCGAGCGAGTGGGGGAGGTTGAGCTGAAGGATGCTCAAGCCAACGGAAGACTTGCTTTCAGCGCGAGCTTCGACCTCGGAGGGTTCTCCTTCTTCCGCGTGGTGCCCATTGACGCCTACGGCGGGCTGGGGGAGCCCAGCAATGTGGTGCCGGTCGATTTGTCGCCGCCGGAGATTCTTGGAGTGTCGCCGACTGAGGGAGCTGCCGGCTCCGAAGTGCAGTTCACCGCTTCCGTTTCTGGAACCCCGCCGATAAGCTACACCTGGAATTTCGGCACAGCCGCGGAGCCAAGTACTTCCCATGCGCGCAATCCCACGGTCACGCTAGGGGATGTTGGCGAGTACCAGGTGTCGCTTACCGCCACCAATGCATTCGGCGAGGATAGTTTCAACTTTACCCTCACTGTAACCGTCATGCCGCCGCAGATTGAAGGCGTAAGCCCGACCGAAGGGCAGTCGGGCAGCGATGTGAAGTTCACCGTGACCCTTACCGGCACGCCGCCGTTCACTTTCAGGTGGGATTTCGACGGCGGTGCCAGTCCAGACACACCCGAAACCACCGCACCGGAGGTCACGGTGACGCTCCTTGCCGAAGGGCAGTATCACGACGCGTCTGTCACCGCGGAGAATGAAGCTGGCGAGGATACCTTCGGCTTCGAGCTTACAGTTACGCCGCCACCACAGCCGCCGCAGATAGCTGACGTTCAGCCGAGGAGCGGAATCGAGGGCAACGAGGTGGTTTTCACCGCGACGGTTTCGGGAGATGAGCCAATCACTTATCTGTGGGATTTCGATGGCGGAGCCAATCCGAATACGCCTGAAACGTCCGGGCCACAAGTAAAGGTGGAGCTGCTGGCCGCTGACAGCTATGAAGCCAGCTTGACAGCAGAGAATGCCGCGGGAAGCGCTACCTTCCCGTTCACGCTTGAGGTCAGCCCTGCGGGCTCTGGTTTCAAAGTCGTCGCTGCGCCAGTTGGCGCGAGTCATCCCAGTATGCTGGTGGCTCAGGGCAGTCCCGTAATCGTCTTCACGAAAGACGAGGACAGTCTGCCGTACTCCGTGCGTGCTAAGGACGCCGTGGGCGCCGAATGGGGTGAATGCCATAACCAGACTGGTGCCATCGGCATCTACTCAAACAACCTGATGTGCATCGTTGCCGGGAAGCCAGCGGTGGCGAGCTCGGTTGGGTATATGATAGAAGGCGGGCGCATCGCCTTCTGCCGTGCCCAGGATGAGGCCGGCAGCATCTGGGGAGTTGCCCACAAGGTCTGGGACGGTTTCACCATAGCTCCCACCGCGCCCGGGGTCTGCGAAGTTGATGGTTATCCGGCAGTCGCTTTCTCCAACGACGACCTCGAGGATTGCAAGCTCCTCTATATGCGGGCGACTTGTGTTGAGGGTTGCACTTGGCCTCTGACTCCTACCGTGGTGACATCACTCAGTGGTTCGTCCAATGCCCAGTCCAGCATGATTATCGCGGACGGCAAGCCAGCGATTCTGCACACCTGGTGGGGCGGCACCATCTTCGTGCGGGCGTTGGACACGCTGGGAGAATCGTGGGGCGAGCCGATGGACATCACGCAGCAGAAGATGGGCGTCAGATCGTCGATGGCTCTGATTGGCGGCAATCCGGCGGTAGCGATAGAAATCGGCGGGGAACTCCCGCATGAGCTGGTCTTTCGGCGAGCGCTTAATGCCGACGGCTCTCAGTGGGATGATGTGGTGACGGTTGTCAGCCTTGAAGCTGGCGGTGTTGTCGGGACTGGGGGAAGAATCTGCCTTGCAGAGATTAACGGACGACCGGCAATCGCATACAGCCATACGCCAGGGACAATCTGTTATTTCGTCAAGTATGTCGTAGCCAAGAACGCGGAGGGAACAGAGTGGAATGAGCCGATTACCGTTGACCCCGCAACTGATGTAAGCGACGGCATCACCCTTGCCCAGGTCGCCGGTCGTCCGGCGATGGCGTATGGTAACCGTGTTGCGGAGGAGCTCATCTACATCCGCGCCGACGACGAGTACGGTTTGATCTGGCCAGAGGAGTAGGATGACTTCGTAACCTCGCCGGCAAGCGATGCGGATTCGCCGGCAACAGGCTCCGGGCAGGTCAGCTTCTTTCTTCGCAGCGATTCCCGCTTTCAGCGCGCGCGACTGCACGCCGGGCACGCCGCTTCGCCGTCTGTTA
>MVCR01000067.1 GCA_002050035.1 Planctomycetales bacterium 4484_113 | reverse complement strand
GTGATGGAGCAGAACCCGCCGCCGCACACCTATATGAGCGCGGGGATGTACAACGCCAAGCTGCGAGTGACCGATAACGACGGCGCCTTCGATGTGGATACGGTCTCCATCAACGCAACGGCGAATCTCCCGCCGGTGGCGGTGCTCTCCGCAAGCCCTACTTTCGTTTATCTTGGCGATACTGGTTCAGCGTCAGTGGACTTTGACGCCAGCTCAAGCTACGACCCGGAGGGCACTTCCCTGATCTACCGCTTCGACCCGGAAGGCGACGGCTCTTATGTGAATAATGGCACCGACCCCATCTACGACCACGATTACTCGGAGACGGGAATGTACATGGCAAAACTGAAAGTTGAAGACTCGGACAACGATACCGACTACGACAGTGTTCTTATAAGTGTGTATCGCTTCAGCACGACCCCTGTGGACAGCGCGGGAGCGGTAGGTCAATACACATCACTGGCGGTGGTTAAGGGGAATCCAGCCATTAGCTACTATGCTAACACCGACCTCAACTATGTGCGGGCGAGCAATGCCAGTGGGAGTAGATGGGGAACGCCTGTAACCGTTGACAGCGCCGGAGATGTGGGCGCGTGTACTTCCCTTGCAATAGTTAACGGAAAGCCCGCCATCAGCTACTATGACAGCACCCATGCCGACCTCAAATTCGCCATCGCGCGATTGGAGTAGGTGATCTAAGGCCAGCTGGCGTAAGCGGGTTCGGGGACCCGTTTGTGCGGCAGGGAAGCAGAGGGAGGGCACTGCTATCACTTTGCGAGGCGCTCGGACAATCGGGCTTTGCCGCGTGGCTCATTGATGCTACAATTATGGGCGGCAACTGAAATCAATCACCCGGGGGTGAGGTATGAATCAGGATGGACGGGTTGTCGCTTTCTCAATCGGGCTGCTGGCTTTGCGGCTGGTTATCGGCGTAACCTTCTTCGCGCATGGCGCGCAGAAGCTGTTTGGGTGGTTCGGCGGCCCTGGGATTGCCGGATTCGCTGACGTGCTGAGCTTGCATGGAGTGGGGTTCGGGATGCCGGTGATTCTCGCTTGGGTCGTCAGTCTGATTGAGTTTGTGGGCGGTATCCTGCTGTTTTTCGGTCTATTCACGCGCATCAGCGCTTTCCTGGTTGGCATTGTGGCGGCGGTCTCGCTGGGCACGGTCTACTGGGGTGGCGGATTCTTCCCCCCGGACGGAATCGAGCTGCCGCTGATCAAGCTGGCGATAATGGTCTGCCTGTTCCTCACCGGCGCGGGGCTGTACTCGCTTGATGTGGGATTCGCCTGGAAGCCGCGCAAGCGTGCCGCAGCGGCGCCGCCACCGCCTCCAGATGAGGCCGGTCAGGGGCAAGAGTAACCGGTGTCCGTCTTGCACTAGCAGGGTTCGGCTAGGGAAGCCGCGGCAACTCTCTGACTCAATGGTGCGGGTAGCGGGCGGCGAGCGCCTGTATCAGGCGAGCGTTGAGATGATGCCCGCTCATGATTCCGAGGAACTGCGCGCGGAACTCGCATCCGAGAATCGCCAGGTCGCCCAGAAGGTCGAGAATCTTGTGGCGAACCAGTTCGTGAGGCAGGCGCATCTGCGGAGTGTGACCTGGATGAATGACCACGCCCATGCTCTCATCGGTGGAGCGGATAAGTCCTTGCTGCAGTAGCCGGCGGGCCTCTTGCTCCGGGATGAAAGTGCGGGCCGGCAGGAGTTCGCGCCGCAGCTGTTCTAGCTCACCGGTAATCACCAGAAAGTCGGTCCCCACCTCCGGCAAATCGGGATAATGAAGGAGATACGAGAGGCGGAAGCTCCCGGCGGGGAAGGCAATCAGCAGTTTCCCTCCATCTTCACTAACCACCACCGGCGCGTGCAACGCAATCTGCGGAATGGTGGCGTCCTGGGTGATGATTCCGGCGCTTTCCAGCTTCTCGGCGAATGGCAGGGCGCTTCCATCGAGAGTGGGTATTTCGGGGGCATCAACTTCGATGATGAGATTGCTCACTCCGAGAGCCCAGCAAGCCGCCAGCAGGTGCTCTACGACCATCACGCGGGCGTCGCCGTCTT
Organism: Planctomycetales bacterium 4484_113; assembly: GCA_002050035.1. GTDB lineage: Bacteria > 4484-113 > 4484-113 > 4484-113 > 4484-113 > 4484-113. The sequence goes on along the minus strand of MVCR01000067.1, from coordinate 5,158 downwards.
CCAGCACCGTGCAGTTCGGCGCCGAACGGAGGTAGCGGGGATGGGCGGTGACCGAAGGTTGACCTTGAAGGTCGGTGCGAACGAACCGAAAACCGGTGCTGGCTTCCGCCGGCGAGAGCTTCAGGGCGGTTTCGCGGTCGAGAATGAAACCGCGCCCGTGCAGGCTTACCGGATGGGCGATAGTTCCCTGCTTCCGCATAGACGCGGAGAATACTTTAGCTCATTTCCCCGGTGCTGGCTAGAAATCCCCGTACTAGCATTGCCTGCTGGCACAGGTTTTCCCTGCCGGCGCAGGTAGTATATAATGCGGATAGAAGCCGAGCTCTTTACTAAACTGGAGGTTACAAAAGTGCAACCGAGAATTAAGGGCAAGAACTTCAAGATTACTGACCGTTTGAAGGACTACGCGGCACGCAAGACCGCTCGCCTGAGCCGCCTTTTCGACCGCATAATGTCGGCGGACGTGGAGTTCGTGGACGAGGGCGGAGGCAAGGGCGGAGCGGTGCGGAAAGCCGAAATAACGCTGAATGCCAACGGGCAGGTGCTGCGGGCGGAGGTCGTTTCCGGATCGTTCTACGCTTCGTTTGACGAGGCGATAGACAAGGTGGAACGGCAGCTCCGCAAGTACAAGAGCAAGCTCATACAAGGTCGCCGTGGCGCGGAGAACGAAATCGTCCCGTCTGCAATGGCGACCGCTGAAGCCAGCGCAAACGATCATCCAATCGCGCGGAGGAAGACTTTTACCATCAGACCGATGACGGCGGAGGAGGCGGTGCTGCAGATGGAGCTTTCGGGGCATGACTTCTTCCTGTTTCGGGACGCCGAGAGCGCTCAGATCTGCGCGGTCTACAAGCGCCGCGCGCGTGGATACGGTCTGCTGATTCCGGAGGAGGAGGTGTAAGCTCTGGGGTCCATTGCCGGGATGCTCCTTCCGTAGGGAGCGGCCCCGCCACTGCGAGCAAGCCTTGCGGCGTGCCCGCCTTCCGTCTGACCCCTGGAAGCTCACGTTTACCCGCCCGTGGCGGGACTGACGGTTGTCCGGGCATCCACCGCCTTTCCTGGCGGTAGGCCTCAGACCCCAAACCTGAAACCTCCTTCCTCCTGGGGTATAATCCTCATATGCCGCAGTTCACACTTGAATACTGGGTTGATGAGGGCTGGCACGTCGGTCGCCTGAAAGAAGTCCCGGGCGTTTTCAGCCAGGGGAGGACGCTTGCGGAGCTGAAGGAGAACATCCGCGAGGCTTACGCGCTTATGATGGAGGACGAAACTCCTGCCGGCATTGAAACCCAAACCGAAGCGATAGCGATTGAGCTTTGAAGCGCAACGAGTTCATCAAGCTGCTGGTGAAGGAAGGCTGCTACCTGCACCGGCATGGCAGGAAGCACGACATCTACCGGAATCCCCGCAGCGGAAGGCGAGCCCCGGTTCCGAGGCACGTCGAACTTCCCGATAGCATGTGCAAGCTAATCAGAAAGCAACTTCGCTTGGACGAGTAATCGCAGGCCTGCGCGCCTACTGTAGGGCGGTTATTCATGGCCGCCGTCTTCTGTAGGGGCATGGCACGCCATGCCCAGCAACGGGTTTCGCTGCATCGACGAAGGGCACGGTCACGCCCAGGCGTGATGCCCCTACGAGTCCTGACCCCCGACCGGCGACAGCCGAAAGCTGCGTGCAGCCCTCCATCCTTTATAATCTTCCGCATCGGGAGGCATCGGGTAAATGGGTAAGGAACTCGTCTTCGCACTGCTGGTAGCGTTTCTGATGGCGGCGGGCGCGTGCGCCCAGCATCCCGTTGAGCTTTCGGGGATCGTCAGGGCGCAAGACTATGCGCTGGGAAGCCGAGTCGGCGGGCAGGTCGCCGAAGTGCTGGTGGAAGACGGGCAGAGTGTGCAGAAGGGCGCACTGCTGGTGCGGCTTGATGATTCCAAGCTGGTGGCGCGCCGTGAAGTGCTTGTGCATGCGGTAGAAGCGGCGCAGGCGGCTTACGATGACCTTAAAGCAGGCGCTACGCCGGAGCAAATCCAGCAGGCGCGGGCAGAGCTTTCGGGTGCCGAGGCGCAATACCGGCAAGCACTCTCCGGCTTTCGCTCGGAGGATATCGCGGCGGCGCAGGCGCAGGTGGATGCACTGCAGGCGGAAGTTGATGCGGCAATCAAGGATGCCGCCCGAATGGAGCGCCTGGCGGCGCAAGGTGTGGTGAGCGAATCAAAGCGTGATGCCGCCGTGGCAAAGCGGGATTCGCTGGTGGCTAAGCTTAAGGCGGTGAAGGAGAAGCTCGGCAAGCTGACGAAGGGCTTGCGTCGTGAAGAGATCGAGGCGGCGGAGTCGGCAGTGGCGGCGCGCAAAGCGGTGCTGGCGCATCTGCTGGCGGGAGCGACGGAGAATCAGCTCGCGGCTGCCGAGGCGAAAGTAAAGCAGGCGCAGGCGGAGCTGGCCCGTTTGCAGCTTGATATCGCGGATATGCAGGTTGTGGCACCGGTCAGCGGGGTGGTGGAGGAAATCCTGGTGGAGCCTGGCGAGATCGCTGCCCCCGGACAGGCCATCGTCTCGCTGCTGGCGACCGATGACATTTGGATAGATGCCTACGTTCCTGAAAGCGCGCTCGGCTGGGTGGAGCTGGGCTCAACGATGAAAGTGGTGAGCGATTCTTATCCCGATAAACGGTTTGACGCCGAAGTCGTCTTCGTGAGCCGCGAGGCGGAGTTCACCCCGCGCAATATCCACACGCCCGAGGAGCGGGTGAATCAGGTGTATCGCGTGAAGCTGAAGCCGCTGAGCGCGCCGATTCCGCTGCGCGCGGGAATGAATGTCACCGCCTACCTCTCCCGTTGATGAGTGGCGATGTGACAATTGCGGTTGAGCACCTGTTCCGCAGCTTCGGCGCTATCACTGCGCTGAGCGATGTTAGCTTTGAGATCGGGCGCGGTGAGATTTTCGGCTTCATGGGGCCTAACGGGAGCGGCAAGTCCACCCTTATTCGCATCATCTGCGGCACGCTGGCTCCGACAAGGGGTAGGACAAGCGTGCTTGGGTTTGACTCCTTTCGCCAGCCGGAGCAGGTGAAGCTGCGCATCGGCTATATGCCGCAGCGCTTCAGTCTCTATCCCGACCTTACGGTGCGAGAGAATATGCAGTTTTTCGGGAGCCTCTACGGACTGCCGGGGCGGAAGCTCTCGCAGCGAATGGATGCCGTGGCGGAGCGGGTGGCGCTGAAGCCGGTGTTCAATCAGCTTGCGGGCACGCTCTCCGGCGGCTGGAAGCAACGCCTTTCACTCGCCTGCGCGATTCTGCACGACCCGCCGGTTATCTTCCTTGACGAGCCGACATCGGGGATCGACCCGGTAGCGCGCGCGGAGATGTGGGACATTCTGTTCGAGCTTTCGGGTCAGGGCAAGACGCTTTTCATCAGCACTCACTATATGGATGAAGCGGAGCGCTGCGGTCGGCTGGGATATATCTATTTCTCGCATCTCTTGGCGTTGGGCACGCCGGAGGAGCTGACCGAGCTTGCGGATGCCACGCCCGCCGGCACCCGCTGGGTGGATTTCAGCCTTGCCGCCGCCAGCGTCCATCTGGAAAAGATCCGCCAGCTCAGCGGGGTGCGGCAGGCGACCGTGTTTGGCAACAATATGCATCTTCTGGTTGCACGCGAGCTTCCGGATGCCGAGCTGACGAGGCTGCTGGCGGAGAAGCTGGGGCAAGGGGTATCGCTGACCGATTCGCGCCCGACGCTGGAAGACGTGTTCGTTGCGCTCACGCGCCTGCGGGGAAAGGAGAGCTCCGGTGCTTAGGGGCTTGTTCGCGATGGCGCTGAAGGAATTCCGGCAGCTTCGGCGCGACCGCCTGACCATCATCATCGCGATTCTGATACCGGTCATTCAGCTCACCATCTTCGGCTACGCAATCAGCACGGAGGTGAAAAATGTCACCGCGGTGGTGGTGGATCAGAGCCACACGAGTAGCAGCCGGCGGCTTGTGAGTGCACTCGATAATACCGGCGTGTTCATCTTCAAGCACTACCTGCTTTCCTACAGGGAAGCCTACGATGCCCTGCGAGACGGCAAGGCGAAAGCCGCCATCATCATTCCGCCCCGATTCTCCGACCATCTGCCGCCGGGCGAGAGCGCGAGCGTCCAGGTTCTGGTTGACGGTAGCGATTCGACGGTCGCCAACTATGTGCTCAACACGGTCTCAGGCGTGGTCGCGGCGATGGCGCAGGATGATGCGGTGAGGATTGACATGAAGCCGCGTTTCGTCGCCCGAGCGCGGGTGCTCTTCAACCCCGACTTGAAGTCATCGGTTTTCTTCGTGCCCGCGCTGATTGTGCTCATCCTGCACCTTCCGCTGATGCTCTTGACTTCGCTTTCGCTGGTGCGCGAGCGCGCCGAGGGGACGCTGGAGCAGCTCATCGTTACGCCCATTGGCAGGCTGGGCTTGATGCTGGGGAAGCTGGTGCCTTTCTTCTGGCTGGGCGTCGCCGAGGGCGTGGGCGTTCTGCTGGTGATGGTTTACATCTTCCAGGTGCCGGTTCGCGGAAGCATTGCCATCCTCATCGTGGTGCTGCTTCTGTGGATCATCGCCTCGCTGGCGCTGGGTCTGATGATTTCTACCATGGCGCGCAACCAGCTTCAGGCGGTGCTGATGACGATTCTCATCGTGATTCCCTCGATTCTGCTGTCCGGCTTCATCTTCCCGCGCGAGAGTATGCCGGCGGTCATCTATCCCATCACTTTCCTGCTGCCGATGACGTATTCGCTCAACATCGTGCGCGGGATGGTGATTCGCGGCGCGGGTGCGCTGGCGCTGATGAGCGATCTCGCCGTCCTCGTGGGAATCTGCATCGCCTTCATTTTCCTTGCCACTGTCCGCTTCCAGAAGCGCCTGGGTTAGGGGATGAGGGGGGTGACTAGTAGCGTAGTAGCTAGTAGTGCAGCAGCGAGGGATGAATGGCGAGGGATGAGGCAGCAGGTGGCAAGTGGCAGGTATCAGGAGAACTTCGTTCCCTGGAGGACGGGCGTCCTCGCCCGTCATTTCTGACGCCCGACACTTGCCCGCCAGTGGCGAGATTGAGGCGGGCTTTGGGGTCTCGGGTCAGAGGACTGAGAGTCAGTACTTAAGCATGAGCTGGTCAATTAGGTCCTGAGCCTTCTCCCTT